>NZ_JBPCXO010000145.1:0-26801 GCF_051008435.1 Endozoicomonas sp. | reverse complement strand
GTTTGAGACAGTTTTTATGATTATTTGAGGCGAATAGCGAGCTATTCAACGAAAAGAATCATAAAAAATGGCCAAATCAGGCTTTTTCGCAGTAGGTCAGTGGTAAGTCCGACAGGCTCCTAGTGTCCTTAATAGTAACAACATTAGTTTTGAGATTATTTTTCTGGACTAGATATATAGTCAAGGAATCCTTACCCTGCAAAGCCTGTGGAGCCAAACCCACCGCATTGCACTTGCTCAAACTCTCATTAGTGGCGTTTACACATTGAAGCTGACAGCCCAATGAAGGATGATTCACCCCTTGAAAATTCACCTTGAAAAAGAGCCTGTCCTTCCGTTTTCAAACAATAGGACGCAAACCGCTTTTTCTTACGCTATATGCATTTCGGGTCAAGCATTTTAAGGAGTTCACTATGTGGGGCAAGAACAGCTCAGAAGACAACCCGGTAGGCAGCAACAGAAACGATGATACTATCACTCTAATTGCTGCTGGCACTGAGGTGGAAGGGGATATCCGCTTCAGAGGCATTGTTCACGTTGAAGGCAAAATCAAGGGCAATGTCAGCTCCAATGATGGCAAACTGCAACTGATTGCCGGCAGCAGTGTTGACGGCAACATTCAGGCCGCTTATGTAGTGATCAACGGTCGTGTAACAGGTGATGTTTATGCGACTGAGAAACTGGAACTGTCAGCCAAAGCTCATGTAGAAGGCAACGTATACTACGATGTCATGGAAATGGTGGCCGGTGCGGCAATCAATGGCAAGATGGAGCGCATGCACAAAAGCGGTGAGCTTTTGCCCAACCGCTCTGAAGAAGAACAAGAAGCTGAAATCAAACAGCTCGAGTCTGCCTGACCCCAAGAGAGGAAAGAGAATTCTCTTTCCTCTTCTATCCCGCCCATTTGCTTATCTCATCAAGAACCGAGCTAGCGGCCTGACCTACGCAGGGAAGAAGGCGTAAAGTCGCGACTTCTCGCCGCACGTGAAAAGTCGATAGGTTTGGACTCCTCATTCATCAACCAGTCTACGAAATATCGTCTGGCAATCAGATCGTACAGTGTACCCAGAGAATACCAGCTCATCATCGGCTTGCTGAAGAATGCCATATAACCTTCACCTACCCGCCATAGATTGCCTCTTTCATCATAGTGATCGACATGAGCAATCTGCCAGGTATCTTCATCCACATAGAAGACTCTTTTAGCATAAATATGACGCTCACCTTCTTTCAGAGTGGCTTCTACAACCCATACCCTGTGAAGCTCATAGCGGACATATTCCTGGTTAATGTGTCCCTTTTTTATGATGTCTGAATACTTCAGATCACGAGAAGCTACCTGGTAAGCGTTGTAGGGAATCAACATTTCCTTTTTCCCCAACAGCTTCATGTTGTAGCGATCAGGGGAACCATTGAACATATCGATGTTATCCGATGTCCGCATTCCTTCAGAAGCAAACGCCGGTCCATCATAAGCGATAGTGGGAGCCCTTCTGACACGGCGCTGTCCAGCATTATAAACCCAGGCACCACGAGCTTCCTTGATATGGTCCAGTGGCTCCCGAACCAGCTGTACATTGCCTGTCATTCTTGCCGGTGCAGTGACTTTGCGGGTATAAAAGTACAACAGGTTATCCGCATTAAAACCGCCGCTGTCCAGCAAGTAGTCCGGCCAAACCAGTTTGTCCTGAACCTTGATTAAGCTGTAACTGCCGCTGGTCTGCACCGGGGCCAGAATACTGCCCCACTGCATGCTGCCACCCTTGAATCGGTTGATATGATTCCAGTACACCTCAAGTCCGTTGGCAGGCACCGGAAATGGAACGTTACCCTTGAAATTAACGACACCGTTACCGTTATTAGCCAACTCTGCAGCTACCGCATCCAGTTTGGCTTTCTCGTACAGTTCTGTGGAATAAACGGTCGTTCTTCGGGTTTTATAGACAGGGATTTTGTAACTGTCCGGGAAGGCTTTAATCAGTGCTTTATGCCCTTCTGTCAACACATCAGAATACTGATTAATATTCTTGCTGTTGACCACGTACAAGGGCTTATCCTGCTGAAAAGGATTTTTCAAGAAACCCTCTTTATCCATGGTCTCAACCACTTGCCCATCCCAGGCAGGAATAGAGCCAGACACATTAGCTTTTTTCTCTGCCCCCACAGGGGTCAGGGCATTGCCCAGCTTTGCTGCCACCTCAGGATCGATTTTCGCCTGGGTCGTTGGCGATGCAGCCAGCAACAATGAACTGAAAGCCAGTGATAAGATGGACTTGGTATTGATTGCTTTCAGAACTCAATCCCTTTAAAAGCTGACGCCAAAACTGATAGCTGCGTAATCCCTATCTTTGGAGGGGTTATACTTTCCTCCCCAGAAGGTGTTGTAGGAGACACTGGCGGTGTAGGTGTTCAGATAATCGGCTGCCAGGCTCAGGCTCAAAGCCTGACGATCTTCAAGAAAGACACCTGTCGCTGAATAACCATCCACGTCATGGGCAAAAGCCACTTTAGGTGTCAGGTTTACCCCAGCGAAAACATTGCTATAGCTCAGGGCTGCCAGTAGTCGATAACCCCATGCACCACTTGTGACATAACCTTTGTCGGTACATTTATTGCCTGAAGCAGGACTGAAGGGAGGGACTGCAGGATTACAGCCTTTACCGATACCAAAAGCAGGAGCCCTGCCATTACGAACCTTGTCGGTACTGGGGAGATCGCCAGTATGGGAATAACCGACTTCTCCGAGCAGGGTCAGACGGCTCGCTCCCAATACCTGGTCAAAGAAGCGGGTAACTGTAACTTGTACCTGGGAAACGGGCAGACGGTCAAAGCCTGTAAAAGCCTTACCCGGTGAGACTCGGCCAGGAATTAGATTCGCAGTACCGGCGGTCAAAGCTTCAAACAACAAGTCAGTGCTATTTATACCTACAGGTTGATCAGGACGATGACTGATTTCACCAGCCAGGGAATAATCGCCCACCGAAGTACTGAAGCTAAGACCATACACTTCAATATCTTCCGGGAATTCCATGGCATAGACAGCGGGCCCAGCGCCTGGATTGAGTGCTACACCGCCAAAGTAAGGTACACGACTGTGATAATTTATATAATAAAAGCCAAACTCGGTATCGTTCAGTTCCGGTGAGAAATACCGGAATGCCAGACCAAACTGTCCGGAATCACTGGCCTCCTTGTCACCTATCCTGGCCATATAGCCCTGTCCATTGGGCACAGCCAGAGCCTGTTCATCCGAACGCGCATAACCACTTAAAGTCAGCTTGTCACAACCCGTTGCAACTACATCACTCCCGGCAAAGAAAGTGCCACAGCCATCAACAACGGTCTTTTCCCACTTCAGCTGATAAAAAGCCTCCATGGTCAGGTTTTCAGTCAGACCGAAGTTGCCATAAATCATATTAACAGGACGCAGGCCTTCCTTGATTTCAGCACCTGGACGACGGAATGCATTCAGGTCAACCGGATTAATACTGTTGATTCCATCCCTGATAAAAGTACTCTCACCCCAACTGACGACCTGGCGTCCGAGGCGTAGATCCATTAACACGTCGCCCAGTTCAAAATCACCGTAGACATAGGCATCCAGAATTTCTGCCCCGGAGAATTTAGCCGGGTCATCAAATGGACCATCATCAAGCTTTTTATCCTTTCGGGTAGCGCCATAGCCAGTAACCCCGTGACCATGATTCACATGACTATCTTTCAGACGTCGGTCATACCAATACTTTCCACGAAAGAATGCACCGAAATTTCTGTAGTTCAGGCTCAGTTCGTGAACGCCTTTAAAAATCTCTGAAAAGCTGTCGCCTTTATCAAAGTTCAAACGTCCATCGTCCATCGTGCTACTAAACGCCTGACCGCCATTACCTTTGGCGATCAACGAGTCGTCGGCCTTTTCTGTACTCCAGCTAGCACCAATAGAGAGTTGAGAAGTTAGCCTTCCCTCTATTTCTCCGGAGGTGAATTCAATCGCCTGGGCTGTTGCTGTCAGGCAACTACCCAGCACCAGGCAACAGGAAAAGAGAGGGGGTCTTCTTCTTTGCATCAATCTGGCTCTTTATTATTTTATTAGTGAACGTTCACTCGACAACGAGAATACAAAGAAACCCTCTTTAACGTCAACCTAATCTGTTACAGCACAAGGGATTCATGACCGCTTTATACAACAACCTGAAAAAGCTCACTTTAACGAATTTAAACGTGTTTCCTTTTCAACTGCCCGTATTGACCTTCCTGAATCCCCTATCTGGCCCATGCCATCTCACGGTGATAGCGGATGCTCGGCCAGCCGAGTTTATGAAAAAATTCCAGTCGAATTTAATAAGCGTTTTTCATCAGTTCTGTGCATTAACAGCTGAGATAAAAAACTGCAGCACTGCTGTCAATCACTCCACCTGTTTTCCAGGTATGAATGTGATGGCCTCAGTCCATTAATGAGGATACTCCTTGACTGACTCTACTCCCGCTGGAACGCTGATCGCTTCTACTGACAATTCTGATCGCCCCTACAAAGTCTTCACTGAAAGAAACATCGATAGCATTAAGCAGTTCCGCGAACTGCCAGAAACCATGCAGTTCGATATTAAGGTTGTGGCCAGTGTCATGCCGTTCCGTGTTAACGAGTATGTCATCAATGAGCTGATCGACTGGAATAACATTCCTGCCGACCCCATCTTCAGACTGATGTTCCCACAAAAAGAAATGTTGAAGGCAGCTGACTTCAACTTCATGGAAAAGCTGCACAGAGCAGGCGAAAGTCGCGATACGATCAAACAGGCAGCCCGAGAAATTCAGCTGGGTATGAACCCTCACCCTGCAGGCCAACAGGCCATGAACTCCCCTATGCTGGAAGGCGAGCCTGTTGAAGGTATGCAACACAAGTACCGGAAAACTGCCCTCTATTTCCCGAGCCAGGGACAAACCTGCCACAGTTACTGCACCTTCTGTTTCCGCTGGGCTCAGTTTATTGGCGATAATGAACTGAAAATGGCTTCCACCGATGCAGGCACCATGCACGCCTACCTGAAAGCCCACACTGAAATCACTGACCTGCTGTTTACCGGTGGCGACCCTCTGGTGATGAAAACCAAGATTCTCAAGGCTTACCTTGAGCCTCTGCTGGAGCCAGAATTTGACCATATTCGTCACATTCGTATTGGTTCAAAAACACTGACCTTCTGGCCATATCGGTTTACCCAGGATGATGACGCAGAAGAACTGATGGCGCTGTTCAAAAAGATTGCTGACTCTGGTAAACATCTCGCCTTCATGGCTCACTTTGATCACTATGCAGAACTGAAAACCGACGTCTGCAAAGAAGCCATTAAGCGAATTAGAGCAACAGGTGCCAATATTCGTGCCCAGGCCCCCCTGACTCGTCACATCAATGATGATGCTGCTGTCTGGGTAAAAAACTGGAAGACTCAGTTATCCCTTGGAATTATTCCTTACTACTTCTTTGTCGCCCGCGATACTGGTGCAAAACATTACTTTGAAATCCCTCTGGCTCGTGCCTATAGCATTTACCAGGAAGCGGTTACCCAGATGTCCGGGCTGGGAAGAACGGTACGGGGCCCTTCCATGAGTGCAGGGCCTGGTAAAGTAGAAATCACCGGTGTGGCCGAGGTTAACGGCGAGAAAGTTTTCGTTCTTCGCTTTCTTCAAGGCCGTAACCCTGACTGGTGCTACAAGCCATTCTTTGCCCAGTATGATGAAGCGGCTACCTGGCTGGACGACCTCAAGCCTGCATTCGGCGAAGAGAAGTTCTTCTATGAAGACGAATACAAAGTCATGTGCCAGGCTCGCGGTCTGTAACAATGTTCAATCATGAGCGAAGAGAATCATTCCTCTCCCACAGGCCAGAGTAATTCTCTTCGGAAAAGCTCATAGGGCAGGTTTAATCTAAATTGATAGGTATATACCGAATTAAATTGATCCAGATCAAAACTCGGTATCGGGATATACGTATACTGAAATTGTGAGCGCGATTGGCAACAACGAGTTAATAACAATAAGTCAGCGAGTTACTAGCCACGCCAGACAATTCAAACAGCTTCAGGAATGGAAACAAGAATAATAAGCGGGAACAGTCACATAGCCAGCCAGTAGAAACCGGGTTTGAGGGAACCCGGTTTTTTTATTTACATGGATGTAATGTATCCTGGAAATGCAGGAGCAATTTCTAGGATTGTTGCAGCAAAAGCATAAACCCACCTGTGTAATTACTCTACTACACGATATAGGAGTTAGAGCGAAGCAGGACGCTCGAGCCGAGGAGCAATTTCCAGGATTGTTTCAGTAGAAGAATAAACCCACCTGTGTAGTTACTCTACTACACGATGTAGGAGTTAGAGCGAAGCAGGACGTCTGAGCCATGGAGCAGTTACAGGGCTAACAATAGGGAGTGTAGAGATAACCGTCGAAACTTTCCGAATCATTCATTATTGAATTAATAACATCTAAGAAGACACAGTCAGAAAATCTCGATTAGATCGATTTCACTTAACTTCCTATTTATTAAATCTTCTCTCACTGATGCTTCATAGTATTTATTCTAAATAATCGAAAACCTGAAGACAACAATCGAGCAGCAACGAACACATGCGAAGTTCGCGCCAGCTTTTCTGCGAAAAACACCTACACAAAAACAAAAATATTGATCTGGATCAATCTCTTAGTAGGCGTTCTTACGTATAGTAGAAACCACAGGAGCGAGGGCGAAAGCAGAATAAGAATAAAAACAAAGTCAGAATAAAAAACGGTACAAGGAATCAAGAATAAAAAGCATAACACTTGATGTAGCCAGCCAATAAAAAAACCGGGTTTGAGGGGACCTGGTTTTTTTATGTTTGTCGTTTAAAGTCGACTTTCTCTAACAAGCCACCTTCAATATCAAAACCACCCTATTGCGTCATCATTCCAACGATCACAACCCATAAAAATAAATAAGCAGTATTACCTACCATTTATTGATCCAGATCAAAAACGAGATAAGTGGTTTTACTTATAGTGAAACCACAAGCAAGGCAGCAACAGCGAGATGTTGTTGCAGAGTTCAGTCAGTTAAATTCAAAGTTTGCAGCAGGGGAGTGTCCTATACGTTGAGAGTCAGAGCCTTAGCCAGCAGAAAAAACCGAGTTTGAGGGGGCTCGGTTTTTTTTTCGTCTATCAAAAAGCAACTCAACAAAATAAGTATTACTCCTTAGCAATTTATTGATTTAGATCAATAATCAAATAGGCACTATTACTTATATTAGATACCAAGAGCTCAACAAGCACTGTCGTTCACAACTTTGATCAGAAAATCAGGAGAAGTCTTATAACAAACAAAGCCATAGCCAGAAAAGAAACCGGGCTTGAGGGGGCTCGGTTTTTTTTATTTCAATATCTGTGAAACCAGAAATCCTGCCACAACAATCACACCAATAGTCACTACAAAAATGTCATTCCTGGGCTTTCGGTACTGTCTGAGAGCATTTGATTTATAGAGCCCTATAACCGGAATAAAGAACAAGATGATCGACATCATTGGAGCTACGATAGCATCCAGAATCGTCAACACACTCCAGTTTCCGACACCAGCGATCCAACAACCTAAAGCAACCAGAAAAAGACTCAACCGCCTGGGTCTGCAAGAAGGGATCGTTAACTGCCCGGGCCTGAACTTCTCTAACCCTACGCCAATAAAACCATTGATCACCTCAATGGTGCCAAGAAAAAAGCCAAAAAAAGAGGTCAGAATCGCCACAAAAGCAATAACCGGGGCCAGGCCCGAAAAAAAACGGTTGCTCGGCTGATTCGCCAGAATGGAAAGTGTTGGCAGATTTTGAGCTTTTGCCTGCTCTATCTGCTCAGGTGTCAGAGCCAATATACATGACAGTACAAAAAACAGTGTGATAAGCAGTAAGACCAGTGCACTTTTGAAATGAATCTGATCTGTCTTGGAAATGCATTGATGAAGCTCAGGAATTTGACGTCGGTACGACTGTGCAAACGACGAACAAATAGGGGCATGATAGAAAGAGAACACCAACACGGGCAGAGTCATGAGAAAGGTTTTGATAATATCAATCGTTGCCACTTCCTGTCGGAGAAAATCCATTCGCCATTGAGGTATCAGATAAACACCCATGCACAGCAGTATGACTGTTAGCGGGAAAACCAGACCACTAATAAGCTTCAGCAACTTCTGCTCCGAACCACAAAACAGTGACATCATGCCAATGACCAGCAAAAACACCAGTAAAGGCCTGTTGACCTCACCCTCCCATCCAAGCTGATGCAATAGAAAGCTTTCTGTAACGTTTGAAATACCGATGGTATACAACAGCAAAACGGGAAACATGGACAAGAAGCACACCAACATCAGGCATTGACCTGCTTTTTCCCCGAAGCTTTCCCTCACAATACTGCTGATATCCCCGTTAGATTTCTGAGAAGACAGATAGAAGCGGGTTAACCCTCTATGGGTAAGAAACACCATAGGGCCACTGACCAGGATCATGAACAACAAAGGCCATACACCACCACTACCGGCCGCTATAGGAAGATAAAGTAGCCCTGCACCAATGCCTGTCCCTATATGGCTGAACATCCAGCCAGTATCCCTGGCAGTCCATTCTGACTGGGAAGATTTATCAATGGAACGCTTAGCTTCAATACCCTGATTTGACATAGATCCTCGGACAGCTGACCAGCAATGCTAATGCATTATAGACAGTGGGATTCTTCTATGATTCCTCTCTCACACTGCCGTTCAAGAGAGATGAAAACAGGTTCACACTGTAAACCTAAAAAACTATAGTGACTCCATAAAAATAAAAAAGACATGGAGAACATCATGGAACGTCCCTTTTACCATCTAAAACGACAGTTGCTCTCATATTCCCTGGAAGGATTGATATGGTTCAAGGCAGAGTAAAAACGACTCCTGCAACGAACCCAATGAAACGTATAAGGCCCCCACAAACCCAGCTTGCCCGGAAGATTTTCGACCACTGGAAAACAGCTGCTTTCAGAACCCTTATGCCTTCTACAAAATGATCAGGGACCAATATCCCGTCTACCAGTTACCCAATGGTATTTACTGCATTTCCCGCTATGAGGACATTATTAAAGTCAGTCGAGACACGGATGGTTTTTCTTCAACCCACCAAGGCTCAATAGCCAGCCTTAAACAGGGGGAAAGCATCATCAAAGAAGGCAATAAAATGCAATTGCTGGCAAAGCTTGGCCTGGTTCCAACAGACGTCATGGCCGTCTCTGATCCACCAGAACACAAAACCCATCGGAAGATTGGGCATAAAGGTCTGAATGCACATTTTGTAAAAAGCCTGGAGCCGGAGCTTGAACAACGTTGCCAGAAACTGATGAATGAAGTCCTGGCAAAGGGAAACTTTGATTTTATGCAAGACTTTGCATGGCGCTTTCCTGTCTCTGTCATTATCCAACTGCTGGGCTTTCCTCCTGAGGACTACGAAAAAATAAAAAAATGGTGTGAGCGTATTCTGGAAACACAGAGTGGAATCAATGATCGAAAAACTCTGGCAAGAAGTCATATTGCCGGTTTAAGGCTTGTTCGGTATTGCTGGAGACAGTTTCTGTCACTGAAAAAACAACCCGAACAGAATATGACCAAACTGTTTGCACAGTTTGCTGCCGATCCGGACTCTGAATTTACTGACCGTCTGGCTATCAGTCTGATTTTTCAACTACTGATGGCCGGAAGTGATTCATCAGCAACCTCCATGGGAAATGCAGTCAAGCTATTACTTGAGAACCCGGATCTCCAGCAGAAACTTCGAGACAACCCGGAGCAAATTGCTGCTTTTGTTGAAGAAGTTTTTCGTCTTGAAACCGCATTCCAGGGCCATTTCCGCTGGACCAAAAAAGACACTGAATTACATGGTGTCACCTTACCCAGAGAAATCAGAATTTTTCTGATGTGGGCTTCAGGCAATCGTGACGAGCGTTTTTGGGAAGATCCGGACTCAATAAAACTGGATCGGAAAAACGGTAAGAAACATCTGACGTTTGGCCATGGCATTCATGCCTGCATTGGCCGTGAGCTGGCAAGAATGGAGATCATTATGGCTATCAGAATGCTACTGCAAAAAACAGACAGCCTGTCCCAAACAGCAGAAGCCCCATTTGTAGCATCTATGTTTTCACATACTCTGCTTCGGCTACCCATTTCAGTGACATTAAAAAGTAAAAGTCATGCAGACCCCATCTGTCCTTTGAAAGAGTCAGTCATAGCATAAACCGACTGGCATAGCTCCGGCTGCAATATTTAAGACTTTCAATGACGTATACTGGATTCGAAAATAAAATTTGCAGTCTGGTAAGGTCTTTCATGACTCAAGGGAAAAAACATAACAGAGCAGATTATATTAATGCTGCACTGACAGTCATAGCCAGGGAAGGTGCTGAAAAGCTATCTATGAGAAAAGTAGCTTCTCAGCTGAATGTCAGCGCTATGGCAATCTATAAACACTTTTCCAATAAGGATGAGCTGATTTCAGCCAGTCTGGATACCTTTATTGCTAAGTCTTCTGTTTATCCACAGAACGAAGATATTAACTGGCAGGATTGGCTACGACATACAGCAGATCGTATGTTTACAGCACTACACGGTGAAATCAGCTGGCTACCGGTATTTGGTTCAATAAAAAGAGGGCCTTTGGCACAAGAAGTTTTGACGCATTTTGTTAAAAAGCTTACTGCCTCTGGCTTCTCAGAGCAGCAGGCTTGTGATGGTTATTTCGCGATTATTCACACTGTTATTGGTGCGGCTTCAATTCAGAGCTCATTAGGTCGTTATGCAAACGACGAAGACAACGAAAGAGAAAGCTCACATCGCCATCAATTCACCAACAGTATCGAATTCGTTATTCTTGCCCTTGAACAGAACAGAACAGAACTAATTCAGCCTCTTAATTGACTCTGGCAGCTCTATCAGCTGCTACCAGCCTCTTGAGCATAAAGGTAAGCTGGCAGCGCACAACACAACCCGACCGTGAGATTAAGGACAATGAACAGGTAAGGTTTAGGTCCTGAACTCTTTTTTTGAGCTCTGAACATATAAATCCAAAAGACAAGAGATGCCAGCAATAAGTCAGCAGTAAATCCACTGGCTGGTCCATTAATGAATAAGCCGGAAACAAAAGCAGGTATATCCAGGCCATGGGCTTGAATAAAAGGGATAAAGAAAAAATATGGAACAACCGCGCCGATGATAGCGAGCAGTAGATAGACAGTTTTCATATCCCCTCTCCCTGGGAATGAAGTTTGCACTCTAAACTATCTCTAATTGATCAAAGTTTCAACTGAAGATGTTCAGCCACACCAAAACATCCATTGACCAGTATCTGGCTTATCTTTGAGTCTCAATAGTAAGGCAACTTTATCAACGGCTTTTTTAATATATGAAGAGCATAAAATCAGTTATCTACAACCAAAAAAAACCGGACACGAGGTCCGGTTTTTTTTTGAAGAATAAAAACTTACTCTTCAGTAGCTTCCGCATCAGCAACTGGACGATCCAGCAGCTCAACGATAGCCATAGGCGCATTATCACCCTTACGGAATCCGCACTTCAGGATACGGATATAGCCGCCTGGACGCTCTTTAAAGCGTGGACCCAGTTCGGAGAACAGCTTGCCAACAGTCTCTTTGTTACGGAGACGATCAAACGCCAAACGACGATTGGCTACGCTATCTTCCTTTGCCAGGGTGATCAGCGGTTCAGCAACACGGCGCAGCTCTTTAGCCTTAGGCAGTGTTGTTTTAATTACTTCGTGCTCTACCAGGGAAGCAGTCATGTTCTTAAACATCGCCTTGCGATGTGAACTGTTCCGGTTGAGCTTGCGGCCACTTTTACGATGACGCATGGCACAAACTTCCTCATTCTACCATTTGCTTTGCACTCACTCTTTTGGAGTAAGTGCAAAAGCTAATGGCTGCTTAAGCAGAAATCTTGTCGTCGCCCTTCAAACTGGCTGGAGGCCAGTTGTCGAGACGCATACCTAAGCTCAGACCACGGGAGGCCAGAACGTCCTTGATTTCAGTCAGGGACTTCTTACCCAAATTCGGAGTCTTAAGCAGTTCAACCTCAGTGCGCTGGATCAGGTCACCGATGTAGTAGATGTTTTCTGCTTTCAGGCAGTTAGCACTACGTACGGTCAGTTCGAGATCATCCACAGGGCGCAGCAGGATCGGATCAACTTCATCCTCTTCCTTAACTGGCTCTGGCTCAGCCTCGCCTTCCAGATCAACGAATACAGCCAGCTGCTGCTGCAGAATAGTTGCAGCACGACGGATGGCTTCATCCGGATCCAGAGTACCGTCGGTTTCCAGATCAAGTACCAGCTTATCCAGGTCGGTACGCTGCTCAACACGAGCACTTTCAACGACATAGGAGACACGGTAAACAGGGCTATAGGTGGCATCCAGTTGCAGACGGCCAATAGCACGGGTCTCTTCTTCATCCTGATGACGGCTGTCAGCAGACTCATAACCACGGCCACGAGCTATTCTCAGCTTCATGTTCAGGTCGCCTTTCTCATTCAGATTGGCGATCACATGATCCGGGTTAACGATTTCGACATCGTGGTCTAACTGGATATCCGCAGCAGTCACAGGGCCAGAACCTTTTTTGGTCAGACTCAGTGTTGCTTCGTCACGGCCAGTCATGCGAATAGCAAGACCTTTGAGGTTCAGCAGGATGTCAATAACATCTTCCTGAACACCTTCAATCGCACTGTATTCATGCTGTACGCCATCGATCTCAACTTCCGTCACGGCACAGCCGGGCATGGAAGAAAGAAGGATACGACGCAAAGCATTGCCCAAGGTATGTCCAAAACCACGCTCAAGCGGTTCCAGAGTTACCTTAGCACGCGTCAGGCTAATTTCCTCGACATCAATGTGTCTTGGAGTTAGAAATTCAGTAACCGAATTCTGCATGGATGTTACACCCCACCTAACTGTCTATCCCTTACTTGGAGTACAGCTCGACGATCAAGTTTTCGTTGATGTCAGCTGACAGGTCACTCCGCTCGGGCAGCACCTTGAAGGTACCTTCCTTCTTGCCGGCATCGACTTCAACCCAGGTAGAGAACCCACGCTGAGCGGCCAGCTCCAGTGCTGCATTGATACGCAGCTGGTTTTTCGCCTTTTCGCGAATAGCGACAACATCGCCTGCCTGTACCTGATAGGAAGGAATGTTTACAGCCTTTCCATTTATCAGGATGGCCTTGTGGCTTACCAGCTGACGTGCTTCAGCACGGGTGGAACCGAATCCCATGCGGTAAACTACATTATCAAGGCGAGCTTCAAGCAGTTGCAAGAGGTTTGAACCTGTTGCACCTTTCTTGCGATCAGCTGCTTTGTAGTAGTTACGGAACTGCTTCTCCAGTACGCCGTAGATACGACGAACTTTCTGCTTTTCACGAAGCTGTACACCGTAGTCGGATAAACGACCACGACGTTGTCCGTGTTGACCTGGAGGAATTTCTGCTTTGCACTTTGACTCTAGTGGACGCACACCGCTCTTCAAAAAGAGATCAGTGCCTTCACGACGAGACAGTTTGCACTTTGGACCAATGTATCTAGCCATTTATACCGACTCCTGCTTATACACGACGCTTTTTAGGCGGACGACAACCGTTGTGGGGGATCGGAGTAACATCAGTGATGTTAGTGATCTTGTAACCACAAGCGTTCAGTGCGCGTACAGCGGATTCGCGGCCAGGACCAGGTCCTTTCACGCAGACATCCAGATTCTTCAGACCGTATTCAGCAGCAGCTTGGCCTGCACGCTCAGCAGCAACCTGTGCTGCAAACGGCGTGCTCTTACGAGAACCACGGAAACCGGAACCGCCGGCTGTGGCCCAGGCCAGAGCGTTGCCCTGACGATCGGTAATGGTCACGATAGTGTTGTTAAAAGAAGCGTGGAT
The DNA here is from genome assembly GCF_051008435.1 of Endozoicomonas sp. GTDB lineage: Bacteria > Pseudomonadota > Gammaproteobacteria > Pseudomonadales > Endozoicomonadaceae > Endozoicomonas_A. The sequence continues at coordinate 12,825 of NZ_JBPCXO010000145.1, read as the reverse complement.
GTGAGCTACACCGTCAACAACCTGCTTTTTAACCTTCTTACGTGAACGAGTACCTGGCTTTGCCATATCAGAATAAATCCTGTTTCATAAGAACGGTAAAACCATTCTTAAGTGATACTTACTTACGAATAGGCTTGCGAGGACCCTTACGGGTGCGAGCATTCGTCTTGGAACGCTGACCACGAACCGGCAGACTGCGACGGTGGCGAATACCACGGTAGCAACCCAAGTCCATGAGGCGCTTAATGTTCATGCTGATTTCACGACGAAGATCACCTTCAACGTCCAGCTTGGTGATTTCACCACGCAGAGACTCAAGTTGTTCTTCGCTCAGATCAGCAACTTTGGCTTCTGGCTTAACGCCAGTGGTTTCGCACAGCTGTTTGGCTGTGGTCTTACCGATGCCGAATATGTAGGTCAACGAGATAACAGCATGTTTGTTATCCGGAATGTTGACGCCAGCAATACGGGCCATTCAATCGTCTCCGTTTGTTTCCCGTGAGTTCATCCTTGCCTGGAAAGACAGGGACATTTTGAGTTCACGGTTATTTTCGCCTGTAGACTTCTAACCAGCTTTTCAGCCAGCTTCGCGATGTTTATCTACTTCGCTATCTAAAGGCAGACAACGTTGAGTCGGACCAGTACCTGAAGACACTGTAGAGAATGCAATAAAGCCTTCTCATCCAACTCATTGTTAGATGCTTATACAACTAACAGGTCGAAAGGCGGAAATTTTAATCCCACCTACGACAAAATACAACCGCTCATGATACTCATAAGCGGTTGTATTTGTCTGTAGCCTTATGAGGTCAGACCTTAACAGCCCGGAATATTCCGAAAGACCTCATGCACAATCAGCCTTGACGCTGCTTGTGACGTGGCTCAACGCAAATCACACGAACTGTGCCCTTACGCTTGATAATCTTGCAGTTACGGCAGATTTTCTTAACCGACGCACGTACTTTCATTATTCACTCCACAATCGTTGCAGAACCGGTGTTAGCGGATCAGGCCACCACCACCGTAGCCCTTAAGATTGGATTTCTTCAGCAGTGACTCGTACTGATGTGACATCAGGTGTGATTGCACCTGAGCCATGGTATCCATGACGACCACTACCACGATCAGCAGACTGGTACCTCCCAGATAGAAAGGCACGTTAGCCGAAACTACCAGGAACTGTGGCAACAGACATACTGCTGTCATATAGAGAGCGCCAAACATGGTCAGACGAGTCAGGACACCATCAATATATCGAGCGGACTGTTCACCAGGACGAATACCTGGAATGAACGCCCCTGACTTCTTCAGGTTGTCTGCAACGTCCTTCGGATTGAAGACCAGAGCAGTATAGAAGAAGCAGAAAAAGATGATCCCTGCCGAGAACAGAACTATGTTCAGCGGCTGGCCTGGCCCCAATGCAAGTGCAATATCCTGAAGCCATTCCCAACCTTCACCCTGACCAAACCATTGTGCAATGGAGGCTGGGAACAAAAGAAGGCTGGAAGCAAAGATAGCAGGAATAACACCGGCCATATTCACTTTCAGAGGCAAATGACTGCTCTGTGCCGCAAACACTTTACGACCTTGCTGACGCTTGGCGTAATTGACAGTTATACGGCGTTGACCGCGTTCAATGAATACCACGAATGCGATTATTGCGATTGCCAACAGGGCAATTGCGAGCAGTGCCAGAATATTGATGTCACCCTGTCGGGCGGACTCGAAAGACCGCCCGATAGCGCTAGGAAGACCAGCGACAATACCTGCAAAAATCAGGATAGAGATGCCATTACCAATCCCGCGCTCAGTAACTTGCTCACCCAGCCACATCATAAAGACAGCACCGGTTACGAAAGTTACAACAGCCACAACATAGAAGCTGATATCAGGATTGAACGCTACGCCCTGGTTGGCCAGACCTACGGTCATACCCATACCCTGGACGAACGCCAGCAACACTGTCAGGTAGCGCGTATACTGACTGATCTTGCGTCGACCCGATTCACCTTCCTTTTTCAACTGCTCCAACTGCGGACTGACCACGGTCATCAACTGAATGATGATGGACGCCGAAATGTAAGGCATGATCCCCAGAGCCAGTACCGACATACGCTCCAGTGCACCACCGGAGAACATGTTGAACAGGCCCAGGATAGTGCCTTCATTTTGTTGAAACATCCGTGCCAGGGCATCAGGGTTGATGCCCGGAACAGGAATGTGAGCTCCGATCCGATAAACCAGGATCGCCAGAAATACGAATTTGAGGCGAGAAATTAACTCGCCTAACCCGCTTTGATTCCCAACAGGTAGTGTCTTAGCCATTTAGTCCTCGATCTTACCACCAGCAGCTTCGATCGCGGCGCGAGCGCCCTTGGTAGCTGCCACACCTTTCAGTGTTACGGCCTTGTTCAGTTCGCCGGACAGTACCACTTTCGCACGCAGGATACTACCGTTGATCAGATCTGCAGCCTTCAGAGCCGCAAGATCGATCACATCGGATTCAACCTTAGCCAGTTCATGCAGACGAATTTCAGCAGTGAAACGCGCCTTACGTGAAGTAAAACCGTACTTTGGAAGACGACGCTGCAGTGGCTGCTGACCGCCTTCAAAACCTGGTCTTACAGAACCACCGGAACGGGACTTCTGACCTTTATGACCACGACCACCAGTCTTACCATGACCAGAGCCGATACCACGGCCAACACGCTTACGCTCTTTACGACTGCCTTCAGCAGGACTCAGAGTATTTAGACGCATGTTATTCTCCTTCGACCTTAACGAGGTAGTTAACCTTGTTGATCATGCCGCGAACGGAAGGAGTATCTTCCACTTCAACCGTGTGGTTGATGCGACGCAGACCCAGGCCACGGACGCAAGCCTTATGGCTTTCGAGGCGACCGTTAGTGCTCTTTACGAGCGTCACTTTGATCTTCTTCTCAGCCATGACTTACCCCAGGATATCCTCTACAGACTTGCCACGCTTGGCAGCAATGTCGTCAGGAGAACGCATGTCGCGCAGGCCCTTAAAAGTTGCATTAACAACGTTTACAGGGTTGGTGGAACCGTAGCATTTGGCCAGTACGTTATGTACGCCAGCTACTTCCAGAACGGCACGCATAGCACCACCGGCAATTACACCAGTACCTGCAGAAGCAGGCTGCATGTATACCTTGGAAGCACCGTGACGGGCTTTCACAGGGTACTGCAGGGTGTCACCGTTCAGGTCTACCTGAATCATGTTGCGACGGGCAGCTTCCATAGCCTTCTGGATAGCAACAGGCACTTCACGCGCCTTGCCACGACCGAAGCCTACTTTACCTTTACCATCACCAACAACGGTCAGGGCTGTGAAACCGAAGATACGACCACCTTTCACCACTTTGGCTACTCGGTTGACCTGTACCAGCTTTTCAATCAGACCTTCGTCGTTTTGTTGTTTACGCTCATCTTTCGCCATGATGCCTACCCTCAGAATTCCAGACCGGCTTCACGGGCTGCATCGGCGAGAGCCTTAACACGACCGTGATACTTGTAACCGGAGCGGTCGAAAGCGACCTTGGCAACACCGGCTGCTTTTGCGCGCTCAGCAATCAGAGCACCCACTTTTTTAGCAGCATCAACGTTACCGGTTGCTTCGCCACGAAGCTCCTTCTCAACGGTGGAGGCAGAGGCCAGCACCTTGTCACCCTCAGGGGCAACCACCTGCGCATAAATATGACGAGGTGTGCGATGAACGCTGAGACGGTTAGCGCCCAGTTCACGCATCTTCATCCGTGCACGGCGGGCACGGCGCAGGCGAGCAGAATTTTTATCAATCATGATCACCCTACCTTACTTTTTCTTGGCTTCTTTACGACGAACATGTTCGTCGATATAGCGGACACCTTTGCCTTTATATGGCTCAGGACGACGGAATTCACGGATTTCCGCTGCAACCTGTCCAACCAGCTGTTTGTCGATCCCTTTAATCAGGATCTCAGTCTGGCTTGGAGTTTCCGCAGTTACGCCTTCTGGCAGACTGTAGTCAACCGGATGCGAGAAGCCGAGGTTCAGATTCAGGCTCTTGCCCTTAGCCTGCGCTCGATAACCTACACCGACCAGCTTCAGTTTCTTTTCGAAACCAGCGGTCACACCGGTAACCATATTGTTTACCAGAGCGCGTGTAGTACCAGCCAGTGCACGAGAATGCTTGGCGCCATCACGGGCTTCGAAAGTCAGGACGTTTTCTTCCTGCTTTACTTCAACATTGGAGTGAATGCTCAGCTCCAGTTGACCCTTGCCACCCTTGATAGCAATGTGCTGACCATTCAGCTTAATCTCAACACCAGCAGGGATTTCTACAGGGCTTTTTGCTACTCGAGACATCTCACCCCTCCCTTAGAATACGGTGCAAAGAATTTCGCCACCAACACCGGCTGCGCGAGCAGCACGATCGGTCATTACACCTTTGTTGGTAGAAACGATGGCAATACCAAGGCCGCCTTTAACTTTAGGCAGACCTTCTTTACCGGCATAAGTACGAAGACCTGGGCGGCTAGCGCGCTTCAGGTTTTCAATAACTGGCTTGCCTTCATAGTATTTCAGGTCGATAACCAGAGTTTTCTGAATTTCGCCTTCAACACGTGCATCAGTAATATAACCTTCTTCCTTCAGTACTTTGGCTACAGCAGCCTTTACCTTGGAAGAGGGCATTTCGACAGATGCATGTTCTGCCATTTGGGCATTACGGATACGAGTTAGCATATCTGCTAACGGGTCCTGCATACTCATTATCTATCTCTCCAGAAGATCAATCGCGCTTACCAGCTGGCCTTAACCAGACCTGGGACGTCACCACGCATAGCTGCTTCACGCAACTTGATGCGGCTCAGGCCGAATTTACGCAGGTAACCGTGAGGGCGACCTGTTACACGGCAGCGATTACGCAGACGAGATGAACTAGCATCACGTGGCTGCTTCTGCAGTGCTACTACAGCATCCCACTGCTCATCTTCTGAGCTGCTTGGGCTGCTGATGATCGCCTTCAGCGCAGCGCGCTTCTCTGCAAACTTGGCAACGGTGCGCTGACGCTTCAACTCCCGCTGCTTCATGGATACTTTTGCCATGGGCTTGTACCTTAATCAGTTACGGAATGGGAAGTTGAAGGCTTTCAGCAATGCACGGCCTTCGTCATCAGTCTTGGCTGTGGTAGTCAGGGTAATATCCAGACCACGCAGAGCGTCAACTTTATCGTAATCGATTTCCGGGAAGATGATCTGCTCTTTGACACCCATGCTGTAGTTGCCACGACCGTCAAATGACTTCGGGCTGATGCCACGGAAGTCACGAACACGAGGCAGAGCAATGTCAACCAGACGCTCCAGGAATTCGTACATACGTTCGTCACGCAGGGTCACTTTAACACCGATTGGCCAGCCTTCACGAACTTTGAAGCCTGCAACGGATTTACGTGCCATGGTAACTACTGCTTTCTGACCGGCAATTTTTTCCATGTCAGCAACAGCGCTTTCGATGACTTTCTTGTCACCGATCGCCTCACCCACACCCATGTTCAGGGTGATCTTGGTGATGCGAGGTACTTCGTGAACATTGCTCACACCCAGCTCTTCTTTGAGCTTGGGGAGAATTTCTTCACGATATTGAGTCTTGAAGTTTGCCATTATGCCACCCCTTACGCGTCAACCGGCTTACCGCTAGACTTGAACACGCGCTGCTTCTTGCCATCTTCAGAGATAGCAATGCCGACGCGATCAGCCTTATCGGTTTCTGTGTTCAGGACTGCAACGTTGGAAGCCTGAATAGGCGCTTCTTTTTCAACGATGCCACCAGGGGTGCCCAGCATTGGGTTAGGCTTTTGATGTTTCTTGATCATATTGATACCAGAAACAATCAGCTTGCCATCGGCACGAACGGTTTGCACTTTGCCGCGCTTACCTTTGTCCTTGCCAGCAATGACGATAACTTCGTCGTCACGACGGATCTTTTTCATTTCCTGCTCCCTTACAGTACTTCTGGTGCCAGGGAAATGATCTTCATGAATTGCTCACCGCGCAATTCACGAGTCACTGGCCCAAAGATACGGGTACCGATTGGCTGATTGCTTGCGTTCAGCAGAACGGCAGCATTGCCATCGAAGCGGATTACGGAACCGTCTGGACGACGAACGCCTTTTTTAGTACGCACTACAACTGCGTTCATCACCTGGCCTTTTTTGACCTTACCGCGAGGAATTGCTTCCTTAACGGTAACTTTGATGATGTCGCCGATGTGGGCGTAGCGGCGATGGGACCCGCCCAACACCTTGATACACTGTACTCGACGAGCGCCGGAGTTATCGGCTACTTCGAGTTGAGATTCTGTCTGGATCATGCTTATTCTCCAAGCCCAAACTGCAGACGGGTACCCGTCAGTCAAAGTAAGAGCGACCGATTCGAAAACCGGTCATTCGCTGCCAGTGCCTTTCAACACAGGCACTACTCAGACTCTAGGCACCGTGGCCTTATATTTGAGTAGCACGCTCATCAATGGAAACCAATTCAAATGTCTTGGACTTAGACAAAGGACGTGTTTCCTTGATTGTAACAATGTCACCCATACGGCAGTCATTGTTTTCGTCGTGAGCGTGCAACTTGGTGGACCGCTTAACGATCTTACCGTAGAGCGGATGTTTAACACGGCGCTCAATAAGAACGGTGACGGTCTTGTCCATCTTGTCACTCACAACCTTACCGGTCAGAGTACGGACTTTCTTGTCTTCAGCCATCGTTAAATACCTGCCTTCTCATTCAACGCCGTCTTAATACGGGCGATGTCGCGCCTGGTTTGCTTCAGCAGATGAGTCTGATTCAGCTGGCCAGTCGCTTTCTGCATGCGGAAATTAAACTGATCCCGCAGCAGTGTGATCAACTCTTCATTGAGCTGATCAACAGTTTTTTCACGCAATTCAGCAGCTTTCATCACATCACGCTCCGCTTAACGAAGGCAGTTTCCACTGGAAGCTTGGCTGCAGCCAGGGCAAATGCCTCGCGAGCCAGCTCTTCGGACACACCTTCCATTTCGTACAGGACACGACCCGGCTGGATCTGTGCTACCCAGTACTCAACACTACCCTTACCTTTACCCATTCGAACCTCGAGAGGTTTCTTGGAGATCGGCTTGTCAGGGAAGACGCGAATCCAGATTTTACCACCACGCTTGATGTGACGAGTCATGGCACGACGAGCTGCTTCAATCTGGCGAGCAGTTATACGTCCACGACCGGTTGCTTTCAATGCGTATTCACCGAAGCTAACAGTGGAGCCGCGGTGTGCCAGGCCTCGATTACGACCCTTTTGTTGCTTACGAAATTTCGTACGCTTTGGCTGTAACATTACCGCGCTCCTTACTTCTTAGCCTGTCTCTTCTTAGGACGTTTGGCTGGCTCTTTCGGCTCCTCAGGAACCACTCCGCCAATCACTTCGCCTTTGAAGATCCATACTTTAACACCCAGGATACCGTAGGTAGTCAGGGCTTCATAAGATGCGTAATCGATGTCTGCACGCAGTGTGTGCAGAGGTACGCGACCCTCACGATACCATTCGGTACGAGCAATTTCAGCGCCGCCAAGACGACCACTAATTTGCACCTTGATGCCCTTCGCGCCCAGACGCATAGCATTCTGTACAGAACGCTTCATGGCACGACGGAACATAACACGACGCTCCAGCTGACCAGCGATGGACTGTGCAACCAACATTGCGTCCAGTTCGGGCTTGCGAACTTCTTCAATGTTGATATGAACAGGTACGCCCATCATCTTGGTAACAGCTTGGCGCAGCTTCTCAACGTCTTCGCCTTTTTTACCAATCACGATGCCTGGACGGGCAGTGTGAATGGTAACGCGAGCGCTTTGAGCAGGGCGCTGGATGTCGATGCGGCTTACGGAAGCATTTTTCAGCTTCTTTTGCAGGAAATCACGAACTTCCAGGTCTGTAATCAGCTTGTCAGCATATTCCTGACCTTCAGCAAACCATACAGATCTGTGGGGCTTTACGATGCCCAGTCGGATCCCATTTGGATGAACTTTCTGACCCATGTGATCGCTCCTTAGACCTCTGCAACCTTAACCGTGATATGGCAAGACCGCTTCAGAATGCGATCGGCACGGCCCTTGGCACGTGGACGGATGCGCTTCATGGTCATACCTTCGTCAACGAAGATAGTAGACACTGTCAGCTCATCGATATCCATGCCTTCGTTGTGCTCTGCATTAGCAATCGCAGATTCCAACACCTTCTTGACCAGCTCTGCAGCCTTTTTAGGGCTGAATGCCAGCAGCTCGAGGGCGTCGCCAACGGCTTTGCCTCGAATCTGGTCAGCAACCAGGCGCGCTTTCTGGGCAGAAATGCGAGCGCCTTTATGAATAGCAGCTACTTCTTTCATTTCTTACCCTCTTAGCGCTTCTTGGCCTTCTTGTCTGCAGCGTGACCGCGATAGGTGCGGGTAGCAGCAAACTCACCCAGCTTATGGCCTACCATGTCTTCGCTAACGAAAACAGGCACATGCTGGCGACCGTTATGAACGGCGATGGTCAGACCTACCATATTTGGCAGGATCATAGAGCGGCGCGACCAGGTCTTGATCGGACGCTTGTTGCCGCTATCAGCCGCATCTTCGACTTTCTTCAGCAGGTGAAGGTCGATAAATGGGCCTTTCTTCAAAGAACGTGGCACTGTCGTATCCTCTCTCTAGGCTTACTTCGCGCTGCGACGACGTACGATCATTTTATCCGTACGCTTGTTGGAACGAGTCTTACGACCCTTAGTCGGAACACCCCAAGGCGTCACTGGGTGACGACCACCGGAAGTACGACCTTCACCACCACCATGTGGGTGATCTACCGGGTTCATGGCAACACCACGAACGGTCGGACGAACACCACGCCAACGCTTGGCACCAGCCTTACCCAGAGAGCGCAGGTTGTGCTCGCTGTTAGAGGCTTCACCCAGAGTTGCACGACAGTCAGCCAGTACTTTACGCATTTCACCAGAACGCAGACGCAAGGTTACATAAGCACCATCACGCGCTACAACCTGAGCGGAAGTACCAGCACTGCGCATCATCTGCGCACCCTTGCCTGGCTTGAGCTCAACACAATGCACTACAGAACCCTGCGGAATATTACGCAGAGGCAGTGTGTTGCCTGGCTTGATAGGAGCATCAACACCAGAGTACAGCTCGTCACCGGCTTTCACACTTTTAGGTGCGATAATGTAACGACGCTCACCGTCCATGTACTTCAACAGGGCGATGTAAGCGGTACGATTTGGATCGTACTCCAGACGCTCAACGACAGCTGGGATGCCATCCTTGTTGCGACGGAAGTCTACCAGACGATAGTGCTGCTTATGACCACCACCACGATGACGGGTAGTGATACGACCAGCGTTATTACGACCACCAGTCTTGCTCTTCTTTTCCACCAGAGGCGCGTATGGGCGACCCTTATGGAGGTCAGGGTTTACAACCTTGACTACAAAGCGACGACCCGGAGAAGTCGGCTTGCACTTAATTACGGCCATCCTGTAACTCCTTATTCCGCGTCGGCAAAGTCAATCTCTTGACCCTGCGCCAGACTCACGTACGCTTTCTTCCAGTCTGAGCGCTTGCCCATACCGAAGCGAGTACGCTTGGTCTTACCTTTAACAACTGCTGTACGAACAGCGTCAACACTGACTTCGAACAGCTGCTCTACCGCTTGCTTAATCTCAAGCTTGGTTGCGTCCTTTGCTACCTTGAAGACGTACTGGCCATGCTCTTCAGCAACCACTGTCGCCTTCTCGGAAATGTGCGGACCAAGCAGAACTTTGTAAATACGTTCCTGGTTCATCCCAGCATCTCCTCGAATTTCTTGATGGCTGCAACAGTCATCACGACTTTCTCATGAGCGATCAGGCTGACAGGGTCAACGCCTTGTACGTCACGCGCGTCCACATGAGGAATGTTGCGAGTAGCCAGATACAGATTCTGATCAACTTCATCAGAAACGATCAGACCGCTCTCTACATTCAGCTCTTTCAGCCTGGAGACCATCAGTTTGGTCTTAGGAGTGTCGACAGCCAGGCTCTCAACAACAACCAGACGCTCCTGACGAATCAACTCGGACAAGATAGAACGCAGAGCACCGCGATACATTTTCTTGTTCAGCTTCTGAGCATGATCCTGTGGCTTAGCAGCAAAAGATTTACCGCCCCCTTTCCACAGTGGGCTACGAATAGTACCAGCACGCGCACGGCCAGTACCTTTTTGACGCCAGGGCTTGCGTCCACCGCCGCTTACTTCGCTACGGGTTTTCTGAGCACGGGTACCTTGACGAGCACCGGCCATGAAAGCAACTACAGTCTGGTGAACCAGGCTTTCGTTGAATTCAGTACCGAAGGTCACGTCAGAGACTTGAACCGTACCAGCACCTGTTACATTCAATTCCATCGTCTAATCCCCTCAGGCGCGCGCTTTAACTGCAGCTTTAACGATAACGTCAGCGCCAGTTGCACCAGGCACTGCACCCTTTACCAGCAGCAGATTACGTTCAGCGTCAACGCGAACGATTTCCAGGGACTGAACGGTCACTTTCTCAGCACCCATATGTCCAGCCATCTTCTTACCTTTGAAGACACGACCTGGGGTCTGACACTGACCGATGGAACCAGGAGCACGGTGAGACAGAGAGTTACCGTGTGTAGCGTCTTGCATATGGAAGTTCCAACGCTTTACGCCACCCTGGAAGCCCTTACCTTTGGACTGCCCAGTTACATCTACTTTCTGACCTTGCTCGAACAGGTCTACTCCGATCAACTGACCCAGTTCATAAGAACCAGAATCATCAACACGGAATTCCCAAAGACCACGACCGGCTTCTACCTTTGCTTTCGCAAAGTGACCAGCTTCTGGCTTACGAACACGGCTGCTTTTTTTAGCACCGGTAGTCACCTGAACTGCGCTGTAACCGTCTACATCCTGGTTTTTAACCTGGGTGATACGGTTAGGATCAACCTCAATTACAGTGACTGGTACTGAAGCACCGTCTTCTGTGAAGATACGGGTCATGCCGCACTTCTTACCGACTAATCCAATAGTCATTTCAACCTCTCTCGTGTACGGGGCTTTCACCCACTATGGCCGCTCATTCCAGAGCGTTACACAAAAGTATTGTGCACACTGAATGGCTGCCCGCGCCGCTATTAACCGAGACTGATTTGCACTTCAACGCCGGCTGCCAAGTCCAGCTTCATCAGTGCGTCAACGGTCTTTTCGGTGGGCTCGATAATGTCGAGAAGACGTTTATGTGTACGAATCTCATACTGATCACGCGCATCTTTGTTTACGTGAGGAGAGATCAGAACAGTAAAACGTTCTTTTCGGGTTGGCAGAGGGATTGGACCACGCACTTGAGCACCAGTACGCTTCGCAGTATCTACGATTTCCTGCGTGGACTGGTCGATCAGGCGATGATCAAAAGCCTTTAAACGAATGCGAATCTGCTGAGCTTGACTCATCTTGTTGTAACCATATATCAATAAAGAACTAAGTCCGGTGAACATTGCCACCTAGACAAAAGGACGCGGAATTCTACTAAGCACAAAACTTAAAGTCAACACAAGTGCCAGATGAAAAACACACAGACACTTGCTTCAGCCACCGCACGCATATTAAGAGCAGCATGATAACGCAACAAGACGAGCAATGTGATAAGGAAAATTGCTAAGGAGAGTAGAGCAGGCTGCCAACCCACCCCAAAGATTTACGCTAAAAAATGAACGGCAGCACTATAATATTCTTGTACGATCGAACCAATATAAAACAGAACAGTAGTATCAACTCTGTTTTTTAATCAATCGACTCAGCGCACCAATCGAATGCAAATGAGCATAAGTCCAAGCTAGCCAGCCCGACTTAAACCACTCCGAAACCGATGACTCAGGAATCTCATTCAGCTTCTTCTCATCAATCACATACAAACCATCCAACTTTAACGGTTTGTCACCACCCGCACTCACTTTCAGATTAAAGGGTACGAACAAATCAAATTCATTACACTGATCGCAGTAGCGGCGGGTTTCTTTATACTGCTGCTCAAAACTACTCAGGAACTGGATGATATTTTGCAACACCTGCGTCCCCTCTCCCTCACCATCAAAAAGCAAGTCACCCTCTTCCGACTTTAACTGCCCCGCCTTCTGATCAAAACAGACCGTACCATCATCCGTTAGAGCAAATGGGTACCGCCTGATAAAGGCCGGAACATAGCTATCACCCCAACCCCCTTCCGTATCAAGCTGCCGATGCTCTCCCTCCATAAGCGACAACATCACTAATGGAAAATACCCACCTTCCTCATCTTTACCAAAGAGAACCGGCATATCCCGACTGGCCTCGAAGAATTCAATACCCGCCAAAGGCACTGAGCTAACCTCTTTGGTGAATGAGTGTAACTATTCAGCACCCAGCAAAGGATGATTACCATAATTCTTCAGAGCTATAAGCAGAGCTTCGAAAATATTCTGACCCTGCTTTCTCGCCGATGACACATAACTTCGTATCCGACAGTAATATTTGGCTCCCTTTTTACTCCTGAAACAGCCCGATATTTTCTGTTTCACCTTGCCGTTTCTGACATCTTGTTCACTGCCGTTATTGTCGAAGGGAATGTCGAAGGGGATGTCGAAGTTGGTCATGAATCTCAAGGTTTCTTCCTTGAAATTCACTAATCGTTTGAAGAGATTAAAAGCCTTGGTGTTTTTTGTTTTATCAAGTCCGAGCCGTTTTCGTCTACGCTCCATGTAC
>NZ_JBPCXO010000144.1:0-1739 GCF_051008435.1 Endozoicomonas sp. | reverse complement strand
CGCGACACTTTTGCCAGCCTGAAGAAAACGTGTCGCCTGTATGGTCTTTCATTCTGGGACTATCTGACAGACAGGTTAACAGGCAGTGGCACGTTTCCAAGGCTGACGGACTTGATTGAAAAAGCTTCTCACATACTACCTTGTGGGCTTTGCAGCAGTTATTAAGAAGCTACCTTGATAGCTTATTAGAAGGTGTCGTTTTTACGCCGACTCATCAAAAAGTTTATAATGAGTTGAAAGATTTTTCTAAGGAAGCGGTTATTGCAACTAAAGAAAACTCTACAGGATTGGATCTTACAAGGCAGTCTTTAGATGTCATTCAAAAAATGGATAAGGCGTCAAATGAAGGTGCAACTACACAAGATAAAGTTGATGCTGCAATAGCGTCTGCAGGATTTGTGCACGGTCTTGCAGAGGGTATTCTTGGCTCGTTCCCACGCTCCGCGTGGGAATGCATACGTAACGGGCAGAGCACTAGGAATTAAACATGGGTAGAAGCCGGTACAAATTCACTCAGCCAGATCAACCTCATTTCATGACGTTAACCGTGTTGCACTGGATCTCTGTTTTTACCAGACCAGAAACAGTAACCATACTTCTGGACTCAATGAGACATTTGATGAGTCAGGGCTTGAAAATACATGCATATGTCATTCTTGAAAATCATCTGCATCTTCTGGCACAGAGTCCCGAGTTGGATAAAGATATAGCAAAATTCAAAACATACACAGCCAGACAGTTGATCAAATGGCTGACAGAGCGCAAGGCAAAAACTGTGTTGGATCAGCTGGCTTTTTACAAAAAATCGCATAAAGACGACAGGGCTTACCAGTTCTGGCAGGAAGGTGTACACCCTGAGTTAATCCAGGGTGAAGCCATGATGAGACAGAAAGTGGAGTATATTCATCAAAATCCGGTGAAGCGTGGTTATGTTGATAGAGCAGAACACTGGCGTTATTCCAGCTCAAGGAATTACCTTGATATTGAAGGTTTGTTAGAGGTGGATCGGTTATGGTGAGTTCAGGTATGCATTCCCACGCTGGAGCGTGGGAACGAGTCACGGACTATCTGGATCACAACACCGGCTCAAGACCAGAAATGTTGAAACTGGATAGCTACCTGAGCCTGAAGTCCAACCAGAGTGTTCAGGGTAAAAAAACTCAGACCTTTGAAGAGCAGCTGCTACTGCAACAAATAGAAGACTATGTTTCTGCTAGTGAAACCCTGAAGAGTCAGCTGAAAAGCAAAGCCGCAGAACAACAGACCATAAAAGCCATCGTCACTAAACTGCAACGGGTGCTGCCTATTATCGAAGAGCGTACTCAGGCATTGGAAGGCCTCTATAAAAAGAACTACGGATCAAAAGTGCAATATCTGGAGCTGGAACAGCAGCGCATAGAGCTGGAAGAAGATATAAAGGCTCAACAGGCAGCGGTCAGGCAACTGGAAGCCGAGCAGGAAGAAATCCAGAACCAGCGGCTCAGCCTCCATGCCCAAACCAGGCGCGAAAGCCTGGACCAACAGGAACAACTGCACCGACAACTCGCCAGCCTGAAACAGGAAAGCATCAAGGCACAGGAATTGCGTGATCAACAACTGATCACAGCACCATTAGACGGCACCGTTCAGCAATTACAGATTCATACCATTGGTGGTGTCGTTCAACCCGCACAGGCTCTGATGCAGATCGTACCCAAGGAGGCAAAGATGGAAGTGGAAGCCTGGATCTTAAACAAAGA
>NZ_JBPCXO010000143.1:0-3540 GCF_051008435.1 Endozoicomonas sp. | reverse complement strand
AAGCGGAACAATTATGAACACAAGCTGATGCTGTAGATTAGACTGCAAAGTGTATGAAAACTGTACTCTCTTACCAAAAGTACAGCCTGCTCGCTCATTACCTCAAAGTTAAGCGGGACTTAAGGTACTCAGATCTACACTTGAAATCTCTTATGAGGTCAATAAATAAAAAACGCTTTAATATTACTCAAGAAAATGCAGAAGCATTACCCATAATGTTGAAGGAAATCCCTCCGTGTCCAAAAATTCTGACTGCGTTTAATGAATGTTCGAGGGCAAACCTCCTTGCTGCCTTTCCCGAACATGGGCCGGAGCATCTTTGTGTTATTGAGGTGACTGAGCCAAATCATAATTCACACATCGAAATGGAAAAGTTCGCACCTTTACACACATCGTTTTATCAATTTGATTCACAGAAGCAGACTCTCACTCATTTTAGAGGAAATGTCATTCCCAGAGATCACTGTTTAATGTACATAGGGGCCCACGGGAGTCGAAGAGAGATAAGTGGGGTAGCTCCTCTCAAGTTTGCCCAACGATTCTGTAAAGCACTTTCTGTCATCGAACCCAACAGGAAACAATGGCCACATAACATCCATCTCAATGCTTGTAATGGAGGAACTATAACGGCCTATTCAAAATTTTATGGTATATCACCTGCAACAGAGTTCTACCGAGTCTGGAGTGCAACGACGGGTAAGTCATGTAAAGTTACAGCTTATGATGGGTCTTGCTATGCAAATTATTAGCCGTTAATAGGCTGATTCGTCCCTGATGTGCTCCGGTATCTTGCCCGGAACGTCATGTCCGGCTGCATTTCCGGTCCGGGGCTGTTTATAATCAGCAATAGATTTAAGACCCTCTCAGCGGCTTTTGCCAGTGGATACATATGGGAAAGACATTCAAAGTATCATCGAAATTTCAGCCTGCAGGGGATCAGCCACAAGCGATCGAAAAGCTGCTGGCGGGTATCAATTCGGGACTGGCCTGCCAAACGTTGCTGGGGGTAACCGGATCGGGTAAAACCTTCACCATTGCCAATGTGATAGAAAAGTTACAAAGACCGACGATTGTTATGGCCCATAACAAGACCCTGGCGGCGCAGTTATATGGTGAGTTTAAGGAGTTTTTCCCCGAGAATGCGGTTGAGTACTTCGTTTCTTACTATGACTACTATCAACCGGAAGCCTACGTACCCAGCTCTGATACTTTTATTGAAAAAGATGCATCGGTTAACGAACACATTGAACAGATGCGGCTGTCGGCCACCAAGGCTTTAATGGAACGGGACGACTGCATTATTGTGGCCACCGTATCTGCTATCTATGGCCTGGGTGATCCCAAGTCTTATCTTAAGATGATGTTGCACATCTCTCGAGGGGAGATGATCAATCAGCGGGAAGTACTCCGCCGGCTGGCTGAATTGCAATACACCCGCAACGATACTGAATTGAAAAGGGCAACCTATCGAGTCCGGGGCGATGTCATTGATATCTTTCCGGCAGAATCTGAAAAAGAAGCCATAAGGCTGGAGTTGTTTGATGAAGAAGTGGAACAGATCAGTGAGTTTGACCCGCTGACGGGTGAAGTGCTGAGAAAGATGCCCAGAGTCACGATCTATCCCAAGACCCACTACGTGACGCCTCGTCAGACAATCCTTGAAGCCACAGATGCCATAAAGGAAGAGTTGTCAGAACGTCTGGACGTGCTCAGAAACAACAACAAGCTGGTAGAAGTTCAAAGGCTGGAGCAGAGGGTTAAATACGATATAGAGATGATGATGGAGCTGGGCTATTGCAACGGTATTGAAAACTATTCCCGCTATTTGTCGGGCACTAAACCCGGCGAAGCCCCTCCCACTCTGTTTGATTATATTCCTGACAATGCTCTTTGTGTCATCGACGAATCTCACGTCACGGTTCCTCAGGTGGGGGGCATGTACAAAGGCGACCGATCCCGTAAGGAAACCCTGGTTGAATTCGGCTTCAGGCTGCCTTCTGCTCTTGATAACCGACCGATGAAGTTTGAAGAGTGGGAAGGGCGACGCCCGCAAACGATTTTTGTTTCGGCCACGCCCGGCCCTTATGAGGTCGAACATCAGGGGCAAGTCGTTGATCAGGTAGTCCGGCCAACCGGGCTGGTGGATCCACAAATTGAAGTGCGACCCGCTACCACTCAGGTGGATGATCTGTTTACAGAGCTGAACAAAACCGTGGCCAAAGGCGACAGGGTGCTAGTAACCACCCTGACCAAACGCATGGCGGAAGACTTGACCGACTATCTCCATGAGAACGGTGTGCGCTGCCGTTATCTGCACTCAGGGATTGATACGGTAGAAAGGGTCGAAATTATTCGTGACCTCAGAATCGGTACTTTTGATGTGCTGGTGGGTATCAACCTGCTTCGGGAAGGTCTGGACATGCCGGAGGTGTCTCTGGTGGCTATTCTGGATGCGGATAAGGAAGGTTTCCTGCGTTCTGACCGCTCTCTGATCCAGACCATGGGTCGTGCAGCCCGTAATGTTAACGGCAGGGCCATTCTGTATGCGGATAAAGTGACCAAGTCTATGCAAAGGGCTATGGACGAAACAGGACGTCGTCGTGAGAAACAGCTGGCCTATAACGAAGAGCATGGCATTACCCCGAAGAGTGTCCATAAATCGGTGGCGGATATTCTTGAAGGTGCGGTGGTTCCCGGTAAGAAAAAAGGGCAGTCCAGTCGCAAAGTGGCTGAGCCGATGGCTGAATATCACCATGAAATGACGGCTCAGGAACTGGCGAAAGAGATCAAGAAACTTGAAGACAAGATGATGGAGCATGCTCGCAATCTGGAATTTGAAGAAGCTGCGGCCGTTCGGGATCAGGTTTCCAAACTCAGAGATAAGGTTCTGAAGCATTAGCAATGTTTGTGAGCTTTGCCCTAACCTCTTGTTCTATATGCAGTCGCAAGAGGTGGAGCGAACAGTTCTTCGCAGTCTTCGGGTATAGCTATTCGTAACAAGCATCTGTACTCATGAGGACTCTCACCACACTCCTGTATGAAGTGGGCAAAGGCTTTGACCACTTCACGGTCTTTTGCTTCTTTGTAAAACTCTGCTGGAATACGCTCATAGTGAATGGGCGTTCCTTCTTGCTGGCATCGATCAAGATATTGAATGCGAGCCAGCAGAAGCTTGTTCCAAAGCCTCATTTCGTTGGCATCTTTTGGGCAGGGAAACTGCCGTATTTCAATAGTGCTGGCTGGAGGGATATCGACGTCTTTGCAATGAGCGGTGTTCTCAATATGGTGGAGTGCACAGGCTGTGTATTTCTACCCCAGATCGGTGGCTGTCAGAATGTTGCTGAGCTGTGCCAGATCTTCAAACTTGCCAGACTTGCTGTTGGCATGATGGGTACTCAACTGATCATTAAAGGTAGGACTTACGCATTGATGGCACCTGCTAATTTTGGTAGCAGGTGGTCTTTACTCTTTGCAAAACTCTCAATGAATTTACCAACCGTCTCTTTAAATAGCCCCCGTTGGTGCTGATAAATATTCGTA
>NZ_JBPCXO010000142.1:0-1786 GCF_051008435.1 Endozoicomonas sp. | reverse complement strand
ACTGAAAACGCAGATCAAACGCAGAATTGAGTAAAAAGAAGCGGAACAATTATGAACACAAGCTGATGCTGTAGATTAGACTGCAAAGTGTATGAAAACTGTACTCTCTTACCAAAAGTACAGCCTGCTCGCTCATTACCTCAAAGTTAAGCGGGACTTAAGGCTTTGTTAGGCGTACTAACAAAGATCCGAGTCAGGTAGTAATGATTAATGACGTTTTTGATATTGCTTGTTGTTTCTGTGAGGTTAAAGCTCGCCATCACCTGTCCTGGTGACTATCTATTGTAAGCTTCCTCATCCAGATCATCTTCCCATTTCGCCACCATCACAGCGGTCAGGCTGTCTCCAGTAACATTCAGCGCTGTGCCACTCATTTCAAACAGTTGCTGCACCGCCGCTATGATGGCCAGAGTCATCAGGGGGATGCCCAGGCTTTCAAGCAGCAGAGTTAAAGAGAGCAGGAAGGCACCGGGAACGCCAGCTGCTCCAATGGCCGACACGGTACTGATGACAACGATGAGAAGGTAGTCAGCAAACGACAGATGAAGGTTGAAGACCTGAGCAGAAAACACAGCGATTATTGTCAGGTTCATAGCCAGTCCGTTCATATTGATCACGGACCCCAGCGACAATACAAACCGACTGATCGGTTTGCTGACACCAAGGTGATTCTCGGTAACCGTCATGTTGACAGGCAGAGTGGCAGTACTGGACCCGGTTGTGAGTGCCATGATTTGCGGCGCTACCATTTTTCGAAAGAAGGTAACGGGAGACAGTTTCATGCACTTCAGGACAAGGCTGACGCCCGCAACCATGATAAGGGCTGTCATTAACCAGGTAATGCCAACCAGCGTAGTCAACTCGCTGATCAACGTCAGATTGGTGTTGGCAAAGTTATCCGCAGTCAAAGCAAAAATGCCCACTGGGGCCAGTTTCATGATCAATCTGATCATCTGGTTGACGATGGTGGCCGAGGTTTCAAGAAAATTAACCATTGGCTGCCCCTTGTCCCCGCTGGCACGGATGCCTACAGCGAGCAGGCTGGCAAAAAAGACAGTGGCCAGAACTTCGCCGTGCATCATTGCAGCAATGGGATTCTCCGGGATTATTTTGCCCGTGAAATAAGACAGTTCCGGTAATCTGGCTGTAGATTGATAGTGGCTGGGCAGAACGGAGTAGTAACTCCAGCTGTTATTGAACAACTGGCTGAGCAACAGGGTAATAATGGAAGTGATGGCCATGCTACCCAGAAATATGATCAGGGTCTTCAGGGCAATTCGCTTCATGGAGCCTATTTTTCTGAGTTGCAGTATACCGTTGGCAATGGAAAAGAAGATCATGGGTATGACAAGCATTTTGATGATCTTGATGAAGATGTCACCCAGAGGCGCCAGAAAATCGGAAAGCTCGGGTATCAATAGTCCGGTCACAACGCCAAGCAGCAGTGCCATGAAATAATTTGGCCACTGTACATTCAAGCGGGAAAGGCTGACGGGTTGAGACTGCATTATTCTGATTCTGGATAGCTCTGTTCTAATTTAGGGCGGGGATATTATCTTTACGTCGTTTGAAAAGATAGACGCATAAATACCAATCAAGTCAAGTGCTTAATCGGGTGTTCTGAAGGTAATGCGGATTACCCCTCACACTGTTATCAAATAGGACTTACGCATTGATGGCACCTGCTAATTTTGGTAGCAGGTGGTCTTTACTCTTTGCAAAACTCTCAATGAATTTACCAACCGTCTCTTTAAATAGCCCCCGTTGGTGCTGATAAATATTCGTA
>NZ_JBPCXO010000141.1:0-61316 GCF_051008435.1 Endozoicomonas sp. | reverse complement strand
TTCAGTAGAACGTGTCGAATTATTCGATGGATTCGTGAGAATAGTTGACCTATTTAATCGAATTCATCGAATAATTGGGCCGTTCTTTCTGGAATTCAGGCCGAAATAGTCTTAAGTCCGACAGGCTTCTAGTGGCAACCTTGTTCCGGCCTTCACCCATTCGGAATGTCCGGTATCGTGGTTGATTTAACTAAGAACTTTTTCGAACTGTTTCAGTTACCTGTCGAATTCCAGGTAGATCAAGCGTTATTATCTGAGCGATATCGCGAGTTGCAGAAATCGGTTCATCCTGACCGGTTTGCAGGAGAGGGTGAGCGTCAGCAGAGGTTGGCGGTTCAGTATGCAGCCTATGTTAATGAAGGGCTGGAAACTCTCAAGTCGCCGCTCAAGCGTTCCCTTTACCTGCTGGAACTGGCAGGACATCCCGTTGATCTGGAAAATAACACGGTCATGGATACGGTCTTCCTGATGGAGCAAATGGAGCTGAGAGAAGCAGTCAGTGACATTCGTGAGCATCAGGACCCGGAGTCTGAACTGGATCGATTGATGGCTCAGGTCGATCAATCCGTGGCTGATTATCAGAATGATTTTGCATCATTCTGGCAGCAGGGTGATGAAGCTTCTCTGGGGAAGGCTGCGGCTGTCGTACAAAAAATGCAATTCATGGTGAAGCTGTCCGCCGAACTGGAACAGCTGGAATCCGAGCTCCTGGATGATTGAGAATCGAATATGGCACTTCTTCAGATATCTGAACCCGGGCTGGCTCCGGAACCTCATCAGCAAAAGCGCGCAGTAGGGATTGACCTGGGGACGACCAATTCCCTGGTGGCGACCGTCCGGTCCGGTTCTGTAGAAACACTGCCTGATCATGATAGCAAGCATATCCTGCCTTCTGTTGTTCGTTATGCGGAGCAGGGAGTAGAGGTGGGGTTGGCAGCAAAGCCTCACATGATAGATGACTCACTCAATACCATTGTCTCTGTTAAGCGGTTGATGGGACGTGGTCTGGAAGATATAAATACCCTGGGTGAGGTCATGCCTTACCGCTTTATTCAGTCAGAAAGCAGTATGCCTCTGATTGAAACCCGTCGTGGTGTTGTCAGTCCTGTTGAAGTGTCTGCAGAGATTCTCAGGGCTTTGGCTGCACGTGCTGGAGAAAGCCTGGGTGGTGAGTTGGACGGCGCTGTTATTACTGTGCCTGCCTATTTTGATGATGCTCAGCGTCAGGCAACCAAAGATGCCGCTAAGCTTGCTGGACTGAACGTCTATCGTCTTTTGAATGAGCCAACAGCAGCGGCTGTAGCCTATGGCCTGGACGAAGGGGCTGAGGGCGTAATAGCGGTTTATGATCTGGGTGGCGGAACATTTGATATCTCTGTGCTCAGATTGCAAAAAGGCGTGTTTGAAGTCATGGCCACTGGCGGTGATACAGCGCTGGGTGGCGATGATTTTGATAAAGTCGTTGCTCGATGGATTCTGGAAAATGCATCAGTATCAGAGACTGACCTTGATAGTGGCAGTCACAGAGCCGTCATGCTTGAAGCATGCAGAGCTAAAGAAGCTCTGACCGATGCTGAGCGTGTAAATGTTGCTTTTGATGGCTGGCAGGGTGAGTTGTCTCGTGATCAGTTCAACGAATTAGTGAAGCCTCTCGTTTCCAGAACTGTCAGGGCATTCAAGCGTGCTCTGCGTGATGCTGGTATCAAGGCTGCTGAGATTCATGAAGTGGTTATGGTAGGCGGCTCCACCCGCGTGCCTTTAGTTCGTGAGACAGTAGCTGAATACATTGGTAAGAAACCTCTGACGTCTATTGATCCGGATCGAGTGGTCGCAATGGGTGCTGCTCAGCAGGCCAATGTTCTTGCAGGGAACAAGTCTGCAGAAGAAATACTGCTCCTGGATGTCATTCCGCTGTCGTTGGGGTTGGAGACCATGGGTGGGCTGATGGAAAAAGTCATCCACCGAAATACTACAATCCCTGTCAGTAGAGCCCAGGAGTTTACTACCTATAAGGATGGTCAGACTGCTATGGCCATTCAGGTGCTTCAGGGAGAGCGGGAGCTGGTGAGTGATAACCGTTCTCTGGCTCGGTTCGAATTGAGAGGTATTCCACCTCTGCCAGCCGGTGCTGCCAAGATTCGGGTGACATTCCAGGTTGATGCGGATGGTTTGCTGGATGTGTCAGCCCAGGAAGTCGCTACCGGTGTTAAAAGCAGTGTACAGGTCAAGCCTTCATACGGTCTGACCGATGACGAAATTGCTCGTATGCTGAAAGAGTCCATGACCAGTGCAGAAGAAGATCGTGATGCCAGAAAGCTGCGGGAGCAGGAAGTAGAGGCTGATCGTCTGGCAGATGCGCTGGCTACAGCACTTAAAGCAGACGGACGTGAGCTGCTGAGTGAAGATGAATTTAACCGGCTGGTGGCTGACCTTGAAAACCTGGGTGTTGTTAAGCGTTCAGGTGATGCAGAGGCAATCAAGCTGGAGATTGAACGTATCAGCAAGGCCAGTGATGAGTTTGCTGCCCGTCGAATGAATTCGGGTATTCAAAAAGCGCTCTCGGGCCATAAGATTGACGAATTCAAGGAGTCCTGAACATGCCACAGATCGTATTTCTGCCCCACGATGAAATCTGTCCTGAAGGGGCTGTGATTGAAGCTGAGCCAGGCGTAACCGTATGTGACGCGGCTCTGGCCCATGGCATTGAAATTGAGCATGCCTGCGAAAAGTCCTGTGCCTGTACCACTTGCCATGTGGTTGTCCGTGAAGGCTTTGACAGTATGGGTGAGGCCGACGAGCTGGAAGAAGACCTGCTGGATAGAGCCTGGGGCTTGGAACCCGAATCCCGTTTGAGCTGTCAGGCGGTGGTTGCCGAAGAAAATCTGGTGGTAGAGATTCCCAGGTATACCATTAATCAGGTTTCAGAAAAGCACTGACCCTGTTGTGTTCACAGTAAAGAGGCTCTTATGAGTCTCTTTCTCTTTATCCACTGTGTTGATCATCATTTATAAGGAACGAAGGCTATGAGGTGGACAGACATCTATGACATTGCCGCTGAGCTGGCAGATGCACATCCAAATGTTGATCCAAAATTTATTAACTTTGTTGATCTGAGAGGGTGGGTTGTTGCCCTGGAAGATTTTGATGATGATCCGGAGCGTTGTGGCGAAAAGCTTCTGGAAGCAATCCAGGCTGCCTGGATTGAAGAGGTAGAGTGATCAGCCTTGTCAGGATCAATGAGTGTCAGCTTGCAACCATTGATCCTTCTTTGCTTTAAAGATTTCTTAAAAGATCGGTTATTAATATTTCCCCGCGTTAATCAGTAAGAAATGCCTGGTGCTTTATGCAGGTAATTCAAGTCGCTCAACTGTTTGAGCATGAAGTCTGCTACGTCGGCTCTGGAAATTTTGAGCTGTATGGGTTTTTCGTGATTAGAGAAGCCGTGCTTGTACACACCCGTTTTGTTGCCTTCTATTAAATTCCCCGGACGTACAATGGTCCAATCCAGTGAGCTGTCTTTGATAAGAGCTTCCTGTTCAGCGTGATCCTGAGTGGCGTGTCTCAAAATAACCGGAAAAATAAAATACTTCAGGAAAAAGGGCAGAATGTCTCTTGTTTCTCCGAAGCCGAGCGTTGAGAGGCTGATCAGGCGTTTGACCCCGGTATTGTTCATGGCGTTGATGATGCACTCTGTGCCTTTTTTTCTAAGCATGCTCTGATCTTTGGGTGGTGCACCCAGAGCACTCAGAATGGCATCCTGGCCTTGAATGGCGGACTCAACATCGTTGATGTTTAGAACGTCCCCCGCCACTTTAGCCAGCCTGGCGTGAGTGATTTGCAGGCTGGTTGTTTTGCGAACGAAGGCAGTTACTTCGTGTCCCTGATCCAGTGCCTGTTTAACCAGTTGAACACCTGTTCGTCCTGATGCACCAAAGATCACTAACTTCATAGTTTATAGATGACCTGACTGAATAAATACGAGTGTTCCCGAAAGGTGCAGTGAGCGTTTTCTGATGCTCCGCTTACCTTTAATCGGTTAATAACGGTCGTTTTGCCCAATTAAACAGCCTACGATAATCTCACGCGCAGCCTCTATGCAAGGGAAATCACGGGTAGTCCCTCTTTTTTGTTGAGTTGTGAAGAGAGAGTAAATATTTAGAGAAATAAGGCGAAAGTATCACAAAGGAAATTAGATTCGGCAGCTGGGAGCAAGCCATGAATTCGGATTTTATTGTATTGAGGGATCTTTATACCCGGACGCAGGCTCTGCAACAGAGGCGTGAGCATGAGGCTGAAATTGGCGTAGCTGAAACCGGAGAAGTGGTTGATAGCACTCAGCAGCCTGAGAGTGGATTAGGATATTACTTGAGTTATGTGGTGTCTCAGTCACCGGTGACGGAAGTCACAAAGGCTAATGCCTCTGCTGTGTTCAATCGCTGCACTGAGGAAGTGGAGCAGTTTAATGTTCGTGACAGGTTCGTGTCGCTGCGAGGTGCTTTGCCGAGGCAGCTTGCGGGTACAACTCCGGGAGCCATGGCGGATCAGTTAAAAGTTCTGCTCGACAGTGAGTGGGGTAGAACACACCAGCTCATGAGTGATATCGAGATCTTTGTGAAATCCAGCTTGAACGGTCTTGATCAGTTCAATCGCGAGCCAAAGGATATTAATGATGAGGGGGTTGATGAGGGGGTTGATGAGGGGGTTGATGAGGGTTTAAGGTCGACCTTCAAACTCATGGAGTACAACCAGAAAAAGTTGGTTGAGCGTATTGAGGATATGGTCAATCGATCCGCGAATCCTGAAGCCATTAGAGCTGAGCTCAAGAAGCTTTATGAAAGGCTTAGGGATGAGAAAGTAGGAGCGGGTCAGGAAGAGGGGGGTGTGCTGGCTCAAAGTAATCTGAAGTTAAGATTGATCAATCGCATGCTGAATGTTCTGCCAGACCTGGCCGTGGCGCCCATTCCTCTTCCGGAAGTCCGAGTCATAGATCGTGATGCAGATAGTTGCCTGGAAGGTATTGCTCAGTACATTAATGGCGTAACAGATAATGCCTCAATGCAGGGATTAAGAGGAGCATACCTTGCTACGGTGTCACGGGATGCTGCTGCCAGAATCAAGAAATTGATCGAGCGCAGCCACACAACGTCCGCTCAGAAGGTCTTTATCATGGATGTGATAAAGGCCGATCACCTTCAAAAACTAGAGAGGGCCAATGAGCGTATTCAGGGTGGCCTGACCCCTCTGATAGCCAGACTGGAGTTACTGGATGCTGAAATCGGACCAAAAATAAAGAGCTTGAAGCCTGTCCGCCAGTAGCTTCTGCTCCCAGAGGTCAGGCTATTAATATCAGCCAGATAGTTCAAAGTCAGTCTGATCTGATTGTTCAGCACCTCAGTAGTGGAGAAACTGGTCATGAGCAGGGCTGGTGTGAGGTTTTGGCTCAAACAGTAAGTACCTATCCTCTGGAGCAGCGCTCGAGAATTCGATTCGATATCGCTGCAGGTATTGAGAGGCGAGTATCTGAACAATTGAATGATCCTGATTTAGCAAAGGGCGTTTTTAATGTTTTGTATCGTGGTACAGGTTTGCAGCCTGTTCAACGAGTTGAATTGAAGAGGCTGTGCGATCGGTTAGCAAAGTTACGTCTGATGGATGTGGAGATGGAAAAGCTAAGGAGGAAAATTCCGGATGTTTCTTTAGCCGAGGTCAAGAACTATTCAAAGCCTATTCCGGGGTGACTTTTCATTACCCTATTGATGAAAGAGGGGTGGGTTCTGCCAGGGGTTTTATAGAGGAATTGCGAACTCACTTTACCCAGACTCGTCAGGGAGATGGTTTTGCAGATGTTTTTCGAAGTGTTGAGCAAGAAGTGATTCTGGATCTCTTTAAAGCGCTCTCAACTGATCATGCTGTGCAACTTATTCAAAGTATGCGTTCAGATCCTGCACTTCGGCACGGTATGTTGCAACGATTTTTAACCCACATCCTGAACAACGGACTGGTCAACAGTGACTCAATCCACGGTCATACCCGTGATCTAGTGAATCCTGATCATTTGTTATTTCTGGATCTGCTGGAAAAAGCTGGGGTCCTTGATTGGCTGGATGTTAAAAGAACAGATATTAACGGCGAGGAGCTGGCTTTAAGCCCCAGCAGACTAAAAGCGAACCTTGAGTTTGAAGTCCGGGATTTCTGTCACAGTAGCCCTGCCTATCGAAAACTGAAAGATCAGTTGTTGCGTCTGGATCTCACCCGGTTGGAAAAGGCTGTAAGTCAGGGGTCAGTGCCACCTGAAGACGTGGTTAAAACCGTGATAGAAGCCAGAAAGCTGATGCTGGATATTGATCTGGGTATGGGAAGGCGTTGGGATCTAGAAGTGCTGAAATCCCCGGATTACTGGCCGTCGAGAGATGACCATGAAGCTTTTCTTAAGCTGGAGCGCATCAAGTTTCTGAAAAGCCCGGCCATTTTTCGAGCACAAAGGCAGTGGCTGGTAGAGCAGCATAATAAGCATAAGAATTTTCCGAATGTAGTCATTGAAGGCGCAGGCCCGACCGGCATGATGTCCGCAATATGTCAGTACCAAGCAGGAGCAAAGGTTCAGGTTGTTGAGAAGCGAAACTTACAGTATGACCGGGTTCAGGTGGTCAGACTGAATCCCAAGTGGATGGATATGCTGCGCTTTTATATGGGGGAAGAGTTTGATCAACTCTTTACTGATCCTGCTCACCCTTCAAGAGTGGAGGGGAAAGGTATCATCCGGGAGGATGGTTTTGGTGAGATTGTCACCTTTGAGCTTGAAAAAGCCATGCAGAGAGAGCTCGGTAAAGTTGAAGCGTTGAACGGAGCCCGTAGTCATCTGGATCTGACTGCGCAATGTGAGCTTCGTGAAATTAAGGGGCCCGAGGATGGGCGCGGTTATAGAGCTGTTGCTCATAAGTTGAATACCAATACCCCTGTAGAGTTTGATGATGTGGATCTGGTGATTTGTGCAGGCGGTAAATCCAGTCCTACACGAAAGCGGTATCTGATTGCAGAGACGGTGACTGAAGAAGGGCAGTACGGAGTCTGTACCTGGAAGGGAGAAGACATGAGAGATAACCAGTTTGGTTCTTTCCTGGACTTTCGCCAGATGCTTGTGGTGGATAGGGGTTTTAAAGGGTCAGCGATTTCCCAGATGAGGGAGCAACTGAGAGGTTTTCAGCGCAATCAAACCGTTACAGCCGATGTTGCTCGTGAACTGGGGCGTAAACTCGACGAGCTTGATGGGAAGCTTCTTGCATTACAGGGACAAGAGCGTGCTTACCAGTCTCGCTGTTTTGAAAACAGGAAGCTGATCTATATCGGTATGGAGATACCCACTGTTTTACAGGACTCTCTGAGAGAGATGAGTCAATATCTGGAAGCACAGAATGTTGATAGAGCTCAGGTAAAGGAAGTTCTGACTGCGATGCGGATGGGCTGGTTCCAGGCAGTTGCGGGTAAATACGATCTGAATGCCTGGACAGGGGCAACAGAAAGGCACATTGATAGAAAGTTCGCTGCCACCTTCGGCGTTTCGCAACACCGATTGCAGCAGAATATTGTCAGAAATGAGCAGAGTGGCAGCAGAGTTTATGTAACTGCTGCCGGAGATGCTAACTGCAGCCCCCATTTCATGCGCTACAGTGGCCTGACCGGAGCTCGTGAGCATATCCTGCATGATCAGGAATTCACAGAGCGGCTGGCTGCCGGAGCAACGCCTGAGCAGATGGCCAGTTATCAGGATGATCTTGAAGAGAAAAGCAAGAATACAGCAGACTTTGTCATAGGTCGTGGACGTGTTTTTCTTAATCCGCTGGATAGGCTTCAGAAGGAGTATATTGATTCCTGATAGGAGCGATAAGTTTTATCTTGTCTTATTTTGTTCGGATAAGACTGACACTGGGATAGTGATCGTTTACAATGCGGCCCAAGCTCCCCCAATGACTGGAGGTAGCGCATTGAATTATAAACTTGACCCTTTTGGGGTCAAAACAAGAACGTTTGGAGAGTGTAATGGCCGTTGAGCGCACTTTGTCAATTATTAAGCCTGACGCTGTAGCTAAAAATGTAATTGGCGAAATTTTCAGCCGCTTTGAAAAAGCCGGCCTGAAGGTTGTCGGAACCCGCATGGCTCACCTGAGTAAAGAGAAAGCTGAAGGTTTTTATGCTGAGCATAAAGAGCGTCCTTTCTTTAATGATCTGGTGGCTTTCATGACTTCGGGTCCAGTCGTTGTATCTGTACTGGAAGGCGAAAACGCCGTAGCTCATCACCGTGAGCTGATGGGGGCAACCAATCCTGCTGAAGCGGCTGCCGGAACTATCCGTGCAGATTTTGCTCAGACTATTGATGAAAATGCTGTGCATGGTTCGGATTCCCCGACTTCTGCTGCTAGAGAAGTGTCCTACTTCTTTGAAGAAGCGGACGTTTGTTCTCGCACCAGATAATGGCATAACGGGGCATACGTCCTGGACCCTGAATTCAGGGTTCAGGCGTATGCCCTGTATTTTTATCTATGAAAATGCCGTGGCTAATGTGGTTTAATGGCGCTCATATTTTTTATCGTGAATAATTTTCATTACTCCATGAATAACGACTCATTGTTCAGTCGCTCATGAGAGTTAGTGGAAATACAGCCATTTCAGGTGTGCATTCCTTTCCTTGTCGAGAAACAATGCATTTCCGCCCCATGGCTGTTGAGCGATCTATAACGCTCATGGCTTTTTGAGGTATTAAGAATGTCAGAATTGATCACCGTAAGCGCTGAGACCGGTGAGGTTCAGAACACAGCCATTAATCTGATGGATTTGTCCCGCAGCAAGATGGTGGATTTTTTTCTCAGCATTGGTGAAAAGAAATTTCGTGCTGAGCAGATGCTCAAGTGGATTCATCACTTTGGCGTAGATGACTTTGATGAAATGACCAATATCAGCAAAACTCTGAAGCAGAAGCTGAAAGAGGTCGCTGAAATTCGTGGTCCTGAAGTCGTCAGCAGCCAGTTTTCTGAAGATGGCACCTGTAAGTGGGTTGTACGCGTTGCCAGCGGTAGCTGCGTTGAGACTGTTTATATTCCAGACGGAAAGCGTGGCACACTCTGTGTTTCTTCCCAGGCCGGTTGTTCACTGGATTGCAGTTTCTGTTCTACGGGTAAACAAGGTTTTAATTCCGATCTCACCGTTGCAGAAATTATCGGTCAGGTCTGGATTGCTGCACGCCATTTTAATAATGTCCCCGCCAAAAAAGATCGTGCTATCACCAACGTGGTGATGATGGGTATGGGCGAGCCCCTGATGAACTTTGATAATGTCGTCGACTCTATGAACCTGATGATGGATGACCTGGGTTATGGTCTATCCAAGCGCAGGGTGACATTGAGTACTTCGGGTGTTGTTCCGGCTCTGCTTAAGTTGGGTGAAGTAACGGATGTGTCACTGGCCGTTTCTCTTCATGCACCCAATGACGAATTGAGAAATGTTCTGGTGCCCATCAATCGCAAGTATCCTCTTGCAGCCTTGTTGGACGCGATTGACCAGTACATGAGTGGCCTTCCTGATAAACGCGTTGTAACCATTGAATATACAATGTTGGCTGGGGTGAATGATCAGCCTGAACATGCAAGCGAACTGACTCAGTTGTTGAAGGATGTTCCCTGTAAAATTAATCTGATTCCCTTTAACCCGTTCCCGCATTCTGGTTATGAGCGTCCAAGCAATAATGCAGTGCGTCGTTTTCAGGAACAGCTACAGGAAGCTGGCTTTAACGTAACAGTGCGCAAGACTCGCGGTGATGATATTGATGCAGCCTGCGGTCAGCTGGTAGGTCAGGTGGCAGATAAAACACGAAGAAGTGAGCGTTACATTGCGGCTCGAGAGCTGAATGCAAGCTGAGTGAAAACCAGTATTTGCCACTGGAAATCAAGTCAGGGTCAGAATTAAGTGGCCTTGGCTATCCCGGTTCACATAAGATGGTAAAGTTGTCGCGAAAATGCGAGCACTGAAGTGTCTGAAACCCTGAGTGAACTTTTTTTCTCGGTGAAACTTCTGGGATCAGGATAAAACTTAAGTAATATTCCGTTACCAATCGCTAAAATGTCACCCGTGGGCGGGTAGCTTAGAGACGTACTGGCAAGTGAACTGCTGGCGTGGCATTTTTCAAGTATAAAAGTGCCAGATGATTCAATACGATTAATGATGGGGAGAAGCATGATCGCAAAACTGAGAATCAGTGCAGTTTTGTTCAGTATCATCCTGAGTGGCTGTGTGACAACCGGTGGGCCTGAGCCTGTCAATGAAGATGAAGCTGTCCGTAGCTACCTGGAGCTGGCCAGGGGATATGTTCAACAGGGGTTGACCGAAAAAGCGGTTAAGCCTATCAACCGGGCGCTGGAAATTCAGCCCCGATCTTCAGATGCCTACGGCATGCTGGGACTGGTCTACCAGCTCCAGGGTGAAGCCAGTCTGGCAGAAGAATCCTTCAAAAAAGCCCTGTCCCTGAACCCTGACTCTTCCGAAATACATAATAACTTCGGTGTCTTTCTATTCAGTCAGAATCGTCTGACCGAAGCCTATCGTGAATTTGAGAAAGCGGCTGATGACGTGCGTTATAACAGCCGCAGTCGAGCTTATGAGAACCTTGGTCTGGTGGCGTTAAGACAGGGCCGGTCATCTCTGGCAGCAGAGCATTTTGGCAAAGCTCTGAAACTGAACAGTAATTTACCCCGTGCAAGTCTGGAATTAGCAGCGATACTTGAGGAGCAAGGCAGGTTCCGTGAAGCCTGGCAGTCCTATCAGGTCTTTACTCTCCTTTCCCGTCAGAATGAACGATCCCTTAAACTGGGGATTCGCTTGGCCAGAATTAATGGCGATAAAGACGCTGCAGCCAGTTATTCTTTGCAATTAGGGCGTTTATTCCCTTCTTCCGCTGGAGAGGGAGTGCGGAGTAGAGGCAGTTATGAGTACTGATGAGCAAAATAATCAGGAAGGTCTCGGGATGGCTGCCAAAGCCTCTCCAGGTCAGGTTCTGCAGTCTGCGAGGCTGAAAGCAGGTCTTTCGGTAGAGGAGGCAGCTGATCGTCTGAAGGTGCCAGAATCTTACATACTGGCGATAGAGGGCAATGATTTTGAGAAGTTGCCGGGAGTGGTTTTTGCCCGGGGTTATGTCAGGGGCTATGCTCGAGTTCTTGAACAGGATAGCAATGAGCTGGTGGAACATTTTGATCGTTATACCGGTCAAAGTGGTGTCGACACGCCTCACCTGAAAGCCGGTGCTCCGGTAACCAATCGCCGACCCATGTCTTCTGTCCTGGCTTGGGGGGCTTCTCTACTGACCGTTATCCTGGTGGGCGCTGGCAGTTATTATGGGTGGAACGCTGACAAGCGCTCGACTTCAGAGTCGGAAGTGACCTCCCATGAGCAGGCTCCTGCAGTGATTGAGCCTGTTGAACCTGTAGAGGTTTCTGATGAAGAGCTGTTACCTGCTCAAATTGATTTTGATGACTCTGATGTCGAGGTGACGGATCCAGAACTGGAATCAGAACCTGAATCACAGGTTGATTCCATGTCAGAAGAGGCAGAAGAGCCTGGTTTGGCGGATTCATTGGAAGCTGAACCTGAGATGACCGCTGCTGTTGTTCTGAATAATGCGGAATCACTCCCCGAATTAGACAACTCTCTGGTCAGTTTGGCCATTCAGTTTGCTGAAGACTGCTGGGTCCAAATTAAAGACATGAGTGGTAACTCACTCTATGCCGATGTTCAGAGAGCCGGCTCTAACTTGAAGTTGGACGTGCCTTCGTCTGTTCAGGTCCGGTTTGGTAATGTCAACGGGGTTTCAGGCCTTAAATTTGATGGCAGGGTTGTTGCAGTCAAGGCACCTGAGCCGGGCCGAAAGGTAGTCAGCCTGGTGCTCGATGCCGGCTGATTCAAAACTAAATTGCTGACCATCCCGTGAGGCAGGTCTATCGGCCATATACTCATGGCTTCGGAAAAGTTATAGTTGGCGCTTTTGTCGTTGGAAAAAACCATTTTTGAGCAATTTTGTTGGTTGATCAACAGACTTCCAGCATTATCTGCCATTATTATCTCTTCACCAACGGCGATTTAGAGGATTAGAGGACGTCAGAACTTGGCAAAGCAACTTCAAGCCATTCGCGGGATGAACGACATCCTGCCAGAACAAAGTCTTGCCTGGCAGTATCTGGAATCCAGACTCCGTAACCTGATGGCAACCTACAGTTATCGTGAAATCAGGATGCCTGTCGTTGAGCCCAGCCCGCTGTTCAGTCGCGGAATTGGTGCGGGTACGGATATCGTAGATAAGGAAATGTATACCTTCGAGGATCGAAATGGCGAGAGCCTGTCGCTGCGTCCTGAAGGAACTGCGGGTTGTGTTCGTGCTGGTATCCAGCATGGCCTGCTCTATAACCAGACTCAAAGACTGTGGACCATGGGACAGATGTTCCGTTATGAGCGTCCACAGAAAGGCCGTTATCGCCAGTTTCATCAGTTCAGTGTTGAGACCTTTGGCATGGCCGGTCCTGATATTGATGCAGAGCTGATTTTGCTGACCGCCAGACTCTGGAAAGAGTTGGGTATCCATGAGCATGTTCGTCTGGAACTCAATACGTTGGGTACTCTGGAAGCTCGCAAGAATTATCGTGAAGCATTACTTGAGTATCTGACCCGCTTTGAGCAGGAGCTTGATGAAGACAGTCGCAATCGACTGAGCGTCAACCCTCTGAGAATTCTCGATAGCAAGGACAAGCGGACCCAGGAAATTGTCATGGATGCGCCGGTATTGCAGGATTATCTGGATGCCGAATCTGCCGAGCATTTTGAAACATTGAAAAGTATTCTTGATGCTGCCGGAATTTCGTATGTAGTAAATCCACGTCTGGTTCGTGGGCTGGATTACTACAGTCGAACCGTGTTTGAATGGATAACTGACAGTCTTGGCGCACAAGGGACCGTCTGCGGTGGCGGACGATACGATGCCCTGGTTGAGATGCTGGGTGGCAAGCCGACCCCCGCCGTTGGATTTGCCATGGGACTGGAGCGTTTGGTGCTGATGCTGGAAACGCTGAATTTGATTCCTGAGTCGGTTCAAAAAACTGTGGATATTGCCGTGGTTACCCGTGGTGATGGTGTCAGTGGTAAAGCTTTGCCCATGATCGAGCAAATAAGAACTGGTGTTCCAGGTGTGCGCATTCAAGTGAATTGCGGCGGAGGCTTTAAAGGTCAGATGAAAAGGGCCTTTAACAGCGGAGCTGATTATGCCTTCATCATTGGAGAAGATGAGCTGGCTGGTCAGTCGGTATCCGTTAAGCCTCTCTTAACAGAAGGTGAGCAGGAAAATATGGACATTCCTGCTGTGATTGAATTTTTGAAAAAGCGAATTCAGGAGTAAAGAGTGAGTCGCTCAGATGAAGAAGAAGTAGAACTGCTCAAAAACCTCTGGCAGGAATACGGTAAGCCCGTGATTGCTGGTGTCGCTATCACGGTCGTAGCTATTTTTGGTTACAAGGCTTATCAGAAGAATCAGCTGGAAACAGCGGCTGTTTCATCACAGCTTTACCAGAGTCTTCTGGAAGCTACCCAGACAGCTCAGGGGCAGCCACTTTCAGAACAGCAGAAATCCACGGTCAAACACGTTGTGGAAACTCTGCAGTCTGATTATGAGAGCTCTCAGTATGCAGCCTTTGCTACGTTGTTTCATGCTCGTGAGCAAGTGCTGGATAATGATCTCGACGGTGCCAGATCTTCTCTGGAATGGGTGCTGGATCAGAAACCAGACCAGGAAGTTGAATTATTGGCTCGTACTCGACTGGCTAGAGTCATGTTGAGTCAGTCTGACGATAATGCTCAGGCTGCTCTGGATGTCCTGGCTAAGGCCAAGTCAGATGCAGGTTTTGTAGCAACGGTTGAATCTGTTCGTGGCGACGCTTACCTGGCAATGGGTCAGAAAGACAAAGCACGTGAATCCTATGAAAAGGCACTGGACGCTGCCCGTACCAACGGAGAGTCCCGGCCTCTGCTGCAGTTCAAACTGGACGATCTGGCAGCTAACGTAAAAGAGGGCTAATGGATGGAGAGGATAATCAGATCACTGCTGATCGTTTTTCTGGCACTGGGGCTGGCTTCCTGTAGCTTGTTTTCCGGTGACGAGGAAGAAGTCCGCAAGCCAAAACCTCTGGCCGAGTTTAAACCGGATGTTGAACTGAAAGAGGTCTGGTCTAAAGGCATCGGCAAAGGGGTTGAAGACAGCTACGAGCGACTGGTGCCGTCTGTATCAGGTGACGTGATTTACGCTGCAGGTGCTCAGGGTAATGTCGTTGCCCTGAACCGCGAGACTGGCAAGGAAATCTGGAAGAAAACTCTGGAATTACCGGTTGGTGGTGGTATTACTGCTGACTCAGGAATGCTGCTTCTGGGAACGCTGGATGGACATGTTATTGCCTTGAAGGAAGAAGATGGCAGTGAACTCTGGAAAACCAGAGTCAGCAGTGAAGTGATTTCTTCTCCGCAAACCAATGGTCGCGTTGTTCTGGTTCAGAGTATTGACGATACCATTACGGCTTTGAATGCTAAAACAGGCAAAGAACTCTGGAATCAGGAAAACCTGCAGCCAGCGCTGACACTGAGGGGGTCGAGTACGCCCCGTATAGAAGGTGAAGCAGTCTTTGTAGGGCTTTCTAATGGTGAAGCCAAAGCGTTCAGAATGACCGATGGTACCCCTATCTGGAATAGTCGTGTTTCCATTCCAAAAGGTTCTTCTGAGCTGGAAAGAATGGTCGACATCAAGGCTGAGCCACTGATCGTAGGTGACAATCTCTTTATGGTCAGTTTCCAGGGCAATGCAGCTGCTCTGGATATGTACAGCGGTAGGGTTCGCTGGACTCGTGAGTTATCCAGCTATAAATCCATTGCAGAAGGTTTTGGATCACTGTATCTGACCGATGACAGCAGTTATGTCAGTTCTCTGGATCAACGCAGTGGGGCTGTGAGCTGGCGTCAGGATCAGCTGGAATATCGTCTTTTGACGGCTCCGGCAACGTATAGCAGCTATGTGGCTGTTGGCGATCTCGATGGATATATACATCTGTTGTCTCAGGTTGATGGTGGCATGGCAGGCCGATTTAAAGCTGGCTCATCTGCAATCAAGGCTCCACCTGTGGTAGCAGGGGATTTCCTTTATGTACTGAGCGCTAACGGTACATTGACAGCGCTGAAACAAAAGTAAATTGCTGAATTAAACCATTAGTTTGGCAAATGAATAAAGCCGGGCTGAACCTCAGGGTTCAGCCCTTTTTCTGTTATTAGAATGCTAGGAATTTGCAGGAAGCGAAGCCGGAAGGCTTGTGTTCAGCAGATTTCGTGACACACTGCTCCCTCTGAAACGGCAGTTTGTCAGTCACTGGCTAAAGTTTTGGGGGTATCCAATAGCCCCTGTGGAATGAAGTGTATGGTTCCTGTAATTGCCCTGGTGGGGCGTCCCAATGTCGGCAAGTCCACTCTGTTTAATCGATTGACTCGCTCTCGAGATGCTCTGGTTGCCAATGTGGCCGGCCTGACCCGTGATCGTAAGTACGGTGAAGGCAGGATGGGCTCCAGACCCTATATCGTTGTCGATACTGGCGGTATCAGTGGTGATGAAGAAGGGATAGATTCGGCTATGGCCGAGCAATCTCTGGCCGCTATTCGGGAGGCGGATGTTGTCCTGTTTCTGGTGGATGCCAGGGCTGGGTTGACCGCAGCCGACGAAATGATTGCTGATCATCTGCGTAAGCAGAATAAGCAGTATCATCTGGTCCTTAACAAGACCGACACGGTTGATGCTGATCAGGCCGAAGCGGACTTTGCTGTTCTTGGTTTTGGTGAGGCTTTCCATATTGCAGCGGTTCATGGCCGTGGCGTTAAGGGCATGATCGAAGGCGTGCTCGAAGAAGTAATGGGGCCTGAGACTGATGAACTCGAAGAAGATGAGTCAGAAGAAGACAAGGCCAGAGGGATCAAGATTGGTATTGTCGGACGACCCAATGTAGGAAAGTCGACACTGGTCAACCGTCTACTGGGTGAAGAGCGTGTCATAGTTTACGATCAGGCTGGCACAACCCGTGACAGTGTCTACATTCCTTATGAGCGCTGGGGTCAGGATTATACTTTGATCGATACGGCAGGCGTTCGCCGTCGTGGAAAAGTGCATGAAGTGGCCGAGAAGTTCTCGGTGATTAAAACCCTGCAGGCGGTTGAAGACGCTAATGTGGTGGTGCTGGTCGTTGATGCCCGTGAAGGAATTGTAGAACAGGATCTGCACCTGCTGGGCTTTGTGCTTGAAGCCGGGCGTGCTGTTGTAATTGCCATTAATAAATGGGATGGCATGAAAGAAGAAGAGCGCAAAAAGGTGAAGGAAGAGCTTGGCAGAAGGCTTGAGTTCATTAACTTTGCCCGTATTCATATGATCTCTGCCAAGCACGGAACGAATGTTGGGCATCTTTATGAGTCTATTGATGAAGCCTATGAATGTGCGACTCGAAAGCTCTCAACCAATCAGCTGACTCGTATTCTTGAAGATGCCACCAAGATTCATCAGCCGCCCATGGTCCGTAATCGTCGTATCAAGCTGAGATACTGTCATGCGGGTGCCATGAATCCTCCTACTATCATCATCCATGGTAATCAGACAAACGAAGTCCCTTCTGCCTATAAGCGTTATCTGGAAAATACGTTCAGGAAGGTACTCAAGATCATGGGGACGCCGATTCGTATCGAGTTCCGATCTTCAGAGAATCCTTATGCAGAACGTAAGGCGGTGCATAAGAAGAACCCGGGCGGTGAGCGTAAGGTGACTCACAAGCGCCGAGTGATTGAGCTGAAAGGCAAAAAGAAAGACGATAAAAAGAAGAAGCAGAAATCTCGCCGATAGATTTTCTGCTTGATCCGATAAAAAGCCCCGACACAAAGATAAGCTGTCTCGGGGCTTTTTTGTGCCTTGAGTACCCGGCCAGTTGCTTCGCTATATTTTGACGAGTAGATTTTTTCAGCCTTCAAGGCGTTTATGCCCTCGGGTACAACGGCGGGCGCGTAGCCTTAGCTATGTAACCAAAAGCTATGTAACCAAAAGCTATGTAACCAAAAGCTACGTAACCAAAAGCTATGTAACCAAAAGCTATGTAACCAAAAGCTACGTAACCAGAGTTGGAACGCAGAAGGCTGGAAAAAGCTGCCGTCAAAATATGCGAAAGCAATTGGTTGGGTACTTACTCATAATACCGAACTTGGCAAGTCGTAATTGCGCTATCCACCTATTCTAAAGCCCGCCCTGAACAGATCAATCAAACTTCGGTTTTCTAACTGGGCGCGGTTTAGGCACTTGGTTTCCTGAGAAACGGAACTAAATGGGTGAAGACGGGTCAAAAACATCGTTGCAAGCGGGTCATCTCAAATCGGCATTAACAATGTCACCTGGTAGACAAAAATCGATCTGAGTTGTTGGCGGATGGTTTCTAGCCACTTCTAGAATGAACCCTATAAACACAAAACTATTAGCAGTTGAGTGCATTAATCGATCAATAGGATGATTACTCATAAGGAGTTGGACAATGAGCAACCCAGGCGGTCTGAATTTTGAATCCGGTGGTGTCACTGGATTATCTGGCGCTACACCTCTTCCAGAAGAAAAACAGCTTAAAGGAAAGTGGTTAAGCAACAATGTTGGCAAACTCAACAGTACCGAGACAAAACTCCCATCAGCCCATCAAAGAAGCTCAAGTGTTCCTGAGCGCTCAATTTTGTCGAGGCTATCAACTGCAGACTCTTCTGCTTCAGATATTGGCCAATCTATTCAGGATCAGGCGGGCTACTTATTGGGCCGACCTGCGAGTCCTGAGACCAGATATAAAGTAGTCGACTTGTTAGTCAGTTCAGTAAAAACAACAGAAATGCTGTCTATGTGGGAGCATCAGGGGTTGGACCCTGTGCTGGCTGCTGAAATGAAAATTCTGCAAGCCCAAACCAAGGTATCGGATACTGCTGTCAAGAAGCTTGGATTAGACAAGGGTTCTGTTGTGAAGCAGCAGACAAAAAAACGTCTTGAAGTAACCGAAGCTTTTACCAAAAAGTTGGCAGCTTCCTTAAAAACTTCTGATCCTCAAGAGCTAAGGCAGCTGTTTGAAAGGACGGGTGTGTCCAATGAGTCGATAAAGCATTTTGTTGCCAATGTCGCCAAAGGGTTTGGTTCTGCAGAGCTTAAAGGGTGGAATGGGATACCGGAGCAAACCAAAGTTGTTGAGCTTCCTGAAGGTTATGGATCAGGTTTTCAATCTCTGTCCGTTTCGGTGAAAACTGCATCAAAAGGAAGACCTTTGTCGTCTGAAGAGGTTAGTAGTCTTGCAGATACTACCGCAGTTTCATTGCTGGAAGCGAAGCAGAAGCAAAGTCCGGATCCAACGGTTAAGAAAGAACTTGAGACGGATGAGAAATCTGTCATCCAGGATGCAAACAGAATGTTGGTGACGTTTGAAGAGAGTTCGGAGCAAGAGGTGCAGTCTTCACAGCACACCGGGGTTTTGTTTGATTCGAGGCTTCTTAAAACACAGCCCGGATCTTCAGAGGCTGGTCAAGATGCATTGAAAAAGCGTAAAGAGGTTCTCGAAAACCAATTTGCAAGCTGTATGGATACATCGGATGCCAGTAAGGCTGTTTTCAAGACGTTCTCGCATCAGGGGGCGATGAATGAACTCGTTAATAAATTGTATCCCATGCTGCCTAAGCAGCCTACCTTTCAGCAGGGGGTAGGCACTCAGGCTGGTTCTGATGTTCGCTTCATCAAGCAAGGTTTTGACAGAATGCAGGTAGTTGCGACTAATAAGTACAATGCTTTCGTTGATCCCAGTGATACCAAAGGTAAGAAATTGCCGGGTAACGGTATTTTGAAAATGCAGGTACAGCTGGTCAGAAAAAATGATGTCTGGACTTGTGAGCATTTTGACATCAGTTATACGGATGATGTGAATGAAGGTCTCAAGGAGTTGCCTCCTTTACAGGCTGGAACGCCCAAACATTCAAGAAAAGTCTACAACGGAGGGGGCGTGCATAAGCGCTTACAAAGTGAAGGAGCTATTCAGAGTTTCAATGCGGCCACTCGGGCTCCGGGTAGCAAAAGAGCTCAAATGGGAAAGTCGGGGTGGTATGTGGCTGATGAGAAAACTCTGGGTTTACTCAAAATGTACGAGCAGAAAGAGCGAGTTGGTGTGAACCTCAAGAACTTGCTCACAAAGTGGGAAACAGCCCTTTCTCATGCTGAAGGTGCACCGCTCAGTAAGCACCGACTTGCGCTTAAAGGTTTGGGTGCTAGTGAAGAGGCTCTGAAATACGATCAGTTATTAGCTGGGCTGGCTACGAGTATTAATCAATCCTCCCAGGAGTCTGACATTTATGTGAAGTCTATCAGGGCAACCGTTGATTCTGACCAGGTCAGTGATGAAGAGTTGGTCGATTTATTTGCGGATGAGCTTGGTGAATGTGAGCAGCTCAGAGATCAGTATAGAGAAAGAACTGCAAAGGCTTTTCAGGCCTTTCAGAAGACCGAACCTGAAAGTTATGAGGTAGACCTTTCGCTCTATCACGCAGATAAACACGCTGATGTAAGAAAACTGACTGACATTTATAAAGGTTCTTATGACTGGCATGTAGAGAAGCATCACGAATTGAAAGAGAAACTGGACAATCTCGACTCATGGAACAGTGTAGGAGCTATTCGTGCTGAGCTTAGTGCATTGAAAAAGTTGCCTAAAGAATCCAAGGGTAAAATTGATGGTTATCGAGGCTCGGGGTCTGAAGCAAAGGAAGTCCAGGAGTCCCTCAAAATGACGGATACGCAAAAAATGGAGTTCACTTTACTTTCTGATAGGACATTCGTTTATCAAAAAATATTCCTGGATGAATTAGAGCAGTTGGAAATAGCTCTGGCTGAGCGTCTTTCTGAATTAGAAGGTGCCCAAGGCAGGTCTGCTCCCGATGATGGGACTACTCTCGATGATGGCTGGAATGTTGTCACTGAAGAACCTGATAGAACTGATTTGTCTGAACCTAGAGAAGTCAACCAACGAGGCAAGTTTACCAGGGGGCGTATGTCATCAGATACTGAGTATAGCTTTCTTGGCAGGGCCACCAGTAACGTGACAGAAGTTGAAACTCTGCCAGCTGAAGACTTTGCAGTGACTCATAAGTCTCTCACGGAGGAACTTGAAAAAGTTGGAGGAGATAGACTTGTTGACCTTTCAGAGGTGTTACTGGGAGAGAGTTTTTATGGAATGACAGAAGCTGAAATGATCCAGAATTTGCTGTCTGAGGCGGATCCATTGGAACTCAGGCAGGAATTGCAAATTCGATAAATAAACCGTCTTCCCACTCTTTGCAGTCATGAAGTTTGGCTGCTTTTTTTTGCCTGAAGAAAAGTGCCTGACTGTTAATGTCTATGACACAATGACTGTTTGAGCGCGATTATAAAGCTGGGAAGGAGTGGGTGATGAAAAACCTTTTTCAGGACATTCCAGGGGATCTTCCCAATGAGATCTTTGAGGATTTGCATTCGGGTCAGCAATTTAAAATGGAAAGGATTGTCTCCCGAGGTCATATTACCCCAGCGGGCGAGTGGTATGACCAGGAGTGGGATGAGTGGGTTGTGCTGTTAACCGGAACAGCGCAGTTCAGGATTGAAGGTAAGGAAGCACTTCTGGATCTTAATCCTGGAGATTATCTTCATATCCCAGCTCATCAGAGGCATCGGGTGGAGTGGACTGACCCTGACAGGGATTCTGTCTGGTTGGCAATCCACTTCAAACCTGATTAATCAATCTTTGTGAATGTGGGTGACGTTGCAGTCTGCCGAACCTTGACTGAATCGTGCAGTGACTTGCTCGCCTTCGGTCAGCTGGCTGGCATCCCGAATGAACTCATCTCCTCTGGCTACAATGCTGTAACCCCGTGATAGGGTGGCAAGTGGGCTGACAGTATCCAGCATTCCTGAGAGCTGCTTGAGGTGGCTTTCTTTTTGTTTTACAAGGTGTTGTATGCTGGAGTTCAGCTGGTTTTGCAACAGGTTCAGCTGTCCTTGCATCCGCTCTATACGTCTGGCGGGTGAGGAAAGAGTGAGTCTGTCACCCAGTCGCTCGTATTTTGCAGTATTGGCCTGCAGGGCGATGGTCATGGATTGCTGCAAACGAATCTCTAAATCTTCAAGCCGCTGGTTGTGTTCTCTCAGACGTTCTCCCGGGTGCCGAAGGCGCAGGGTGGTGTTGTCGAGAGTTTGAGACAGGACTTGCAAGCGATGTTTCATCAAGGCTTGCAGTTTACGGTTCAGTAGACTGAGTCTATTGAGAGTTTCCTGTTGATCAGGGCTGAGCACTTCTGCTGCTGCCGATGGAGTAGGCGCCCTGTAATCGGCCACAAAGTCGGCAATTGTGAAATCAATTTCATGACCAACAGCACTGACAATGGGGATTTCTGAGGCCGCAATGGCTCTTGCCACTTTTTCTTCATTGAAAGGCCAGAGGTCTTCCAGTGAACCACCGCCTCGACCAACGATAAGAACGTCAAAAAGACCGCTGTTATTGGCTCTCTCAATACCCTGAACCAATTCGTTGGCCGCTTCTTTGCCCTGGACTGCACTGGGAATAACGGTGACCGGTATGGAGGGGAATCGTCTTTTCAAGACTGCAAGAATGTCCCGGATGGCAGCGCCTGTGGGGGATGTCACTACACCAATGTGAGAAGGCAGGGTGGGTAGGGGTCTTTTCCGCTCTGCATTGAACAGGCCTTCGGTGGCCAGTTTCAGTTTGAGCGCTTCAAAAGCTCGTTGAAGAGCGCCGGCACCCCCTTCTTCCATGTGATCCACGATCAGCTGATAGTCGCCTCGACCCTCATAGAGGCTGACCCGTCCCCGGACAATTAACTGCATACCTTCTGCCGGAACGAAGCGAATGCTGCGATTACGATTTTTAAACATGGCGCAGCGAATCTGGGCACCGGAATCCTTCAGGGTGAAATACCAGTGTCCGGAACCGGGTTTGGCAAGACCGGAAAGCTCACCTTCAACCCTGACATTACCGAACCGGGTTTCCAGCATTCTGCGGGTCTGGCTATTCAGTTCTGTTACGGTCAGGGGGCGCTGACTGTCCGACTGGCCGGAAGAGCCCGGCTCAGCATGAAATAAGTTCTGGCCTTGCATGAGAATAGTTATGCCATAGTGAGTGGGTGATAGATAAAAGTTGAACGCGTCTGTTACCTGCTTAAAGCACTGAACGCTAGGAGCTAATAAAAAAAACAGCTGGGTGGTCTCAAATCAGCAGCGTTTTGTTAAGGCTGAACAACAATATACTGGATAATTAAGCATCAGCCTATACATTCATTAATGTTCAGAAATGGCCTGTCATAAAGCGAAGGAAACATCACTTTAATCTTGAAGTGAAGAAAATCTCTCCTGCTACCGGTCAGCGGATGACGCATCAATAAGCCATGAACGAAATAAATATTTTTGCCTCACCCTCGATGAAGTAAAGGTGATGACAACATTTTTACGGTAAAAAGGTGGATATGTTCTTTCTACAATTTCTGGTCGTCCTGGCCTGTATCCTTATTGGTGCAAGAATGGGTGGTATTGGGCTGGGACTCATGGGGGGGGTCGGGCTGGCCATTCTGAGCTTTGTTTTTGGCCTGCAGCCTACCAGTCCTCCCATTGATGTCATGTTGATGATCGTAGCGGTAGTTTCTGCAGCTGCCTGTATGCAGGCTGCTGGTGGTCTGGATTATCTGGTTCAGATTGCTGAGAAGATGCTTCGAAAAAATCCCCGACGTATCACTTTTGTAGCACCTCTGGTGACTTATATTTTCACCCTTTTTGCCGGTACTGGCCATGTGGCTTATTCGGTCCTTCCTGTGATTGCAGAAGTGGCTCATCGAACAGGTGTACGGCCTGAAAGGCCTCTTTCAATGGCTGTTATTGCTTCTCAGATAGCTATCGTAGGCAGCCCTATCGCTGCTGCAACAGTCGCTTTGCTGGGGTTTCTTGCGCCTCTGGGTATTCAGTTAACTGATATTTTAAGCGTAACCATCCCGTCAACGATTGTTGGTCTGTCTCTGGCGGCACTGATCACCAATAAAATAGGCAAGGAATTAGAAGACGATCCTCTCTATCAGAAAAAGCTTGAAGATCCTGAGTACAGAGAAAAGCTTGAGCCCTCTTTCAACACAGTAGCGAGAAACATCAAGCCCGGAGCCAGGCTCTCAGTCGTTCTTTTCCTGCTGGCAGCTCTGTCAGTGGTGGTTCTGGGAGCATTTCCTTCTTTGAGGCCGGCCTTTGATCAGGGGCCCATGGGAATGGCTCATACCATCGAGATCATCATGCTCACTTCAGGGGCCCTAATGGTGATGTTTTGCCAGATAGAGGTGCTCAAGGTGACTCAGGGTGATGTCTTCATTGCTGGCATGAGGGCGGTAATTGCTATTTTTGGTATAGCCTGGTTGGGTGATACCTTCTTTGGGGCTCATGAAGTGATGCTGAAATCCGGTATCGGTGATCTTGTCAGTCGTTTTCCGTGGGCTTTTGCTGTTGCCCTGTTTGTCCTTTCTGTCATGGTCAACAGTCAGGGCGCTACCACCGGTACACTTATGCCTCTGGGCATTGCTCTTGGGTTACCGGCAGCGTCTTTGATTGCTATGTT
The DNA here is from genome assembly GCF_051008435.1 of Endozoicomonas sp. Classification (GTDB taxonomy): domain Bacteria; phylum Pseudomonadota; class Gammaproteobacteria; order Pseudomonadales; family Endozoicomonadaceae; genus Endozoicomonas_A. Next base: position 37,578 of record NZ_JBPCXO010000141.1, on the reverse strand, counting down.
TCCCGCAGTAAACGGGTACTTTTTTGTACCTAATTACGGCCCGATCATTGCCTCGATTGATTTTGACCGAACGGGAACCACACGGATTGGTCGATATGTTTTGAACCATAGTTTTATGTTACCTGGTTTAATGTCAGTCAGTTTCTCTGTGGTGGCAGGCTTCTTCATGGCTGAACTCGTTCTCTAACCCGGATATTTCATAAATTTGCATGCGCCATCGCTTGCCCCTTGCGGCACTAAGAAAGTTTGGTTCAATCGACCGTACACACCAGTACGGCACTCAATCGCCAAATTCCTTAGTGCCACAAGGTTCGGCGCGATCATCGCAGCAATTTATGAAATATCCGGGCTAAGTATTTTTGCATGCATGTTCAAATTATTAGAATGGATTTTCTGTTTTATTGAAAATGATGTTGATGTATAATCGACGGGATTCTTTCCATCCATCAAATACACTCGGATCGGTAACAGGTAATGCTGAGAATCGCCCAAGAAGCCCTCACTTTCGATGATGTCCTGCTTCTGCCTGGATATTCAGAAGTTCTCCCCAAAGATGTTTCTCTGACCACAAAGCTGACCCGCGACATCGAGCTCAGAATGCCTCTGATTTCTGCAGCTATGGATACCGTGACTGAAGCCCGTCTGGCTATTGCCATGGCGCAGGAAGGTGGCATTGGCATCATTCACAAGAATATGACCGTTGCCCAGCAGGCTAATGAAGTCCGCAAAGTCAAAAAACATGAAAGCGGTGTGGTCAAAGACCCTATCACGATCGATTCCTCCTCGACGGTAAGAGCTCTGCTTGAACTGACCGGTCGCCATAAAATATCCGGTGTTCCGGTTCTGGACGGCAGCGATCTGGTCGGTATTGTCACCAGTCGCGATGTTCGTTTTGTTTCCAATCTGGACATGATTGTGGCGGATATTATGACGCCAAAAGGCAGACTGGTTACCGTTAAAGAAGGTACTGACCAGGAAACAGTCCGTAAACTGCTTCACAAGCATCGTATCGAGAAGGTACTGGTGGTGAATGAAGCGTTTGATCTGGTCGGTATGATGACCGTTAAGGACATCAAGAAGGCCCAGGACTACCCCAACGCCAGTAAAGATTCCCACGGTCAGCTCAGAGTAGGAGCGGCTGTAGGTACTGGACCTGAAACCCCTGAGCGTGTTGCTGCTCTGGTCGATGCCGGCGTAGACGTCGTTATTGTTGATACCGCCCACGGGCACTCAAAAGGCGTTATAGATAGGGTTCGCTGGGTTAAGGAAACCTATCCTCATGTACAAGTCGTAGGTGGCAATATCGCTACCGGTGCGGCGGCCAGAGCGCTGGCTGATGCAGGCGCTGATGGTGTCAAAGTGGGGATTGGCCCTGGTTCCATCTGTACTACACGTATTGTGACGGGTATTGGTGTTCCTCAGATCTCTGCTGTAGCCAATGTTGTGGCTGAGTTGGAAGGAACGGGCATCCCGGTCATTGCTGACGGAGGTATCCGTTTCTCGGGCGATCTGGCTAAAGCTATTGTAGCGGGCGCCAGTGCTGTCATGCTGGGAAGTATGCTGGCAGGTACCGAAGAGGCGCCTGGTGAAGTTGAGCTTTATCAGGGTCGTAGCTACAAGGCCTATCGGGGTATGGGTTCTCTGGGTGCCATGGCTCAGGCTTCGGGCTCTAGTGACCGTTACTTCCAGAGTACGGAAGAAGGTACAGAGAAGCTGGTGCCAGAAGGCATTGAAGGTCGTGTGCCTTACAAGGGGCCACTGAATGCTATTGTCCACCAGATGGTGGGGGGCTTGCGTGCTGCAATGGGGTACACAGGTTCAGAGGATATGAAGGCTATGCGTACAGTGCCTGAGTTTGTTCGGGTCACCAATGCGGGTATGAAAGAGTCTCATGTCCATGACGTCACCATTACCAAAGAAGCCCCGAATTACCGCGTCGGTTAATAACTGAACTTGATAATTCCCTCGAACTGTTGGCGGTAAGCTCAGCAGTTTATTGAATTTCTGGGCAGTGACAGGCCATCATCCACACTATGGAGAAGACCTGTTGTTGGCCATGGTTGTTATACATTTTTGAGAAGACACATGTCACAGGATATCCACGCCGAACGAATTCTGATTCTGGATTTCGGTTCCCAGTACACCCAGCTAATCGCCCGTCGTGTACGTGAGATAGGCGTTTATTGCGAGCTGCATCCTTATGATATGGATGAGCAGGCTATTGTTGAATTCGGCCCCAAGGCCGTGATCCTTTCCGGTGGCCCCGAATCAGTGACCGGTGATGCTTCACCCCGAGCGCCTCAGGCTGTGTTTGATCTGGGTGTTCCTGTGCTGGGCATCTGCTATGGCATGCAGACTATGGCTGAACAACTGGGCGGTGAGGTGTCTACCTCTAGCCTGCGTGAATTCGGTTATGCCCAGGTAAGCCTGGAAAACAAGATTCGCTTGTTCGATGGCATTGAAGATCATGTGGGTGAGCAGGGACGTATGAGCCTGGATGTCTGGATGAGTCATGGCGACAAGGTTTCCCAGTTGCCAGAAGGTTTTGTTGTAGCGGCTTCTACTGACTCCTGTCCTTTTGCGGCTATGGCCTGTGAAGAGAAGCGGTATTACGGTGTTCAGTTCCATCCTGAAGTGACTCACACCAAGCAGGGCGGGCGAATTCTTGAGCGTTTCGTGATTGATATTGCCGGCTGCCAGAAGCTCTGGACACCGGGTCAGATTATTGAAGATGCCATTACCCGTGTTCGTGAGCAGGTAGGTGATAAAACAGTACTGCTGGGGCTCTCCGGTGGTGTGGATTCCAGTGTTGTAGCGGCACTTCTGCACAAGGCTATCGGTGATCAGCTGGTCTGTGTATTTGTTGATAATGGCCTGCTTCGTTTGAATGAAGGCGATCAGGTGATGGCCATGTTTGCCCAGAACATGGGGGTGCGTGTCATTCGTGCTGACGCTGAAGAACTGTTTCTGGAAAAGCTGAAAGGTGTTCAGGATCCTGAAGCAAAACGCAAAGCCATCGGTAACACCTTTATTGAGGTCTTTGATCAGCATGCTACAGCTCTGGATAATGTCCAGTTCCTGGCACAGGGCACGATTTACCCTGATGTGATCGAATCAGCAGGAGCCAAATCTGGTAAGGCTCATGTCATCAAATCTCACCACAATGTGGGTGGTTTACCTGATGATATGGCGATGGAGCTGGTTGAGCCTCTTCGTGAGCTGTTCAAGGACGAAGTGCGCAAGATCGGTCTCGAACTGGGTCTGCCCTATGACATGGTTTACCGGCACCCGTTCCCGGGCCCTGGTCTGGGTGTCAGGGTTCTGGCTGAGGTCAAAAAAGAGTACTGCGATATTCTCCGTCAGGCTGATGCCATTTTCATTGAAGAGCTGCACAATGCTGACTGGTACCATAAGACCAGCCAGGCCTTTGCTGTGTTCCTGCCAGTTAAATCTGTAGGTGTGGTAGGTGATGGTCGTCGTTATGAATATGTCATAGCGTTGCGTGCGGTTGAAACAATTGACTTTATGACGGCTCGCTGGGCACACCTGCCTTATGAGTTGTTGGAGAAGGTGTCTGGTCGGATTATCAATGAGATTGAGCATGTATCTCGTGTAACTTATGATGTCTCCAGTAAGCCGCCTGCGACGATTGAGTGGGAATAAAAATCTGGCATTGTCCGGATAATGGTTTAAACAACGGCTTGTCATGAATCAGATGGCAAGCCGTTTTTGTTTCTATGGATAAAAAAGCTAACAGATTAAATTTCTGAAATGTGGGTGGTTTTTAGATGTAAAGGTGCCTTTACGTAAAACTCACAGTTGTCACTCTTGCGTTGATGTGCATAATTATTGACCATCAGGGGTGACGTGGCAGGAAGCCGTCGCTACGTCCCTGCCTGTGATCCTCTTTATAAACACCGTAGACTGGAAGTTATTTTCAGACCTTGAGGTCTGAACTCCACTAGGGTGAAAGGGGGCTTTTTTGCGAATAGCAAAGAAGTTCCCACAAGAATCAAGCCTTTGATCTCTGGAATCCATTGATCAAGGTAAAAAGTAGAGGCGCACCGTTTATCAGTAATCCGGAGCAGAGTGACTCCGAAAGTCCTGAGTTTTCAGGACTGCAAACCGGATGAAAGGAAAGGGTGCCGAAGCAGAAGGGTCGTCAAACTCATCTGCTGGTGCTGCATCGAATAGGTGTATCACTGTCACAGTTCCTACTGTGGAGCGCTACTGGACAATTGTTTCTGAATAATACTGTCCAAAAGGCAGGTTGTTCAGCGACAGGCTAATACAGGTTTATCGAACCGTATTCTGCTCAATCCATTGCCCTCCTGATCCTTTATCGTGAATTAAGCTTAAATCCAGTAGTCATGGAAGTTCTACTCTCTGGGCGTGTTCACTCACAAGATCAGTATTTATGGAATTACTTAGTTACAGCACATCTTCCTTGTCATTAGTTGCTCCTGCAGTAGCTATTATTCTGGCGATCCTGACTCGCCACGTACTCTTCTCACTGGGGGCGGGTATCCTTGCTGGTGCATTGCTACTGACAGATTTCAGTGTGACCAGTACGTTTTCTTACCTCACCAGCAGCTTTACCAAGGTTTTTTGGGACGATGGCCTGAATACAGGCAGCGTTTTCATCCTGATTTTCCTCATTATGCTGGGCATCATTACCACCCTGATTGATGTTTCTGGTGGTGCCAGAGCTTTTGGTGACTGGGCACGCCAGAGAGTAAAATCTCGCCAGGGCTCACAATTAGTCACAGTACTGCTGGGTGTTATTATCTTCATCGATGATTATTTTAATGCTCTGGCCGTGGGTAATATTGGCCGTCCCCTGACAGATCGTCATGGTGTTTCAAGGGCTAAGCTGGCCTATCTGATTGATTCAACAGCTGCGCCTGTCTGTGTTATCACCCCAATCTCCAGTTGGGGAGCTTACATTATCGCCTTAATTGGCAGTATTCTGGTGGCTCATGAAGTGACCGATGTCAGCGCTATTGGCGCCTTCGTCAGCATGGTGCCAATGAATCTGTATGCGATTTTTGCACTGGCTTTGGTATTCTGCACCGCGATTATGGATCTGAATGTGGGTCCCATGCTGACCCATGAACGTCGCGCTCGAGCAGGTGAGCTGTATGACAGCCAGAAAGGTACGCCTCCAGGTGCTTCCGATACGATTAGCAGCAGTGAGAAAGGTACCGTTGCCGACCTGGTTATTCCTGTACTGACTCTGGTCATCGCGACGACCGCTTCCCTGATTGCGACCGGTGCTTTTGCGCTTCAGGAAGCCGGTACTCCGTTCTCTATTCTGGGTGCTTTTGAAAACACCAATGTGGTTAATTCTCTGATCTATGGCGGTCTGGCGGGTATGCTGGTAACGGCTGTCAGAATGCTTAGCCATAATCTGGATGCTGCGACCTGGGGTAAAGCTGTCATGGAGGGTACCCGCTCCATGCTGCCAGCCATTTATATTCTGGTGCTGGCCTGGGTGCTGGTGGATATTATCGGTTCTTTAGAGACCGGTAAGTTCCTGGCTGATCTGGTTAGTAGTTCACAAATCGATCCGGGCTATTTGCCGTTGATTCTGTTTGTGGTTTCCGGAGCTATGGCGTTCTCTACGGGCACCAGCTGGGGAACTTTCGGAATCATGCTGCCTATCGCGGGTGATATGGCTGCCGCAGCCGATATTGCCATGATTTTGCCTATGTTGGCTGCAGTACTGGCGGGTGCGGTGTTTGGTGATCACTGTTCACCGATCTCTGATACCACGATTCTGTCCTCTACAGGAGCCTCCTGTCACCATATTGATCATGTGACTACCCAGCTGCCTTATGCGTTGGGTATTGCTGGTGTGGCTATGCTGGGCTATCTGGTGATGGGTCTGACAGACTCTTCGCTCATGGGCTTTCTTGCTTCTGGAGCAGGTTTTGTGCTGCTTGTGCTGTTGTTCCGCAAGATGTCGGGCAATAGCCAGAGTAAGTCCGCTGAAAATCTGGTGGCAGAATAAGCTTCGGCCATATGCTGTTGAAAATAATATCGGGAGATTTTTTCCGGTACCTGCCGAAACAGTACATTCATAGTAAACTGTAATTAATACCTAACCAGAAGGCATGGATGCCTTCACCCGGAGCAGGGAAGCTATGAGTTTCGATAATCTGATGAAAGCCGTCGCCCGCAACAATCAGCTGGGTGAACTGGACTTTCGTGATAACCGCTACTATCTCACCATCGACAACCGCATTGAGTTAACCTGTTTTCAGGCTAATGGACGATTCTTTTTGCATGGGGTTATTGCCCAGTTGTCATCCGGCGAAAAAGATCGGGAAAATTTACTTCGCAGTCTGATGACTAAAACCGTGGGGCTGGCTACTACCCAGCGGGTGATCCTGTCGATTGAGCCAGAAAAAGATGCTTTGGCCTTACATTACTCTTGTCCACTGCAGGGATTGGATGAAGATCAGATAGAAGAAGCTCTGTCTGAGTTTGCTAATAATTTTGAGTATTACCTGATGGAGATCAGTCAGGAACAGGCAGTGATGCCAACAATGCCAACGATGATAATGCCATGACGGATCAGGCTTCCAATCACACTTTATTTGGTTGTCTTGTTACTTGGGAAGACAATTCCATTAGCGGATATAACGGCCTGCGTCAGGCTAATGAAGCCTTTCTCAAGGCGGTGATTCGATACAGTCGTTTTGATGAGCTTCATCTATTTTTGCATGGAGGGCAAGTTGCAGCCTTCAGGCAAGATTGGAAGTCCTACCTTAGTCAGTTTGGAGCAGGTAAGAGCATCAGTATTTTACCAGTTCATGAACTGCCTTCTTCGCTGCAGGAACATGTTTATACCGTTTTTCATTCCGGTGATCCTTATATCTCTGACCTGGCTTCTCTTCGAGAAAGACATGCATCGGGTGTATTTCCAATAACAGGCAGAGCTCATAGCCTGAATGATGACACTCGTCTTTCCCGGGTTCGGGATTTGATTTTCTCACCCTTAAAACCCTGTGATTCCATAATCTGCAGTTCAAGCGCACAAAAGACCGTCATGAAGCGTCTGCTGTCTTCAGCCAGCGCCAGCGTCAGTGACACAGTAGGAGTAGCTGTACCCTATCGAGGACAGGTCAATCTCATTCCTTTGGGTATTGAACCTGCCGGTAAGGAATCGGGTGGGCAAGAGCCTGCTGTTTCTTCACAAAGAAAAGTGCCTCAGATACTTTGCCTTGGCAGGTTGTCTGCAGCCGATAAGATGGACTTACATCCATTGCTGCTGGCTTTGAACGATCTGATCGAAGAGGGGGCTGTCACAAAGTTTCAGCTGGTGATTGCGGGTGCCGGTGATGCGTCCAGTGAATACGTGCGTTCTTTATTGGCCCAGGCGTATGAATTCAACCTGGAAGATTATATCCGCTTTGAGCTCTCGGTAGATGATGACAAAAGAGAGCAATTGATGGCGGAAGCGGATGTTTTTGTGTCTCTGTCAGATAACGTTCAGGAAAGCTTCGGGTTGGCCCCATTGGAAGCAATGAGGGCCGGCATTCCCGTTATCCTTTCCGACTGGAACGGTTACCGTGATCTGATCGTTTCAGGGCAAGAGGGTTACCTGATCAAAACCTCTTCAGCCGATCATGATGCTATTTCTCGCTCCCTTAGTCTTGTGAGCAAAGCTCAGGCTCAGCTTATTCAGGCTCAAGGTGTTGCAGTGGATATTGAGTCGTTGAAAGAGGCTTTGTCATCATTGCTTCTGGATGAGAATCTCCGTAAAGAAATGTCCAAAGCAGCCATCCAGAGAATTAATGAGACTTTCAGCTGGCCGTTGTTGATTGAGCAATACCACAGGCTGGTGGAAGCGTTGGGCCAGGAAACTTCCAGAATGCGCCTTCATAAGGGCAGGGAAGTGGGCATGCCTTATCGGGATGTGTTTGGTCATTATGCTTCTGCCACTCTGGCAGAAACCGACCGACTTGTGGCTACTGATAGAGGTCTCCGCGTTTTGCTTATGTCGGAGAAGGGTTTTTTCTTCAGTCAGCTGAGTCATCTTCTTGATAAAAATGCCATAAGAATTGTTATTCGAAAGCTGGTTACACCTGAGAGCATCAGTAACCTGGAGAAAGTATTTCCCGACAAGCAGCAGTTATTGTTTTTGTTGACCTGGATGCTTAAGTATCAGCTAGTTGAACTTTCCTCAGAAAGTAACAGGACAAAACCTGCCTCTTTTGGATTGCCGGAGTGGTTTGAGATAGACAGCCAAAGTCTGACTGATGACCTGGTTTTTCCTGAGCAGTTGCGATCCAAATGGATCAAGCCTTTTATCAATCAGTTCGTAACACTCTGTCAGGATCATGCAGCGGATATGGATGGCTCTGATGATGGTCTGATGCAATCTATTGCTCAACCAGTCCTTGAGTGGATGGACGACAGGTTGCTTCAGGCTATTGGCTGGTTTGCAGAAGATCATGACTTGAGCAGTTATGGAGAAGTGCTGAAGTTGTTGGAATCGAAAGGGGTTAAGGTGTTGATTGAATCTTACCCTTTTTGGTATCGGAATTGTCGTAAAGAATTCCTGCAGCGATCAAGGTTCATCAGATTGCTTCTGAGACGAGTCAATCAGGATTTGTCAGAGATAAATGCTCTCTTTTTCTCCGATGACAGTCGGCCTGCTTCCGGTTTGATGTCCATCACCAATATGAAAATAGACTCTGGTGCTCCGGTCTTTCGGTTGGAATTTAATAATGGAGAAAGTCTGGTTTACAAGCCCAGAGATCTTTCTATTGATCAATTATTGCTTGGAGATCAAGGGAGCATGGCCCAGTCATTGAATGGCTGGTTGCAGGATTCTGATGCTCTGGGTGTTTTCAAAATACTGAATAAATACACCTACGGTTATGTTGAATTTATAGCATCAGAGGCGGTTGCTGAGATCAGTGATCTGGACACTTACCATCGTCGACTGGGCGTAGCAGGTGGTTTCTGTCTTATGACAGGCCTTGCTGATATTCACAGCAAAAATCTACATATCAATGACAATAAACCCTATCTTATTGATGCTGAGACTGCGCTACACAGTGGCGTTATTATGCAGCTGGAGAGGGAGTTACAAAACCCTGAACTTGGCTTTTTACGAGGTATGCAGGATTCCAGTCTGGGTCAAACCAGTATCATGAAGATATGGGAGAATTTTCATATCTGTCAGACCCGTTATTGCTCAGTAAAGCTGGAGAATGGGGAGCTGGTAGCGGATCAGCCTCAACAGATTCATCCTTTTCTTGATCATATGCTCATGGACAACGGTCGACATTCTCTGGATGGTCGACAGCCTCCGGTTGCCGCTTTATACAGCACAGCTTTTATAGAAGGCTTTCAACAATCAGTTTCTCTCATTAGTGAAAATGCTGAGCACTGGAATGATTGCCTGAAGTCGATGATGGGTTGTGAGGTCAGGTATCAGCCTCGTTGGAATCTGAACGAAGCTCGCAAGCAATTTCGTGATCTGCATGTAGCCAGAGCGTTGCAGGAAATCACCAGAGAACGAAGTAAAGGGTATTTCCTGAGGATTGCCAAGCGGATCACGCTGGGCTCAGAGGTTAGTCAGCGCTGGCTTGATACCCCCTGGCAGGAGCCGGTCAGTGTCTTGTCGGATTCAGTTGCGCAAGGGTGGCTGGCCATCGAGCAGCGTGACTTTGTCAGAAAGCTTGGAGAATCCGGGGTATTTATTCAGGGTTATAATGGGGCTTTGCACGAAATAAGCCCTGATTATTTTTCTGTCGATACGATCGAAAAGCAGGTGGGGTTAATTTCGAACCTGTCGGATAAAGAGCTCAGGGATCGATTTTTGAATGCTTGCCAGCAGATGATTGAAAGCTGGTTTGAACAGCATCTCAATGCTGGAGAGGGTATGCCTGAGGAACTCAGGCAGGGTGTTCTTGAAGAAATGGCAGTCAGGGAGAAAAAGACTTAACCTTTTCTGATGTTGTTCAGCAGTTCTTTGGCCATAGTGGCTGTCTCTTCATCGCCCTCTTTTTGGGCGGTGGTCAAATAATCTTCCCCTTCCTTGTTGCGCCCTTCCATCATCATGGCCATACCAATGAATGCTTTGACAGTTGGGTTCTCAGGATCTTTTGGAATGGCTTCTTTGTGAAGAATCTCCAGCGCTTCCTGATTCATCTTCTTATTTATGAAGGTCAGGGCATAGCCCAGAGTAGGCAGGACGCTGTCGGGTCTGGCTTTTTCAAGGGCGCTGAAAATACCGAAGGCGTGCTTTGACATACCCACGCTGGAGGCCATGAAGCCTATATCTGCCAGGGTCTTGATCAGTTTTTCATCGGTCATGGTTCAGGCCTCTGTCTGTTTACCTTGAAAATGCTACGTTTCGGAGTTCGGTAGTTATTTTCATGGTTCGAGGGGAACAGCATTGACAGCTCATGGCTGCTTGCCCGGCTTATAATTTCTGGATAATACTCTGTAGTGTGTCTTTGATGGATTTGATGATGCTTGATCTCAAACCCTCAATGATCATGTACTTGTTGAATTCAACCTGGAACTCCACCATGTCTTTGGTGTTGTTTGGGTCCATGTTGGTGATTTTGGCTTTCAGGTTCTGGTCAAGTGTTTCTGCCGTCTTACCAAAAACTGACTGTATATGGTCAAAGTTAAACTGGTTGGCTCCAGCTGTTCCCTGTTGTCCGGTTGACATGATCCTTCTCCCTTTTGGACAGTACTGTAGCCGTCAGACGGTACTTTAATCAGTGTTTTTTATGATGAGTGTTCCAGGTTTTATCGACGACTTCGGCGGCAGCCATCAATGCGGTAATCATCGTGTCGTTGGTTTCAAATTCATCAGGAGAAAGCCCTTTGTCACGGGCGGCTTTGAGGCGAAACGCTTCATCAACCAGCTCCTTGAGAACCTGTTCCCTGAGTTCACCTTCGGTGTCAAGAATCAGACGGTCTTCAAGGTCTGAGAGATGGACTTTCTCATTATCGGTTTGTTGGTCCTTCACTTTTCCCTCCAAGACGATATTTAATTCGATCTGTGCCTTTTGATAATAAAAGATACTCAAGATTGATATCTTCAATTATATACCCGTTGGCCAGTTTTGCGCCGACCAGGTACTTTGCACCGTCTGCCATGGTCACGAAAGGCACTCTTCCCATACTCACTGCCCGAATCTTAAGAGAGGGGCCCAGGGGAGTATTAATGACCCTGGCAGGAGCTCCAGCCGTTTTGGTCGCCAACCTGAGTTGAGGCTGATTGCCATACCGTTTTCTGAAACGCGTGACCACATCGTTCAGGTTATATACCTGTTCATCGTCCAAGAGGTGGCCTTCTAAAGTGATCTGGTTGGGTTTTTGTATTAAATGTATGCGAGGGCTCAAGCCTTTTTCCCTCAACATGGACTTGAGGGTGTTGAGTCTGCCAGCCTGGTTTTCCACCTGATCGACGATAGAGACCAGTCCGTGAACCTCTTGTTTCAGGGCGGCAATGATCTTTTGCAGCTCTTCAGAGGTAGGAGCATAGCCTGTCATAACCAATGAGCCGGGAGAGTTGTCCAGTTCCAGGCTGAGCGATTTGTGTCCCTGATTCTTCAGCAGTGCGTCGGCATTGGCTCTCAATTCACTCATGACAACCAGTTGTGAGCTGAAAGGAATGTTCTTTTCGCGAAGCTCTCGCTGAATGGTCTGCTTATCACTCATTGTCAGGGTATAGCCGGAGATCAAAATACTTTGGTCAGGAAGTTCTTTCAGTTTGACGTTTTTCTGATTCAGCAGGTTGCGGATCTTCTTGGCCTGATCAAGATGGCTCATTTGAGGAGGTTCATCGTCCGGGCCACTTGAAAGCAGCAGGATCAGGAGCAGGAAAAAAGCAAAAATCCCCGCCGGTATACCGATCAGCCACTTTTTGTCGACATTCTTTAAAGGGTTTTCAAACTCCTCAGAGTCGTCTTCCTCTTCATCTTCCTCACTGTCGTTTGGCTGAGACTCATCCATTCCATCCAGGTCTTCATCCAGGCTATTGAGGTCATCGCTATCCACTTCATCATCGTCTAGAAAAACATCGGGGGGGTCAGGAAACTCGTCATCATCTTCTTCCTGATCTGAGACTGGCTCGAGTTCTTCTTCCGCTGCTTGAGGTTCTGGCTCAGGTCTCTGGAGTTCTGGTAGAGGCTGGTCTGGCCAGTCAGCATCCACAGGGCCCAAAGAAAAAAACAGCTGACTGGAGGTTATGATGTCAAAATGATTAGCATTTAGCGTTGGCCCCTGCGGTAGGCCATTGCTGTAGAGCAATCCGTCTTCAGTTTGGCTGGATATTGTTAACTGACCATCCGGGCTGATGTTGATAATCAGCTCCTGCTCACTGAGAGAGTCGTCAGTCAGCACCAAGTCACACTGATCACTCTTGCCCAGTGAATGACTGCCAGGTTCCAGAGGGATCTCGGCCCCCTGGTGATTACCTGAGAGTATCTTGAGGTAAAACTCAATCATGACCGTCTACCCAATGTCTGCTGGGGCGGAGGTCGAGCATCGAAGGTTCGCTTTTCAAGGCTGGTGGATGGCAAAGTGATCGTCCTTTCAACCGTGAAAATCATCTCATCCCTGTGACGAAATGCTTTCCTTAGTTCATGGCTGCTTGCGCTTTTCCCAGGGCTATCTCATTTCATCGGTCTTGGCATGAAAAAGTGAAATGGCCTATTTGGGGTGCCTTTTCCCTGATAAAGATCATAGAAACTTCGATGTTCAGGCGATTTAAATATTAGGTTAAGTGAAACTACTTATCTTTTCCAGAGCTGTTTCTTTGATCTACATTTTCGAACAAAGTGCTGATAAGGTTAGAATCTGTCATCAAGTAGCTGGAAAATCCCTTCAGGGTGATAGCACACCCCCTAAACAGCTATATGTGTGCAGGCGTATTTTCAGCCGGTTTACCTTGTCAGAGGCTGAAAGTCGCCGAATAGGCAGCAAGAGCAAAGAGCCGATGAGTGATGCGGATAGATGTTTTTACGACAGAAGTCTGGCAAGCTCTAACAGAGCGAACACCCTTGCAGAAATAGAGATGTGTGCGGTATCGGGCAGACTCGTATAGAAAAGCCTGGTGTCGTAGCATGAATAACAAGAAGAGAGCAGGCACTTATGGAAGCATCTTTCTGGAGCGATAAGCGTCCGGCGGGCGTTGCTGAAACCATCGATCCCGATCGTTACCCCAACCTTCTGACCATTATTGAGGAGCTTCTTGCAAATAATGCCTCCCGACCGGCATTCACAGGTATAGGCCACACCCTGACTTACGGTGATTTAGACCAATACAGTCAGCAGTTTGCCAACTACCTTCGTGAGCATACTTCTCTGAAGCCTGGCGACCGCATTGCCATTCAAATGCCCAACCTGCTTCAGTATCCCATCGTTGTCTATGGGGCGATCAGAGCAGGTCTTACCATTGTTAATACCAATCCTTTATATACTGCCCGGGAAATGTTGCATCAATTCAACGATTCCGGTGCCAAGGCGCTGGTATTTATGGACAACTTTGGTCATCTGGTAGAAGAGGTGGTGGCAGAAACGGATATTGAGCATCTGATCGTCACCCGGGTGGCGGATATGCTGCCTTTTGCCAAGCGGACCTTGATCAACTTTGCTGCAAAGCACGTCAAGAAGATGGTGGAGCCATTTAATCTTCCGCAGGCTTTACCATTTAGGGAGGCTCTGGCCAAAGGTGGCACCTGCCAGGCCAAGCCGCTTGAAAACCCTCCTGCTCCGGAAGATCCTGCCGTTCTCCAATATACCGGTGGAACAACCGGTGTGGCTAAAGGGGCGGTACTGACCCAGCGTAATCTGATTGCCAATATGCTCCAGGCTCGCTCGGTTTTGTCACAGTTGGATGCAAGTGGTCAGCCGGTGCAGCAGGCTGGTAGCGAAATTATTGTGGCTCCATTGCCTCTGTACCATATCTATGCTTTTACAGTCCATCTGCTGTGTATGCCCTACATGGGTAATCAGAATGTCCTGATTGCCAATCCAAGAGATACAAAAACCTTTATCAAATTTGTTAAGCCATGGCAGTTTACCGGCTTTATTGGTTTGAATACGCTGTTTGTCAGTCTGATGAATCATCCTGATTTCAAGGAGTGCGATTTCAGCAAACTGAAGCTAACACTGTCCGGTGGTACCGCCCTGCAGAAAGAAACGGGAGTCCGCTGGCACGAATTCACTGGTTGTCATGTTTCAGAAGCTTATGGCTTAACGGAATGTTCTCCAGCGGTCTGTATGAATCCTTTTGGTGAGATTGCCCAGTTGGGTACAGCAGGATTGCCAGTGCCCAGTACTGAGTTGAAAGTGATTAATGACGAAGGGGAGGCTCAGGCTGTGGGTGAAAGAGGGGAGCTCTGTGTTAGAGGACCTCAAGTGATGCAGGGTTATTATAAGAGGCCTGAAGCGACTGCTGAAGTACTGTCTGAGGATGGCTGGTTGAAAACCGGCGATGTGGCCATTGTAAAAGAAGACGGTTTTATAGAAATTGTGGACAGGATCAAGGATATGATTCTGGTCTCTGGCTTTAACGTATACCCTAATGAGATAGAGGATGTAGTAGCCAGTTTTGATCGAGTTGAAAACTGTGCAGCCATTGGTATTCCTGATGATGTCACTGGAGAGCGAATCAAATTGTTTGTGATTCCTTCAGACAACGGATTGAAGAAAGATGAAGTTGTAGCCTATTGCAGAGATCATCTCACCGCATACAAGGTCCCGAAGGATATTGAATTCCGGCAAGAGTTACCCATGACACCGGTCGGAAAAATTCTGAGAAAAGATCTGCGCAAAGAAGAGCTGGAAAAAACTTCTTGATCCAGCGTTGCCGGGTTCTCTGAATTTACGGCAAAAAAAAGCCCTCTTCCAGGAAGAGGGCTGACTTAAGGAACCATTAGAACGTTTGCAGAATCTATCTTACGGACATTGTTCCTACCCACCTATTTGTATCTTGCGAATCAATGATGTGAGTTACGCGTGGGAAGGTTGCGTATTTTTCGTTGCCGATATGGTTTTATTTCAGACTGAGGTTCTTGTTAGTTAGTTCTGTCGGGTTCATCTGGGTAGTACTCAATAAAAAAACCGGCTTTTCGCCGGTTTTTTTGTATGAATATATGAAAAGTGATCTGGAAGGGTGGTATGGATACGCTCTCAGGTACTGGTTTCAGCTTTAGCTTTGTTGTCTTTTTTTTCTGGGAAATACTGGTTGAGCATTTCAGGATCACTGCTGAGTGCATCACAGGCTTCTGGCTGTGAGGCGGGTGTAATGCCGGTTGAACAGAGTTTCATGTTTCGGATACTGGCGTCAAACCAAAACCAGTTGTTGTTATCAGAAAGGCATAGGGCTCTGGCAGTGTAGTTGACAGAAGGGACCAGAGGGACTGAAGGAAAACCATGAAGTTGTTTCTTGACGACTATGGCATCCAGACATGAGTAAGTGACATCATTGTAGCGTCGCTCAAACCGGTTAAAGGTCTGTGCGATCATCTGCTCAGCCATCTTGTCCTGTCTCCGGCTCAATTGATAGAGAGCCAGCCCACACAATAAGAGAATGATGATGCTTTCCATTATGAATACCTCAAGGCTTTATTAATTAGTGCTAGCGTCCGTACCTGCTTTTTCTAAACCCTTATTTTTATCAAACCATATTTCCCTTACATCAGGGAAGCCCTCATATGGATTAGAAAGCATCATTCTTTTTACCGTGATGAACATTTTGCTACGATTTGTTTTCATGCTTCGTGGTGGTGCAAATAAGATATTTCTCTTTGCTCGGGGGTACTCAGCCCAGAGACTCAGAAAAAGTTTTGAGTGAAAGTACTTTCATCGCTGTGCTGTTGGCATCGTCTTAAGAAAGTACTTGGTTTCAGCCCGACCTTTCTTGATAACTGTTCAAAAGTACTGGCGCTATCCAGGGTCTACAGTGCCCAGTCTGCCAGCATTTGCTTAGCTATCGGGCGATAGGCATCTTTACCGTAGACTGCGTCAATCAGTGCAAAACTGAAGCTCATTGCGCAGCCAGGCCCCTGACCGGTAATGACTCGTTTTTTCTGATCAACCACCACCGGGTTTTCTGGTTGTGGCAAAGCCCCTTCGAGTTGATCAAAAAATGTGGGGTAGCATGTAGCTCGTACATTATCGAGCAGGGAGTGGTGGGCCAGAACAACGGCAGAAGAGGCACAAATGGCTGCGTACCAGCGATGTGATTTGTGTTGTTCGTTCAGTAGTTCTGTCAGGTGTGGGTTGTCCCGAAGGTTGGCTGCGCCTGGCATGCCACCCGGCAGAGCTATCAGATGAAAGTTCTTGTTAAGGCAGGCTTCAATATGACAGTCGGCAATGAATTTAATGCCCCTGGAAGCTTCAATCTCCAGACTGCCATCGGCGGTACAGGCTGCAACAGTAACCTGAGCACCAGCCCGGCGAAGCGTGTCAATAATGACAACCGCTTCTATTTCTTCACAGCCATGAGCAACAGGGACAAGAATCTGCCTTGGCATAATGAAACCTCTATGGTTGAGCCTTCGGAATGCAAGCAAGGAACCTGCTCTGATTGATTGAAGTTTCAGGGCAAGTACTGCTAAGCCTGTTGAGCTGATTGATACAATCGTCAGTTCAACAGACTCATAAGCCTAGTAGGGATGATTAATAAAGCCAGAAAGTAAGCTAAAGGGTTTGTAAAATCCGTGAAAAAGATCAGGCGGGTTGAGCAAGGCCGGACTGATTGAATTGCTGAAGTAAAGAAAATCCAGCGGAGTAGCCTCTGTGATAGTCCGATACCAGTCGAGCACGGTCTCTGGTGCTTCTGGTTGAGTTGAGTTGGATATCCGGAGCTATCTCCGTAATGGATATGCCGTCGCGCTTTAATTGATCGAAATTATTCAGAGTTTCGTTATAGATCGAGTATTGCTGACGAATCAGTTCAGCAACTTCCGGCTGTTTTCTGAATTGCCAGGCTAGCAGTCTGTTAGCTGAAGAAGCTTTTTTTCGATACTGACTTTCGCGGCTGCGCAGAACAACTATGTGCTGATAACCATCTTCAGCCGCTTTCATGATGGGCAGTGGGTCTGCAAGGCTACCGTCTACGTGGTTTCTGTCATCGATGGCTATGGCATTGCGATAAATCATGGGCAGTGCACTGGATGCTTTCAGAACGGTGAACAGCTGCTCAAGATCAAAGTGTTCATCGAATGTGTGATAGACAGGGTAACCGGTGTTCGCGCAGCTGGTGACAATGGTGAATGTTTTGTCCCGAAGGTTGCTTCGAAACTTGTCAATATTCATATGTTGTCTTTGGATTCGATCAAATAACCAGTCCAGATCAAATAGATTGCCGCCTTTCATATGCCGCTTTAGGCTGATGAAACTCGGTTCCAGACAGGCGCCGGTATACAGATCGAGGTTACGACCTCGTTGACCGGCAATAAAAGAAACCAGGTTGAGTGCGCCGGCTGAAACGCCGTAGAAGCCATCGAACTGCCGATAGCGTTTGTCCATGAAGGCATCCAGAATGCCGGCAGAGAATATACCGCGCATTCCACCACCTTCAACGACAAGTGCCGTTTTTGTAGGTGAGCTGGCCTGTTGTTTCTGCATTGAGATCCCAAACAGTCACGAACGAGAGAGTAATCTTTCATCCTTCTATGTTGAGTAGAGGTATTGAAAGACTTTTCACAAAAAAAGAAAGCCGGATAAACCGGCTTGTATTTGGTAGCGGGAGCCGGATTCGAACCGACGACCTTCGGGTTATGAGCCCGACGAGCTACCAGACTGCTCCATCCCGCATCAAATACTTTTCGAACAACAGGTTAAAATCTGGAACCTGTTGTTCTGAAATTGGTAGCGGGGGCTGGATTTGAACCAACGGCCTTCGGGTTATGAGCCCGACGAGCTACCAAACTGCTCCACCCCGCATCAACGAGGTGCGAATAGTAGGGACGATGATCCATAAAGTCAACACAAGTTTCCCGGGTGGAAACCTCGGAGATTGAGTCGAAAAAAACCCAGCCATTGCAGGGCAACAGCTGGGGCAGTGTGTGGTGGAATGTACGGAGAAGGTTAACTGGCCAGAGCTCGATCCTCGATCAACTGCTGTACCACGCCCGGATCAGCCAGTGTCGAGGTATCGCCCAGATTCTCATATTCACCGGTGGCGATCTTACGCAGAATGCGTCGCATGATCTTGCCGGAACGGGTTTTTGGCAGACCCGGAGCCCACTGAATAACATCAGGAGTGGCGATAGGGCCAATCTCCTTGCGTACCCACTGTCGAAGCTCAGCCTTAAACTCATCCGAATAGTCGACTCCCGTCTTCAATGTCACGTAGACGTATATACCCTGGCCTTTGATGTCATGGGGGAAGCCCACCACAGCGGCTTCCGCCACGTTCTGATGGGAGACCATGGCCGATTCAATTTCCGCCGTGCCCATGCGATGGCCTGAAACATTCAGGACGTCATCAACACGGCCGGTAATCCAGTAGTAACCGTCCTCATCTCTTCTGGCGCCGTCACCGGTTGTGTACATGCCCTTGAAAGCTGAGAAGTAGGTCTGAATGAACCGCTCATGATCGCCAAAGACCGTACGGGCCTGCCCGGGCCAGCTGTCCAGGATGACCAGGTTGCCTTCCGCCGGGCCGTCCAGCAGTCTGCCCATGTTGTCCACGAGAGCAGGCTGAACGCCGAAGAAAGGCCGGGTGGCAGAGCCGGGTTTAAGGTCTGTAGCACCGGGCAGGGGTGTCAGCATGGCTGCGCCGGTTTCTGTCTGCCACCAGGTATCGACGATCGGGCAGCGCTCTTCACCCACGGTGGTGTAGTACCAGTTCCAGGCTTCCGGGTTGATGGGTTCACCAACGGTACCAAGCAGTCTGAGGCTCTTACGACTTGTGCCTTCTACAGCCCTGTCACCCTCAGCCATCAGGGCACGGATTGCGGTAGGCGCTATATAGAGAATATTGACGTTGTGCTTATCAACGATCTTGCTGATCCGGTTCACTTCCGGGTAGTTGGGCACACCTTCATGCATGACAAGAGTGGCGCCATTGAGCAATGGGCCATAGGTGACATAGGAGTGTCCGGTGATCCAGCCGACGTCGGCATTGCACCAGAAGACTTCGCCATCCTTGTAGTCAAAGACATACTGGTGAGTCATGGAAACGTATACCTGATAGCCACCAGTGGTGTGCAGAACACCTTTCGGCTTACCGGTGGAACCGGAGGTATAAAGGATAAACAGTGGATCTTCCGCGGCCATCTCCCGTGCTTCGCAACGAGGGGAGGCCAGGGCGGTCAGCTCCTGCCAGGAAACATCCCGATGGTTGTGCCACTGGATATCGGCGCCGGTGTGGCGGTAAACAATGACTTTTTCAATCGTTTTGATATTCGGGTGGCATAGGGCTTCGTCGACATTGACCTTCAACGGCACCCTTTTGCCGCCACGCAAACCTTCATCGGCAGTGACCACCAGCTTGGCGCCGGAGTCAATGATGCGGCCGGCCAGGGCTTCAGGAGAGAAGCCGCCAAACACCACGGAATGGATAGCACCGATGCGGGCACAGGCCAGCATGGCCACCGTGGCTTCAACGATCATTGGCATGTAAATGGCTATCACGTCGCCCTTGCGCACGCCCTGGCTTTTCAGACCATTGGCGAAACGACAGACCTGTTCATGCAGCTCCCGGTAAGTGACCTTGCGGGCCTCGGCTTCTTCATCGGGTTCCCAGATGATGGCGACCTGGTCACCTTTTGTTTCAAGGTGGCGATCCAGGCAGTTCCAGGAAGCGTTGGTGGTGCCATCCTGGAACCAGTTGATGTCGACAAAATGCTCGTCAAAAGACACCTTCCTGACCTGGGTGTAGGGTTTGAACCAGTCGATGCGCTGACCGTGTTCACGCCAGAACCCTTCCGGATTGATGATGGACTGCTGGTACATCTCCAGGTAACGATCGTTGTCGATGAGGGAGTTTCTGCTCAGCTCCGGGCTCACCGGATAGACGGAGGCTGCGGTCATGTATTGTCCCTTTGCATTGTTATTGTTGTTAACCAGACGTTCCTGGCAATTCCATTCACACGACTCTGATCGTCAGAGTTCGCTGCCAGGCTCCGAGGAAAGGGGGGGCGATAACTTTCCTGTGATCCGGGCCTTATATTACGGTTCCCGGAACGGTGCAACATTAGACTTTGGTCTGAAGAATACATTTTGACCAGAAATGGGCGGGGTCGTAAAGGGCTGGTTTCAATCTGAATGCTGTGCCTTGCTGAACTGTCCATGCTCAAGGAAATACAGCGTCTGCTTTGCCACTTCTTTGTTGAACCGCATCATGGAGTGGCCCACATCAATTTCTACGTAGTCTGCCATGTTCGCCAGCTTTGTTGAGCTGGCAGCAACCAGTCCGTCATTTTTCTCTCCGAAAATCCTGTCACTGAGAAACCAGCCATTGGTGCCGGCGATGACACCAGGCCGAAAATCAGGAAGGGGAAGCTTTTGGGGGAAGCCTTCCTGGGTGGTGCCCAGGGATAGGGTCGTGTCACCGAGTCTGTTCATCCACCAGCGGTCTTCGTAGTGGTCAACGATGGCACTGCCCTGGTTGGGCGTGCCAATCATTATCACCTGTCCCAGCTTTTGCCTTAACTTTTCGCTCTGTGGCTGGCTGAAATAGGCCCGGGTCAACAGTCCGCCCAGGGAGTGGCCGACGAAATGGACTTTCACAGCATCATGGCAGCAGCTGTTGACCTGCCTGGTGACATCGTTCACCACTTCACCCATGGGCCTGCCCAGGGAGGAATAGTCAACCACAAAGGTCCTGTAGCCCGCTTTCTCAATACGACCTGTCAGGCTGCGCATGGCAAAACCACTGCGGGCCAGGCCGTGAATAATCACAACGGTTTCGTTATGCCGGGATGGCTGGACATCCTGGGTTGTCGTACAACCTGCCAGGAAGAGCAACAGTGACAGTGACAGGGCAATGGCTTTCAGCATGGGCGTAAAGAATAACAGGGACGTTGTCTGCATTATACGCTGAATATAGCTGGTGCAGATGAGCAAAGCTTCTGATGATTCATGTAAACCGGGTTCTGTGGTATTTTCGCCCTGCATCTCGGCAAAAAAGAAGCAATACAAATGACCGGATGGCTGCTGGCGTTGATCGCCCTGGTGTATGTCGGAGTTCTGTTCACGGTCGCCTGGTTTGGTGACCGCAGCGGTGCCGCCTGGCGCGAGCACTGGCGCCCATTGATTTACAGTCTGTCCCTGGCGGTCTACTGCACATCGTGGACATTCTTTGGCGCAGTAGGACAGGCCAGTGAGAATCCCTGGTCGTTCCTGCCCATCTACCTGGGTCCGATCCTGATGTTCGTGCTGTTCTGGAAGCTGCTGGCCAAGCTGATTCTGGTCAGCAAGAAAGAGAACATTACCTCCATTGCTGACTTCATCGCCTCCCGCCATGGCAAGTCCAGGGCACTGGCGACTCTGGTCACCCTGATCCTGATAGCCGGTATCCTGCCTTATATCGCCCTGCAGCTGAAAGCCATCGTCATGGGGTTTGATCTTCTTTCCGAAGGTCAGAGTGAGCAGTGGAACCGTCAGGACCTGGCGTTAATCGTGACAGTGACTCTGGCGGTCTTTGTTGTGGTGTTTGGCACCCGTCACCTCTACACCACTGAGCATCAGCACGGTGTGATGACCGCCATCGCCTTTGAATCCCTGCTGAAGCTGGCCGCTTTCCTGCTGGTGGGAGCCTGGGTGACCTGGCAGTTTCTGAGTGACAGCTGGCCTGTAAACGTCAGCCTGCCTGAGCGTTCACCATCGGGCGGTTTGCTGGAAACCATGGTCGTTCCCACTCTCATGGCCATGGCGGCCATTATCTGCCTGCCCCGGCAGTTCCACGTGATCGTGGTGGAAAACGCCAGTATGAAGGACTTCCACCGGGCCCGGTGGCTTTTTCCTGCTTACCTTGTGCTGGCTTCCCTGTTTGTTCTGCCCATGGCTCTGGCCGGCAATAGCCTGCTGGGAAACTCAACGTCGCCTGACTCCTATGTCATAGCCCTGCCGTTGGCTCTCGGAAATGATGGCATGGCGCTGCTGGCCTACATGGGAGGCGTATCAGCCGCCATCAGCATGGTGATTGTGGCTACCATTGCTCTTTCCACCATGATTTCTAACGAAATCCTTATGCCGCTGTTGCTGCGCAAGTCCAGGGATAACTCCGTAGATTTCTACCGCTTCAGTGGCCTGCTGCTGAATGTCAGGCGCACCACCATTCTCTGTCTGCTGCTTATGGCCTATGTGGTGTTTCGGCTGATAGATAACAGTGGCTCCGGCAGTCTGGCAGGTTTAGGTCAAATGTCGTTTGCTGCGGTAGCCCAGCTGGCCCCGGCCGTTATCGGTGGGCTGTATCTGAAAGAGAGCAATAGCAAGGCAGTGGGGCTCGGGCTGGTGGCAGGTAGCGGCATCTGGTTCTACACCCTGATGCTGCCACTGATGATCAATGCCGGGTGGTTGAAGAGTGACCTGTTGTTGCATGGGCTCTTTGGTATTGAAGCACTGAAGCCCGGCGCCCTGTTCGGATTTGAAATGACGGGGACTGTGGTGGGAGCATCGGTGTTGTCATTTTCCGTTAACCTGATTCTGTACAGCCTTGGCTGCCTGTACTTCAAAGTGGATTCCGCTGAAAGACGACAGTCGCGGCGTTTTGTCGATGCTTCCTGGGAAGATTCCAGTCAATACCGGGAAGAGAAAGTCGCCCTGGAAGACCTGCAGACACTGGCAAAGCGCTTCCTGGGAGAGAACCGGACAGCCAGGCTTATGGAGCAGTTCGCTCCCTCGGGCCGCTATGCTGACAGTGACCTGATCAGTGCCACCGAGCGTCACCTGGCTGGAGTCATGGGCGCATCGTCGGCCAAAGTGGTTATGAAGTCGGCGCTGGCCGGCGACACTGTACAGCTTGAAGACGTTGAGGCCATGGTGGATGAAGCCCATGAGGTGTTCCGCTTTAACCGGGAGCTGTTACGTGGCGCCATTGAGCATATCAGTCAGGGGATCAGTGTCGTTGACCGGGATTTGCGGCTGGTGGCGTGGAACCGTCGTTACCTGGAACTGTTTTCTTACCCGGATGACCTGATCCGGGTTGGACGGCCAGTTTCCGAGATTATCCGTCACAATGCCGTCAATGGGCTGTGCGGTCCGGGTGATCCGGAAGAACACGTCCTTAAAAGGGTGCAGTTCATGCGTGAGGGAACCGCCCATAAATCCGAGCGGGTCCGGCCCGATGGGCGGGTTATCGAGATGCGCGGCAACCCCATGCCGGGTGGCGGGTTTGCCATGAGCTTTACCGATATCACCGAGTTCCGGGATGTCGAGCATGCCCTGCAAGACATCAACGAAAGTCTGGAGCAACGGGTGCAGGAAAGAACCCGTGAACTCTTTGACTTGAACCGGGAGTTGATGCGCGCCAAAGGGCAGGCAGACCGGGCCAACCGTCTGCGTTCTCGCTTTTTTACAGCTGTCAGCCATGACCTGATGCAGCCCATGAATGCTGCCCGGCTCTTTGCCGCCTCCCTGGAATCTTCAGTGACGGATGCGCAGAACCAGGAATTGATCCGCCATCTGGGCAGTTCATTGAAAGCCGCTGAGGAGCTGCTCAAGGATCTGCTGGATATGTCCCGGCTTGAAGCCGGCCAGTTAATTGCGGAAGTCAGGGAGTTCCCCCTGTCAGAATTGCTCGATCCTCTGAAAACCGAGTTTGAACGGCTGGCAGGAGAAGAGGGACAGGTTTTCAGGCTGGTGGGCAGCAAGCTCTGGGTCCGCAGTGACCCGGTCCTGCTGAGGAGAATTCTTCAGAACTTTTTAACCAACGCCCTGCGCTACTGTCGTACGGATGGTGGCAGGGTCATGCTGGGTTGTCGTCGTCGGGGCAATACGCTGGTGGTTGAAGTCAGGGACAATGGTCAGGGCATTCCTGTCGAGAAGCAGGAGCTGGTGTTTGCCGAATTCCAGCGGTTTCATACCGATGGCAAAGGCCTGGGTCTGGGCCTGGCAATTGCCAGGGGCGTTGCCGAGCTTCTGGGACACTCTCTGTCTGTTCGTTCGCGGCCGGGAGCTGGCACTGTGTTTACGGTTTCCCTGCCAGTTGTTCAGCCCCGCGTTATTAAACGGCAGCTGGAGGTGCAGTCCGACACCTCGTTGGCAGGGCTCAATGCGTTCTGCATAGATAATGAGGCGGAAATTCTGCTGGGCATGAACCGTTTGTTGACTCGCTGGGGCTGCCAGGTGGCCTGTGCTGACAGTTGTCAGAAAACCATGGAATTGCTTGGGAATGGCGATGCTCCAGACATCCTGCTGGTTGACTACCGGCTGGATGAGGAAGAGACAGGCCTGGAACTGATCGAACGGATCCGGATGAAATGCGACAGGCTGATTCCGGCAATATTGATTACCGCTGACCGGCAGGACAGCTTACAGATCCAGTGTCGTGAAGCCGATATCCGTTTTCTCGGCAAGCCAGTAAAGCCTGCTGCCCTGAGAGCCCTTATAAGTTCACTGGTGACGAAACCGGAGAGGTTGTCATGATTCCGGGGTGCTGTCCTCTGCAGGAGACGGGTCATGATCTAACTCTTTCATAACTATCACCGCCTGGGTGCGATTGCGAACGCCCAGTTTCTTGAAAATTGCCGTCACATGCGCCTTGATCGTTGCTTCCGACACTTCCAGCTCATAAGCGATCTGCTTGTTCAGCAGCCCTTCGCTCATCATGCCCAGAACCCTGAATTGCTGGGGTGTAAGCGACGACAGTCGTACTTCCATGTCATTGCTTGAGGACTCTGTCAGGGGGATACCTCTCATTGAGTCCGGCAGCCAGGTTTCCCCTTCCAGAACCAGTTTTACGGCATCTTTCAGGATATTCAGTGGCGAAGACTTGGGGATGAATCCGGCGGCGCCATGCTGCATGGCTTTCTGGATAACCTGCTGCTCTTCGGCGGCAGACACCAGCACTACGGGAACATCGGGGTACTGTCCGCGTAAAAAAATCAGGCCGGAAAAACCATGTGCGCCCGGCATGTTCAGGTCAAGCAGGATTAAATCGGGCGAGGGGATCTGCTCCAGAAGGTTCTGAAGCGCGGCGATGGAGCCGGCTTCATGTATTTCCGGGTTATCCAGGCCCTGTCTCAGTGCCGCCTGCAGAGCTGCACGGAACAGAGGGTGGTCGTCAGCGATTATGATTTTTTGCTCCATCCTTTGAGCTTGCCATTAAGCCTTGAGGCTGTAAAGGCTCATTTGCGCTGACCGACCAAATGTCAGGCTGGGCCAAGCCGTGAGACAGCCTGGAAGCCTGTCCGACATAAGCTTTCGAGTATGCTCTTCATGGTAAGAGTCAGTAGAGCGAGTCAGTTTTTTCGTTGGATTTGTGCGAATAGTTGACCTATTTAAGCAAATTCAACGGAGCTGTCCAGAACGCTCAAGGCTGCGGCCGCTCTTTCTGAATTTCAGACCGAAATAGCCTTAGGTCCGACAGGCTCCTTGGGCTGGACCGGGCTGAAACAGTCCGGGAACTTGCCATTGATGCCCTGGTAGAAAGCCTGGATTTCCGCCATGTCCTTTTCCATGTTGTCACCGGGCTTCAATGCCGGGCCAAAACCGCCCACTTTGCGCTCGAAATCCAGGTAGCCCAGGATGATCGGAACATTGGCGCCCTTGGCGATATGGTAGAAACCGGTGCGCCAACGGTTGCCCCTGGAACGGGTACCCTCAGGGCAGATAACCAGCCCCAGCTGTTTGTTGCCTTTAAAGCAGCAGACTGTCTGGCTGACCAGGCTGTTGCGCTTGGTCCGATCCACGGGAATGCCGCCCAGCCAGCGCAAGACCAGGCCCAAAGGGCCCCAGAACAGGCTGGCCTTGCCCATCCAGTAACATTTCACACCACAGCGGAGGCCTATGGCGATGCCGATGAAAAAATCCCAGTTGCTGGTGTGCGGCGCAGCTACCAGGACGTAACGTGGAACTTTGGGTTTCTGGCCCTCGATTTTCCAGCCGGACAGAGAGAGCATGAGCCTGGCGAGAAACATGAGGAAATGACTGATGACAGGCGTATTGAACACAGTAACACGCATATTTTCAGTGCCTTGATGCCTTGGGTTGTGAGTTGGTTGTTGGAGAAGCAGTTCGGTCTTTTGTTTACCGATCACTGACAAAATCATTGAGGCGGATTTGACGCCTTTCTGAGATGCAAGGAAATACGTGAAATTCCGTCTTGTTAGTAGTGGGTCTGTCTGTATTTTCATGATTCTGGTGGTTATTTAACCCGAACTTACCTTGTCAGAGACGATCCGTTTGATAATTTGAAGTGATTGATAAGTGTTTCCGCTTAACTGTATAAAAATACAGTTTAAGGGTTGCTGCTGACAGGTATGGCTCGGTAGGATTGTCCTGAGCCGGGTCGCTGTTTTCGACTGCCCGGCTTTGCCGTGTTCATTGTCAAAAGTCTGATGAAATGCCCGAATCCCAGCTGACAGACACCCGTAAAATACTGCATGTGGATGCTGATGCTTTCTACTGTTCCGTCGAGGAAAGGGATGATCCCATCCTCAAGGGCAAAGCCTTTGCCGTGGGCGGCAAGGCAGAGCGCCGAGGGGTGATAGCCACCTGCAGCTATGCGGCCAGGAAAGCCGGGGTGCATTCAGCCATGGCTTCCTATCGGGCTGTCCGGGAATGCCCCCAGCTGATCATCATCAAGCCGAGGTTTGAAGCCTATAAGGAAGCTTCACAGCAGATGCACGAGATATTCCAGAAATACTCTTCCCTGATTGAACCCCTGTCGCTGGATGAAGCTTATCTGGATGTTACGGATAGCCAGAAATGCCGGGGCAGCGCCACGCTGATGGCGCGGGAAATCATGCAGGCGGTCAGGGAACAGGTGGGAATTACGGTGTCTGTTGGGGCTGCCCCCAATAAATTCCTGGCCAAGGTGGCCAGCGACTGGAATAAACCTAACGGTTTGTGTGTGATTCCCCCGGAAAAAGTTCAGGACTTTGTCTTCGAGCTGCCAGTTGAGAAAATACACGGCGTTGGCAAAGTGACGGCGGAAAAGCTGCACAACAAAGGTATTATGACCTGCGGCATGCTGCGCCAGTATTCCCGGCTTGAGTTGAGCCGCTGGTTCGGCAGTTTTGGCGAACGGCTGTGGGAGCTGGCCCGGGGAATTGATGATCGCCCGGTGGAAACAGGCCGGCGACGAAAGTCCCTGTCAGTAGAACATACCTACGATGCCGACCTGCCTGATGAGGCAGCAATCCTGGCAAAAGTTGGGGCGCTGCTGGAAGACCTTGAACAGAGGTTTAAAAAAATCAGTGGCGAATACGGCGTCAGCAAACGTTTTGTGAAAGTGAAGTTTGCCGACTTTACCCAGACGACCCTGGAAGAGTTGCTGGAAAGGAATGACCAGCCGGCGGAAGAGCATTTCAGAGCACTGATGGTCCGGGCCTGGGAACGTGGCAGTAGGCCTGTGAGGCTGCTTGGGGTCGGCGTCAGGCTGGTGGACCTCAGGGCGCCGGAGCAGCTGCTGCAGCTGGAGTTGTTTGAGCGAAGGAAAGGCCGGTTGTAATCTCTTGACAGCATTGATTGTGCAGTCGAAAGTAGCGTTTTCTTCACGGCAACCCTGAACCCCTGTATGGAATTGACGCTCACAACGCCGGCTCTTCTGTTCCCGGCCATTTCACTGCTTTTTCTCTCCTACACCAATAAGTTTCTGGCCCTGGCCTCACTGATCAGAACCTTGCATGGCCTCTATGAAAAAAAGCCCGGTAATCCACGGATCAAGGGGCAGCTTGATAATCTTCGACGACGCATGAAGCTGATCAAGCATATGCAGGGCGCCGGAATCATGAGTTTTATCTTCTGTGTGGTGGATATGTTTCTGCTGCACTTTCAGCTGAAACAGCTGGCGTTTGTCGTCTTCGGCATCAGCCTGTTGTTTCTGCTGCTGTCCCTGCTGGTCTGCCTGAAGGAGATCAAGATTTCCGTCGATGCCCTGGAGCTGCAGGTGCAGGAAATGGAGAGTTGACTGCAGCCAGAAGGGGGGAGTGGAGCCATCTCCCCGGCCGAAAGAAAACCAGCCTTATGATCCGGAGTCCTATCCACCGCTACCGGAAGGGCTGCAGCGACAATTACAGGAATGAGCTGTAGGTAATCGCCGCCGGGGCGTAAGTGGGACCTTCAGAGTTCTCTTGTTAACCACTGTCCGGCAGCCCCAGAAACCAGGCAGTAGGCTAAAAACCAGTAAAAACCATCGTGCAGGCTGGCATGAAAAGCGAGCAGGGCGCTTTCGGAGGATGCGGCGTTGGCCGCCAGGCTGGCGATGAGCACTCCCATGGCGAAGACGTCGGCCATGGACCATTTGCTGATGGCGGCGCCGATCACCAGCAGCCTGCGGTTGTCGTTGACAAAACAGGCGCCGAGCAGCATCAGGGACTTGATGCCGGGAATAACGACACTGAACGTCAGTATCAATATAGCCACCAGTCTGTAACCAAAGTTCCAGAGGTCTTCGGCTGTGCCGAGGATACTCCGGGTCTTGTCATAGACCCGGCTCTGGCCTTCCACCCGAAGATTGTCCAGGAACTGGTTGGCAATGGAGGCCATGGCCGGGTGAAGCTTCTGCTCATTGAGGACTTTCTTGCCTTCACTCACCAGGGCCTGCCGGTTCATATCCGCCTGCAGGGTCATGAGTGGCCGGGTGATTCCTGGAATCAACAGGGCCAGTGACAGGATCACGACAAGTAGGGGGGCAACTTTGCTTCTGGCCAACGGCTGGTACCTTTTTCAGAGTTTTCAGGAAAACTGCTTAAAAAGATAACAGAATAGAGCAGCCAGCCGGAACAGCAATCAGGCCGGCTCAAAATAATCCACCAGCAGCTGCAGGCTGGTCTGGCCCCGGTACTCGTTGATATCCAGTTTATAGACCACTTTGATGGTGCTGATATTCAGATTCGGCCATTGTTGGGTATCCACATTAAAGGCTATGGCGTCCAGGTAGAATTCCGAGTCGGGAACCTTCAGAACCATTTTCAGATGTTTTTTTCCCACCAGCCGCTGCTGAATGATCTGGAACAGGCCGTCGAAGCAGGGTTCCGGGAAATTCTGCCCCCATGGGCCAGCTTCCCGAAGCATCTGGGCGGTCTCCATGGTCATGTCTCCGACCAGAAGCTCCCCGTCGGTAAGAATGATCGCTTCCAGGCTCTCGTTGCTGAGCTGGCTACGTACCTCCCGGTCAAAGGCATCGACAAAGAGGGGAAAATCCGCTTTTTTGATGCTCAGGCCGGCAGCCATGGCATGTCCGCCAAACTTGATGATCAGTCCCGGATTTTCCCGCGCCACGCTGTCCAGGGCATCGCGCATGTGTAGGCCCTGTATGGAACGGGCCGAGCCTTTTATGTCGCCATCCTGCTGGCCGGAGTCCGATTCGGCAAAGGCGATGACTGGCCTGTTCAGCCGATCCTTGACCCTGGAAGCGAGAATGCCTACGACCCCCTGGTGCCAGTCTTCCCGGAACAGGCTGATGCCCACAGGCAGCTGACTCTTGTCGTCCAGTTGCAGTTTATCCAGTTCGGCCAGGGCTTCCTGCTGCATGGTCGATTCTATTTCCTTGCGCTCCTGGTTCAGACTGTCGAGCTCAGAAGCAATCTCGCGTGCGCTGTTGAGATTGTCGGTGATCAACAGCTCTATACCGGTGGACATGTCATCCAGCCGACCTGCGGCATTGAGCCTGGGGCCGAGAGCAAAGCCCAGGTCTGCGGCCACCAGTCTTTCAGGATTCCTGCCGGAGATTTCAATCAGGGCCCGAATACCGGGGCGGCAGCGTCCGGCGCGAATCCGGGCCAGTCCCTGGTGGGCCAGTATCCGGTTGTTGGCGTCCAGGCTGACGACATCAGCAACAGTGCCCAGCGCCACAAGGTCCAGCAGTTCAAAAGGGTTGAATTCGGGATCTGTGTCAAACCAGCCTCGCTGTTTCAGTTCCGTCCGGAGGGCGCACATGACGTAGAAAATGACACCGACACCGGCGGTGTTTTTGCCGGGAAAAGGGCAGTCCGGCTGGTTTGGGTTGACGATGGCATCGGCCTGCGGCAGTTCTCTGCCGGCCAGGTGGTGATCAGTCACTACCACTTTCCAGCCTTCGGCTCTGGCGGCAGCGACGCCGTCAATGCTGGAGATGCCATTGTCCACAGTCACCAGCACATCCGGTTTGTATTGTCTGGAAACTTCAACAATTTCGGGTGTCAGGCCGTAACCGTATTCAAAACGGTTGGGCACCAGGTAATTGGCGTTCCCGCCCATGGCTCTCAGGGCCAGGACTCCAAGAGCGCTGCTGGTGGCGCCATCGCAGTCAAAATCACCGACGATTAGAATGTTCTGGCCGGCAATGATGGCATCGGCCAGCAGGCTGGCGGCAACATCAATGCCCTTGAGAGAGGTGTAGTGATGAAGCCCTTTCAGCTGGCGGTTCAGCTCCCTGTCACTGCTGACATTTCTGGCGCTGTAGATTCTGGCCAGAAGCTGCGGCAGGTCGGCGCTGAAATCATGGGTCCCGGGGCCGGCCTCTCGACGAATGATCTGTTTCTGCATGGCATTAAACTGTTGGTTGATCGCCACAGGTTATCACAAAGCCGCTGTCGGGATGAGTTCTACCGCACTACAAAAGTTAAGGGAGACTGCCCGGGTTGTCAGGTGCTTTTTCTGCTTCTCTGCTATGTTGCTCGCTTCAGTCAATAAGAATGAGATTTGACCGATGAGCTTGGAAGCTAGGAGCCTGTCGGGCTTAAGCTTTCGAGCATGCTCTTCAGGGTAAGAGTCAGTAGAGTGAGTCAGATTGTCCGATGGATTTGTGCGAATAGTTGACCTATTTATGCAAATTATCGGACAATCTGGCCGCTCTTTCTGGATTTCAGTCCGAAATTTCCTTAAGTCCGACAGGCTCCTAGAGGTGCTCGAGGGTCTTCAGGCTGAATGGGATAAAATACTTGCCGGCATGGTGGTTTTTCCTGATTTAGCACTTATTGTTCACCTTCTTTGTCTTCTTCCTGAGAGGACTTTTTCTTCTCCGGTGGCTTTTGTGAGGAGGGAGCAGGAAGATAATGATCAAGCAGATAGGCTGCGGTAGTTGTTGCCACAAATACAGTGGTAACAAAAATAAGATGCCTGAGATAGCTGCCGGTATACAGTCCAGCTGCCAAATTTATCAGCTCGCCCGACACTGCAACGACACCTCCGATAACTGGATAGATAAGACTTCTGTACTGGGGGCGATTCTGAATGGATACCATCAGTCGGGCCAGTTGCTGTGTCGGTATTCTGGGAACATAAACACCCGTATCGGTTATCAGGGTGACCAGATTATCAGGATGCATAAGAATGACGATATGACCCAGAGGGGGTAGGTTGAAATGGTGGAAGCCAGTGTCATGGCTAAAGGCAATAATGAGGTTCGCAACAGCCTGATCGTGATCCAGGCCGTTCAGGGTTAAATCACTTAACTGGGCAGGTGTTTCAAGAAGGTTCTGAGTAATGGATGTCAGCTGGGTGTTGATAGAATCGGCTTCCAGCTCACTAGAGACCTGGGAGAAGACTAAATAGTTGCGGGCATTATCACTCGCATGCTGAGTAGTCAGATATAAAAAAGGCAGTATTGTCAGCATCTGCAACTGATGCTCTTCCGGGCCGGGTTGATTACCTTGTTGAAGGCTCCAGGTTGCTGCAGACAGCAACGCCAGTTGCAGGGAAATGAGTCGTATTACGGCCTGCTCCGCTGTAGTGTAAGTGCTGATTAGCAGAGTCAGCATGGGGATGGGGATAATCTGCTCAGGAGCAACGCCAGCTTCAGACAGGAGGTTCATAGCAGATGTATTGGCAGAGTTCAGGCGATTGATCAGTTGATTGGCTCTACATGTATCTCTCGAGTCTGATACTGGAGATTGCTTGATATAGACGTGATAACCTTCTACTCCTTCTACTGGCCTGTGGCAGGCGAATGAGGAGTAAATATCAAAGTGGCTATAGACCTCATTGCATTTCGTATTGGCGCATTGCAGCTCATTGTTACTGGTCAGTTGCCAGCACTTTCCCGAACATTTGGAACAGAACATATGGCCCTGGACGGTAAGGGGGAGCAGCAATACGAGAATAAAAAGCAGTACCTGAAGAGCTGCTGAGCCAGTTGTTTTCATTAGAGCCTCCGTATTTCTGGCGGGGCTCTCATAACGTAGACGCAAAATAAATGTACGTGAGTCTATTTTGACAAGGTAAATAACCGGTTAGACAAGATAGAGGAAACGCTCATTCTCATTGTAAACCGCCTCCCCGTGTAGCACGCTATCTGACAAGGAGGGTCCGCCTTCCTGTTGGCAGCTGAACTCACAGGGATATTGGGCAGTTTGAATCGTGACGTCTAGGAGCCTGTCGGACTTATGCTTTCGAGCATGCTCTTCAGGGTAAGAGTCAGTAGAACGAGTCAAATTTTTCGATGGATTCGTGCGAATAGTTGGCCTATTTAATCGAATTCATCGGAGCTGTCTAGAACGCTCAAGGCTGCGGCCGGTCTTTCTGGGTTTCAGGCCGAAATTGCCTTAAGTCCGACAGGCTCCTAAAATACAAGCTGAATGTTCCCTCCGTCGTTTATCGAGCTTTAACTCAATGCACTTCCTGCTCAGGGCTGGATTGTTTTTTCTTGTCATTCAGAATGCCCAGGCCGGCCTGCCTGAGATCAGTCTCCGGTTACTGAACAGTCAACATCAGGTCAATATTGCCGAGCGTTATGAAAGCGACGTGCTGCTGATCGTCAATACTTCGGCCTATTGCCACCATGCCCAGCAGTTTCAGGGGCTACAGGCGCTCTATCAGCGATACCGTGACAAAGGCTTTGTGGTGCTGGCGTTTCCATCCAGGGATTTCACCAGTGGTGAGACCAGGAATGAGCAGTCACTCAATGACGAGTGTCGCTTGAAGCATGACGTGACATTTCCCCTGTTCGCGGTTTCCCATGTCAGCGGCGCCAATGCCAATGCCCTGTTTCAATGGTTGAAAGAGCAGGGCGGGAGCTACCCTTCGACAGACTTCAACAAGTTCCTGGTGAGTAGAAACGGTCGACTCGTACGCTCTTTTCGTCATGACACCAGGCCTGATGATGTTCGCCTGGCTGTGGCGATTGCCAGAGAACTGGAAGGAAGTGGAGAAAAAAAGGAGCAGTGATGCAACAGACTGGATCAGCTCATCACTGACCCGGTCTGCTGAGGTGCTGTTATCAGCTGTGACGGGTGCTTTCCTGGATGAAGGATTGCAGTGTCTTCAGGTCATTTTCCAGGACACTGTAACGCTCTTCACGATCCATCAGATCGGACATGTGCTCTGGCAGCTCCGGAGGCTGTAATCCTGCTTTTTCCGCAGCCTCGGGGAACTTCACTGGATGGGCCGTTGCCAGAACCACTCTCGGCATTTCGGCCTCGATTGCTACCTCTTCCAGGGCACGAACCCCCGTTGCAGTATGCGGGTCGGCCAGGTAGCCAGTGGTAGCGTGCAGCGACTTGATGGTTTCGCAGGTGCCTTCGTCATTAGTGCGACAGCTGTCAAACAGTTCGCGGGCTTTCTCCCAGGCTGGAGCGTTGACGGACAGGGCTCCGGTTGTCTGGAAGCTGTTCATCAGGCTGGTCATGGCTTCACCGCTGCGTTCGTGCAGATCAAACAGCAGTCGCTCGAAGTTGCTGGACACCATGATGTCCATGCTGGGTGACAGTGTCTGTTGCAGGTCCAGCTTGCGGTAGTCATTGTCCTGGAAGAAACGGTGCAGAATATCGTTACTGTTGGTGGCCACTACCAGCTTGCCAACGGGCAGCCCCATGCCCCGGGCAATATAGCCGGCGAAGATATCGCCGAAGTTGCCGGTGGGAACCGAGAAAGCCACTTTCCGCTCAGGAGCGCCCAGCAGCAGTGCAGAGTGGAAGTAGTAAACCACCTGCGCCATGATGCGCGCCCAGTTGATCGAGTTAACCGCTACCAGCCTGGCTTTCTTACCTGAAGAGTCTGGCAGAAAGGACTGGTCGGAGAAGCACTGCTTCACCATGTCCTGGCAGTCATCGAAATTGCCGTGGATGGCGATGTTGTTGACGTTGCTATCAAGAACGGTGGTCATCTGGCGACGCTGGACTTCTGACACACGCTGGTAGGGGTGCAGGATAAAGATGTCCAGGGCTTCGCTGTGCCGGCAGCCTTCAATGGCGGCAGAGCCGGTATCGCCGGAGGTGGCGCCCAGGACAATGGCCCGCTCGCCTCGCTCGGTCAGAACGTGGTTCAGAAGGCGGCCAAGCAGTTGCAGGGCGAAATCCTTGAACGCCAGCGTCGGGCCGTGAAACAGTTCCATGACCCACTCGTTGCTGCCTAGTTGTGTCAGTGGCGCCACAGCCTGGTGGTCAAATGTACTGTAACTGTCGTCAATGAGTTCCTTGAGTTTGTCGTCTTCAATCTCGCCACCGACGAACGGGCAGATGACTTCGAAAGCCAGTTCATTGTAGGGAAGCCCGCGCAGGGAGCGAATCTTGTCCGGGCTGAACTGTGGCAGTTCGGCAGGCACATAAAGGCCGCCGTCCTCGGCCAGCCCCGCCAGCAGAACGTCCTTGAAACCCTTCTGCCCGCCATTGCCTCTGGTACTGATGTATTTCACTGCTTGTTCCATTTTTTTCTGATTCTTATGCCATGGCTTCAACGCGAATGCGGGTGACAGGCGCCTGCACGTCGTCCAGCTGTTCAATCTTTGCCAGCGCCTGGTCCATCAGGGATTCCTGAACCTTCTGGGTGAGGATGACAATATCCGCATAGCCATCACTTTCCCGTACGGCCTTTTGGGTCATCGCTTCGATATTGATGCCCTGTTTGCCGAGAATACTGGTTATGGCATGCATCACACCGGGATGGTCATCGGCATGAATGCGCAGGTAGCAGGCAGAGTGGGTATCGGCAATGGGAAGAACCGGGGTGTCCTGAAGCCTGTCAGAATCAAATCCCAGGGGCTTAGGGTTGGTCTGGGGAGCTTCCATCGTCCGGGCGATATC
Source organism: Endozoicomonas sp. (assembly GCF_051008435.1). GTDB lineage: Bacteria > Pseudomonadota > Gammaproteobacteria > Pseudomonadales > Endozoicomonadaceae > Endozoicomonas_A. The sequence continues at coordinate 2,476 of NZ_JBPCXO010000141.1, read as the reverse complement.
CATGATATCCGCCACCACGGATGAAGCTGTCGGCTCCGCACCGGCACCTGGGCCTACCAGCATGGCTTCGCCCACAGCGTCGGCATTTACGACCACTGAGTTCAGGACTCCGTTGATATTGGCGAGTGGCTGGCTGGCGGGTATCAGTGTCGGGTGAACCCTGAGTTCAACACCGGCACCGTTATGCCGGGCAATGCCAAGGTGTTTGATACGATAGCCCAGTTCTTCTGCATATCGGATGTCTGCCGGTGTGACCTTGCTGATCCCTTCTGTGTAGGCCTTGTTGAATTGCAGAGGGATGCCAAAGGCGATAGAGGCCATGATGGTCAGTTTGTGGCAGGCGTCTATGCCTTCCACGTCAAAGGTCGGATCCGCTTCCGCATAGCCCAGTTCCTGGGCCTCTTTGAGGACATCGCCGAATGAACGGTTCTTGTCGCCCATCTCGGTAAGGATAAAGTTCCCTGTACCGTTGATGATGCCGGCCAGCCAGTTAATGCTGTTGCCGGCCAGCCCTTCCCGCAGGCATTTGATAATGGGGATGCCGCCTGCCACGGCCGCTTCATAGGTAACAGTGACATTCTTTTCCCGGGCAGCCTGGAAGATCTCGTTGCCATGCTCGGCAATCAGCGCCTTGTTGGCTGTGACGACGTGTTTACCATGTTCAATGGCGGTAAGAATCAGGTCTTTGGCAGTGTCATATCCGCCGATAAGTTCCACGACAATATCAATGTCCGGGTTGCGCGCTACTTCGAAAATATCCCGGGAAACTTCGGTGGTGCTGGTGTCGCAGGCCGGATTGTCGCGCCTGGCACCTACCTGTCCGATGGTGATTATTCTGCCTGTCCGTGCTGCAATGGCTTCGGCATTGCGATTGAGTACATTGAATGTACCGCTGCCGACTGTACCCAGGCCACAAATTCCTACCCTGACCGGTTTCAAAATGCTTTCCCCTTGAGGCGAGATAAATTATTGCTGGCGAAGGTCTGGCGGAACGATTGATCTCACTCTGTGCCTTCCCGTCCACTGGTGTTTATTGTTTGCCCTGGCAGACCGTCGCGTATTGGTTTTACCGGGAGAGTGGCGATTATAGCCGCAAATGCCAGGGCGGCGCGATAGCAATCCACTTTGTGGGTCGGGTTTGCTCAGATGTTATTACATGACTCCCGGGGGAGGAGGGGGAGGGTGGTTATCCGGACCCCGGTTTTTTGATTTTCCTGCCTGCTGCGCGCAACTGCCGGGGTTCAGGATCCAGCGAAAAGGGTGGATCGCCACTGAAATAGGAACCAGCGCATAAGTCGTCTCGTTGCCGGCGCTTCCTACTACAACATAGTGATGTTCTCCACCAGATGTAACCTGCATGAAGTTGCACCACCATGAGCCGCCCGGTGCGGGAATGGCGTTAACGGTTGTGATGCCGGAGATCTCGTTGTGTATCCCGGTGATTTCAGGAGGCGCCATGGCTGGAGGGGAGACAAAAGAAAACTGCAGGTTCGCTATGTTGTGCTGGCAGCCTGGCAGTCTAAGATAGCTGCCACCGAGACTGGGGCACTCCATTCTGGAGTTTCTGATGATAAAAGGTGTGGGGTGGGCGCTTCCGGGGCGGATTAGTGGCAGCCCTCCACTCATGCCCGCGGAGTCCAGTTGACTGGCTGCCCTTTTTGTTTGACTGAGCCAGGCTCGCACTTGTTGCAGCAGGTCAAAGTAGGAGTGTGAGGCAGGTTGCTGAGGGCCTTGAGTGATGGATACCTCCTGAGATTCAATGGAGCAGAGCCAGGGAGTCTGTTGGATCAGTTGTAAATCCAGTTGGCCAAGTGCCTGAACTATACCCTGAATAACAGGGTTATTCGGGTTGTCTGGAGTTGAAGTGTCTATCTCAATCTGGTACTCGGCGAATTGAAGAGCCCCGGAGCCCTGCAGTGGTGTATGGATAGACCCCAGGGGGATCTGATGCCATGTGTTGTCGTCCAGGTGCGGGCCGTCATTAAGAGGTAGTCCGCTTCCCTGGGGAAGCGGACTGATGTGATGGCTGAGAATGTTATTGGCGGGAGCCGGTGCTGTTGGGTGTATGACCTGATTGGTGACAATCCAGGCCAGTGGTTGGTTGGGAGCACTTCGATGGACGCTGGCCAGCAGGTAGGTAAATGGAGTCCTTAGGTTGCTGAACCTGTTGAGAGGAGCCCATGTCTGATGGCTGTAGAGCAGAAGGTAGAAGGAAAGAAGTGAAACCAGAAGGGGTTTTGACGTTCGTTTCGTAATGCAATTGAACATAACCATATACCCAAATCCGATACACCCAAAAGATAGACCGGTCTGGCAGGATATTGGGCTGGTTAGGGGTAATTGCTTAGGGCCCGGATATTTCATAAATTGCTGCGATGATCGCGCAGAACCTTGTGGCACTAAGGAATTTTGCGATTGAGCGCCGTACTGGTGTGTACGGTCGATTGAGCAAAACTTTCTTAGTGCTGCAAGGGGC
>NZ_JBPCXO010000140.1:0-4448 GCF_051008435.1 Endozoicomonas sp. | reverse complement strand
TGGCGCTCCTATAGAAGTCATCAAACAGTACGTTCAGCAGCAGAGAACACCGCATTAGTCGGCTATCGCCGACGAGCTTACATCCCCGCACTCAAAGTACGGGGTTTTACGCTCAACCGATAATGTCGTCGCTGGTCACAATCGTCATGCCTTCAACTAGACATTGAGCAATTAGGATTCTGTCAAAAGGATCCTTGTGTATCATAGGAAGATCTGCAACCTTATCCGCATGGAGAAAATTGATCGATAAAGGTTTAAAACTAAGAGAAGTAATAACCTCTGAAAGGTTTGCATTCAGCTTTAACTTGCCAATTTGTTGCTTAATTCTCACTTCCCAGATTGAGGCAGAGCTGACATAAACTTCATTGCTGGATGAATTGAGTTCTTCAATCACCTGACTGGCAATCTGTAGATCTCCATTCAACCAACGAAGCAGTGCACAAGTATCCAGCAAATACTTCATTGATCAGAATCCCCATAGAACTGATCAACTATATCGTCAGGAGTAGTATCAAAATCTTCCGATATTTCAATCTGCCCCTTCAAAGCACCAAACCCTCTACTTTCAGGCTGCTCTTCATAGGGAACCAGCCTCATAACTGGCTTGTTTCTCTGAGTGATGACGATATCGGCATCTTCTTCAAGTGCTAGCCTGACAAGCTCTGAGAGTCTACTTTTTGCCTCATGCATTCCAACGGTAATTTGTTGCGAATCAGACATAAAAAAGCACCTTAGCTAATTAAACTAGATTCAGTTTAGCCCTTTAACAAGGGCTGGAATCTACAATCAGGTACTGTTTAGAGAGAGGTCAAGCTAGCTCTTCATCATTATGCAAATCCATAATAGAGTCACTGCGCTCATTTGCTCTGGTTTCTTCATTTCTGCTGGCAGCAAGACGTTTAAGATATTCGCTGTCGATACCTCCGGCAATGTACTTGCCATCAAACACAGAACAATCGAAATCGGTAATTTGAGGATTCAGTGACGACACGATTTTCTTCAGGTCATCCAGGTCCTGGAAAATCAGTCGATCCGCGCCAATCTCTTGCTCGATTTCCTTATCAGTGAGTCCGTAAGCAATGAGCTCTTCTGATGTAGGCATATCTATCCCATAGACATTAGGATAACGGATGGCGGGGGCCGCAGAGCTGAAATAGACATTCTTTGCACCGCTGTCTCTTGCCATCTCAATGATCTGCTGACAGGTTGTACCCCTGACAATAGAGTCATCAACCAACAATACATTTCTGCCTTCAAACTCCTGACGGATCGCACTCAATTTCTGGCGAACTGATTTTTCACGAACTTCCTGGCCCGGCATAATAAATGTACGGCCAATGTAACGGTTTTTGACAAACCCTTCTCTGTACGGAAGTCCTAATCTAGTGGCTATTTCCAGTGCAGAGGTACGGCTGGTATCCGGAATGGGCATAACTACATCAATATCATGTTCTGGCCACTCTCTCAGAATCTTGTTGGCCATAATCTGCCCCATTCTCTGATGCGCCTGATAGACAGGAATGCCGTCAACAATAGAATCTGGACGCGCCAAATAGACATACTCGAACATACAGGGATGCTTAACGCCCTGGACACACTGGAAAGTATGCAATTGATTCTGAGAGTCAATGAACACGGCCTCACCCGGCTCTACGTCACGAATCACTTCAAACCCGGAAGCACTCAGAGCCACTGACTCAGAAGCAATCATGTATTCAGTGCCCTTTTCACTCTCACGCTTACCAAAGATTAAAGGACGAATACCATAAGGATCACGGAAACCAATGATGCCATGGCCCTTGATCATAGCCACCACGGCATAGCCACCTTCACAGCGTTCATGAACTCTGCGAACCGCCTTGAAGAAGTCTTCCGGCATGGGTTGTAGCTTGCCTGACTGCACCAGTTCATGGGCGAAAACATTGAGAAGAATCTCTGAATCTGAGCTGGTATTGATATGACGCAAGTCTGTTTCGAACAACTCCTGTTTGATGCTTTGTGCGTTGGTCAAATTGCCATTATGCGCAAGGGCAATACCGTAGGGAGAGTTGACATAGAATGGCTGGGCCTCAGCTGAGCTGGAAGAACCCGCAGTAGGGTAACGAACATGAGCAATACCCATGTGCCCTACCAGCTTTTTCATATGCCGGGTTCTAAAGACATCACGGACCAGGCCGTTATCTTTCCTCAGGTAAAAATGACCACCACCCAAGGTCACCATTCCGGCTGCGTCCTGCCCCCTGTGCTGAAGCACGGTCAGCGCATCGAACAACAGCTGGTTAACATTCACTGTCGCCGAAATACCGACAATTCCACACATTTATAACATCCTCAGGCTTGATCAGCGGCTCAGAAGCATTGCTGCGGAACCCTGAAAATCAGAAAACCCTGACTTTCTGTCCCAGAACTGTCTTTAGAGCCCATTTTCTCTCAAGAGTTCACTGGAAGCCTCCCCCGGAAGTTTGCCTGTTCCCGGGAAGCTCTTCAGAGATAAATTCAACCGGCCTGCAGTACGGGTTCAACCCACTGGACCACTGTTTGCTTGGACCAGTCTGCAAGCAGCAAAAAGTGCGGCAATAATACCGAATCTTGCCATGCTTCGTCATTCTCTAATGGAGCAAATGTCATTAATCCCACAACCAGAACCACAAGAAGACAGCCCCTGAGCCCACCAAAAACCATGCCCAGCATCCGGTCAGTCCCAGTAAGGCCGGTAGCTTCAACCAGTTCTGCAAATAATCTGTTAACCAATCCACCTACCAACAAAGTGGCAACAAAAAGTAGAAGGGATGCACAAATTACTCGAACAGAAGGAGTCTCTACATACTGGGTCAGCAAGTTGGCTACACTGCCATTGAAAGTCCAGGCCACAAAAATAGCCACCAACCAGGTCAGAAGTGAAAGCACCTCCCTGAAGAACCCCCTCTTCAGGCTGATTAAAGAAGAAACAATAACAATGGCGGCAATGACCCAGTCGATCCAGGTAAAGGTCAAAGGAGTACTCCTGCACTAATCTTGAATCAGACCAGACTATCGGTTTTGGAACGCTTACTCAACATACAAAAAAGCCCGTCTCACTGGACGGGCTTTTTTATGCAACTGTTCACTCTACTATTCGAAAATTATTCTGGATTCGTTCTTTTTCATAAAAGCTTCACCGATGAACTTCACCTGATCAAGATCATCCATATTTTTGAAAGGACCATGTTCTTTTCGGTGTTTGACTATTTCCTCTGCCGTTCGTTTGCCTACGCCTATGAGCTTGTCGTCCAGCTCCTGAACAGTAGCTGTATTAACATTAACGACCCATTCTTTTTCCTGGCTGTTAGCCAGAGAGATGGAGGAGAATATCAGAAAGGCAGCTGTTGTAAGTGCAACAATCATTTTCTTCATGGCGCGAACTCCTTGTGGCCATTAAAAACTTGATTTTGATTTTCATCAAAACCGTTATTTCAGTTCTAGACCGATTTTCTAAATAACCAAAGCCCAAGCCTGAAATAATTTTCAGTTTCTCCTTCAAACTAAGGTAAGTGACTGATTTCCCATCACTCCGTAATCTTCTAACCTTACGACTGACTTGGACACAACGACAGTATTTTGACTATCTACCTATCAAGTTATGCAGATACACCTCAAATGTCACTAATCAAACTTTAGTCATTCCCTTCACAGAAGCAGATAAATAGCCATAGCAAGAAGAAAAATTCTTTACGCCCAGGATATTAAAGATGACAAAGCGAAATATTTTTCACAGTAAAAGTAAGATAAACTTAATCTATTCTCTATAGCCATAGAAAGCAGGTGAAAATATGCGCGACCTATACGACACCGACTTCTACAGCTGGACAGAACGGCAAGCGCAGCTGATTCGAGAAGGCCGTCTTTCCGAGCTGGACCTGGAGAATATCCTGGAGGAAATTGAAAGCATGGGCCGCAGTGACTACAGAGCTTTACAATCTCGTCTGGGAATACTTTTTATGCATTTATTGAAATGGGAGTACCAGCCTGAAAAAAGGCAAACAGGTCACAGCTGGGAACACACCATTCGTGAACAACGAAAACAGGCACGGCGGATTCTGCAGGACTCTCCAGGTTTAAAAGGCAAAATTGAAGCCATTCTTCCTGTCGCATATAAAAGAGCCATTGAAGACGCCGCTGAAGAAACGGGTCTATCGCCTTCCACCTTCCCCCAAGAGCGCCCCTGGAGTTATGAACAGGCTATGAATCCGGAGTTCTGGCCTTGACATCCTCCCCGCGCTAAAGGACGGGGATTCCTACAGCTAGACGGTCATGCCCGACTGCAAGAATGTTTCTTGCTGCGTTTACGTCACGCAGATGTTCAGCTCCGCACTCTGAACAGACCCATTCTCTTATTCCAAGACCTGCCCTACCTTTCGGACTGCTGTTGGGTATTTTTCGACAGCACGAACAAGTCTGGGTGGAGTAAG
>NZ_JBPCXO010000139.1:0-8837 GCF_051008435.1 Endozoicomonas sp. | reverse complement strand
CTACCATTAATATCGCAACCCCGCCATCGCGCAGCTCTTGTTCTAGAAGCAAAGCTTCGTTCTGCGGAGCAAAAAATGCGTCGATACCGTAATTGATAGTGTAGTATTTCTCGTTTTCAACTTCAGTTGTGCCAGTCACTCTGCCTCTTAAAAATACAGTATCCACATCCACAGGTTGTTCTAGACTAGCAGCAGCAAATTCAAACGTTTGTTGCGGCCCCTTTTTGAGTGAGACATAAACAATTTCGCCATTGCGCAGAGTGTCATTACCAGAGAAGTACCGCCGTGCTATGCGATTAAAGTCGTAACGCAATTTTGCGTAGTTTCCTCTAAATAGTGAACGTGGGTCTATCGGGGTTGTTTTAACCCTAATCTCTTCTCCCGTCCATAGAGGTGTGGCGGCTTTAACATACATGCCTGTCAACACCAAAAATTGTAAAAGAACGGCACCTATTACGCCTGCGAGTGCTAGCTGATTCATAGTTTGGCCGTTTTATTCTGATACTGTTTCCAATATTCCGCAGCGCCCAGTAACAGGGCTGCACATACTATAAACAGCAAAGCACTGCTGATGTAGTCGCCAATTAAATCCACATAGCGCATGAAGGCTGTCAGCAGAATAGTGCTGACTCCTAAAAAGAAGTAGTGAGAAATACCCTTCTGTATACTTTTGAGTATCAGCCAGATCCCTGCAGCAATCAGGGCAAGATTGTAGGCTACCTGCAAATAGACTGCTGGTACTGGGTACGCTAGCACTATGATCAGAGTGAGTGCATAGAAAGATACTATGGCAACTGTGGTCGTGAGGTTGCCGGAGTATCTGGCCAAATAGAGCGCAAACCCAGACAGTATCCCCGCTATCATGAGCATGGATGCTTGATGGTCCCATTCGGCGTCAAGGAGTTCTTGCCAAGGGGACTCGAAACTCATGATCAGCATCATTACTAACCCAAAGCGCAGGCTCCATAGTGCTAACACGGCTCCGTAGTCTTTTGCCAATGCCAAATTCCTGCAATGCAACCAGCGGCTAAAAGCGTAAAGCACAATAAACAGTGCGACGCTCACCACAATATGTTCCGCTTCTATTTGTAAATGCAGGCCTGTGCGCCACAAGGCGCTCAAGGTGTATTCAAACCACAGAAAAATGCTGAACACAGTCGCAAGTAATAGCGTAATACTGCGTTTGCCTATTATTAATAGGTATAGTGCGCTTGCTATAAAGAGCGGAAATAAAGCCGGATAGAACCCTAAGGCAGCTTCAATCATAAACCAGATGACAGCCAGCAGCAGGGATTGCCACATCAACAGGGGGCTTTTGACTAGAAGGGCAAAGGGCAAGCTGCCCAGAGCCCACCAGAAAATCCCGTCTGGCATATGTTCGCCTAAGTGGTAGATCTGAGCGATCAAGATGATGGCGGCACCGTAGAACATGTTGCCCAACAGAAAAATACCTGTTGCCCCACTCAGATCGCCGGCTAGGTATTTGCGAATCCCGAAAGCCTGTGTTGCCATAGTCAAGGCGATCAATCCACCCATACGGATGCCCCTTGGAATGTCATCCCAATTGGCGCCCACACTGATAATGACAGCGAGTCCGATAAATAGATAAGCCAACCCGGTCAGCACTGAATAAGCAAAGGATTTGCTTTGCACCTGATGGTAATCGACATCGTAGCGCTTGCAGATTGCTTCTGCTTGAGCTTCCGATATCAGAGAGTCAGCCACCCATTCAGACGCTTCTCTAGCGATATCAGTTTTTAGCAGTCGTATTAAACGCATAGTACTCTGCCTAGCTGCGGGGCCTAAATTTTAGCCTATTTACTAGTTTGAAAGTCTGTTTTCTGGCAGTTAATACTGGCACTAGTGGCGTGACGTCTAGAGTGGTGTCTCGTATTGCACATCGGCATGGGAGGGTAAACTACCAGCTTTGCAGTGCGCATTTTTTATCAGGTAGATAGAGGCAGTATATGGCTGAATTTGGAGTTTTGAATTGGAGCATTATGGGTGGCTATGTCGCTATTAATCTAGTTTTAGGTTACATATTGGGCCGTTCGACTAACAGCGCCCAAAGTTTTTATCTGGGCAATCGTGATATTCCTTGGTGGGCCATCGGCTTATCTGTGCTTGCGACCTATGTCAGTGCTCTATCCTTTCTGGGGGGACCGGCTTGGTCTTACTCAGAAGGTTTTTCCGTGATTGCACTGCATTTGAATTACCCTTTGGTTATTGCAGTGGTGCTGATTTTCTTTCTACCATTTTTTTATAACAGCGGTGCTGCTTCCATCTACGACTATATGGAGAAGCGCTTTGGCAAAGCTTCACGCAGCTTGATGTCCATCGTATTTTTGCTCTCCCAAACTCTAACGGCTGGTGCTATTCTCTACAGCACTGCATTGATACTGGCGTATATTACCGGCGTTTCAGTCCATTACATTATTGTGCTGGTTGCCATTGTTGCACTGATTTATACTGCCATGGGCGGTATTGCGGCAGTGATCTGGACAGATGTGGTGCAGGCAATCGTACTGCTTGTTGGAGCCGGCATTATTTGTTACTACCTGATAGCAGGTATGTCGCTGCCGCTAGTAGAGGTACTGTCTGAGCTGAAAGCGCAAGGCAAAACGAATCCGCTTGATTTTTCTCTGGTCTTCAACCGTGAAAATACAGTGATTGCTGGGCTGATCGGCATGACCATCTTTCATATTACCGTATACGGAGCCAACCAAATGATGGTGCAACGTACTCTTGCAGCCAAAAGTATTGGTGATGCCAAAAAGGCCTATCTGCTGATGGGCTTTAGTGCCATTTTTCTGTATGCGCTTTTCTTTTTCCTGGGCATTCTGTTTTATAGCTATTACGAAGGCAGGGTGTTTGAAAATAGCAATACCATCATCCTTGAATTTGCTGCTAGTATTGGAGTGCCGGGCTTGATGGGTATTTTGGCTGCGGCGGTATTGGCGGCTTCACTATCGAGCCTAGATTCTTCGTTCAATTCGCTGGCTACTATTACCACGACTGATTTTTATCAGAAATATATTAAGCCTCAAGCTGATGAGCTCCATTATCTGAAGGCTACACGCTGGTTTACCTTGATGTGGGCCAGCTTGGTTATTATGCCTGCGATGGTCTATACAGTATCAGAAGGCTCTATCCTAGCTGTGTTGAGCAAAGTGGGTTCGTACTTTGTCGGAGCCAAGCTCAGCATGTTTGGCTTGGGTTTTTTCTCGCGTCGTACTGCCGAAAAAGGCCTATTAGTAGGAGTCGCGGTAGGTTTTGTAGCTATCCTGTTGGTGGACCAGTTCACAGATATTTCTTGGGCATGGTACGGCTTGATCGGTGCTGCGGTCAACGTGGTGATCGCGATACCGGCCAGTATGCTGCTTGATGGCCCTCAGACACTTTCGCGCTGGAGCGTTGCAGGGCAGAAAGCCTATTTTGCAGCTGAGAACCTGCCCGAGAAAGAAAACGGCTGGTATCGTATACCAGGCCGTGTAGATGCAATAAGCTACTGGCTGATTGCATTTATGTTTGCTGCCATGGGGCTTCTGTTTGTGGTGAACTGGCTGATCCCTTAAGTTCATAGAGATATGTGCGCTCAGTGCGCACACACCGCATCGAGTAGCGCCCAGTAGCACGGGCTAGCTGTTGGTTTGGTTGCACAATGCAGCACACAGGCTGCTTTTGGGGTTAATCCAGAACTATTTCATCTGCTGTGTATCCCTGTGAGCGTATCGTTGCGTTTTTGGGACGTGTGTTGCTTGGGCTCCAGCTGTGCGCAGATCCAGACGATTTGATGCGCGTGTATCAAGCACTTGAAAAGGCAAAAATTGTGCAGCTAATCGAGAGTAAGGTGGTTCAGGCATTTTTGGACTGTTTGCATTGATGTCCGATCATTCAGTGTAATGACCCAGTAGCACTCAAATCTTTTCTGATGCTGCTGCACAAGTGATCGGTATCATTAGCACGCCAAAGGATTACATGCTGTCTAAATAGAAATTATTGATAACTTGTGATGTATTTGTTTAATTTTTAGGCTTTACTGAGAAAAAATACAGCATTTATTTCAAGATAGGGTTAGAGGCCATCTGTGGATAAGTTATTAGCAAGTGCGTCTGGTTCTGTTGGTAAATTTTGCTGAATTCTGCTATAAAATTGGCATCTTACTTTTGCAGTCCGAGAAAGGATTGCAGGGCGTGCCGCCGGTACTCCCCATGCTTGGTAAGGATACTCAATAGAGGTAGGTTATGTTATTTGTCGCGAATAAAGCTCTTAGATTGGAAATATGGTTCAGTTTGGGCGCCTTGCTTTTTGCAAGCAGCGCTTGGGCAGAGCATACTAGCTACGACCATTGTGCCGCACAGGATCATCCCGATGATGGCACCAATATCTCAGTATATTCTGGAGAGTCATGGACTGGGTCTTTATCGGGTGACTTCGATTGTGTTGAATTTTCGGAAGGTGTGGCCACGCACGTTCCGCAACAGGCAGTAGATTTCTCTGTTACCGTCGACGGCAGTTCTGATTTGCCAGAGGTCTTTGAACTGAATGACGAGGATGCAACCATTACCTTTACGCCCAATGCAGCTTCATCTGGGCATACCTACCTGCTTCAAGTTACGTATTGCTATCCTGCCTGCAGCGGTCCACATGCAGGCTGGAAAGGCAGTTACACTCAGTATGCACACCTTCTTAACTACCCACCCCAGCGCATTAGCGACATACCGGATCAGTCTGTTTTTGTGCATCAGACAGTTGTGTTGGATCTCAACGATTATTTCACCGATGCTGAAGGCGACCCTTTAACCTATTCCGTAACTCTGTCCAACGGCGATGCTGCTCCTTCTTTTATCAGCCTGGACGACCATACTCTGACCATTGCGCCTGATGACACTAGTGCGTTACAGAGCTATAACATCAGAGTGCGTGTACAAGATGGTCAAAGCGGGCAATCTGCTGATGTTTTTTGGGTGCTCGTTATCCAGAACCAGCCGCCTGAGCTGACCAGCGAAATCCCTGATCAAGCTGTTTATGTGAATGAGACGTTAGCGTTGGATCTGGGCGACTATTTCACAGATGACGCGGTCGATGACTTAACCTATTCAGTGCAGCTCGCCAGCGGTAATCCGGCCCCGTCGTTCATCAGTCTAGACGGGCATACTCTGACCATTGCGCCTCCTGCTGGTACTGATCCGGCGATTTACTACATCGAGGTATCCGCTACCGACAGCTACAATGCTGCCTCAGCCAGCGGTAGTTTTGGCGTGTTTGTTGTTAATCAGCCGCCAGAGCGCATCAGCTACATACCGGATCAGTCTGTTTTTGTGCAGCAGACAGTTGCGTTGGATCTCAGCGCCTATTTCACCGATGCAGAAGGCGACCCTCTAGAGTATTCCGTGAGCCTGTCCAGTGGCGATCCTACCCCTTCGTTTATCAGCCTGGACGACCATACACTGACTATTGCGCCCGATGACAGCACTGATCTCAAGAGTTATAACATCAGAGTGCGGGTACAAGATGATCAAGGCGGTAATGTTGGCGATACCTTTTGGGTGGATGTGCGCGAAAACCAGCCGCCTGAGCTGACCAACGAAATCCCTGATCAAGCTGTTTATGTGAACCAGACAGTAGCGTTGGATCTGAGCGACTATTTCACCGATGACGCGGTCGATGACTTGACCTATTCAGTACAGCTCGCTAGCGGTAATCCGGCCCCTTCGTTTATTAGTGTGGTTGATCAGGTTCTGACCATTGCGCCTCCTGCTGATACTTTGCTTGGGGTTTACAACATCGAGGTATCCGCCACTGATAGCTACAATGCTGCCTCAGCCAGCGGTAGTTTTGATCTGTTTGTTCAAAACCACCCACCCCAACGCATTAGCGACATACCGGATCAGTCTGTTTTTGTGCACCAGACTGTTGAGTTGGATCTCAACGACTATTTCACCGATGCAGAAGGCGACCCTTTAACCTATTCCGTAACCCTGTCCAACGGCGATGCCGCTCCTTCTTTTATCAGTCTGGATGACCATACCCTGACCATTGCGCCTGATGACACTAGTGCGTTACAGAGCTATAACATCAGAGTGCGGGTACAAGACGATCAAGGCGGCCTTTCTGCTGATGTTTTTTGGGTGCACGTTATCCAGAACCAGCCGCCTCAGTTAGTGGAAGATGGTATACCGGATCAGCCTGTTTTTGTGAACGAGACGTTAGCGTTGGATCTCAGTGACTATTTCACAGATGACGCGGTCGATGACTTAACCTATTCAGTGCAGCTCGCCAGCGGCAACCCTGCCCCTTCTTTTATTAGTGTGGCTGATCAGGTTCTGACCATTGCGCCTCCTGCTGATACTTTGCTTGGGGTTTACAACATCGAGGTATTCGCTACAGATAGCTACAATGCTGCCTCAGCCAGCGGTAGTTTTGACCTGCAGGTTCTAAACCACCCACCCCAGCGCATTAGCGACATACCGGATCAGTCTGTTTTTGTGCACCAGACTGTTGAGTTGGATCTCAACGACTATTTCACCGATGTAGAAGGCGACCCTTTAACCTATTCCGTAACCCTGTCCAACGGCGATGTCGCTCCTTCGTTTATCAGCCTGGATGACCACACTCTGACCATTGCGCCTGATGACGGCACCGAGCTTGACAGTTATAACATCAGAGTGCGGGTACAAGATGGGCAAGGCGGCCTTTCTGAGGATGTTTTTTGGGTGGGCGTTAGCGAGAACCAGCCGCCTCAGCTGACCAGTGCTATACCGGATCAGGATCTTTTTGTGAACGAGGCATTAGATTTGGATCTCAACTCCTATTTCACAGATGACGCGCTCGATGACTTGATCTATTCAGTAGACCTAGCCAACGGCGATGCCGCCCCATCTTTCATCAGTCTAGACGGGCATACTCTGACCTTCGCGCCTACTGTGGGTACTGATCCGGGGCTTTACAACATCGAGATAACCGCTACCGATGGTTACAGTGCAGCCTCAGTCAGCGGTAGTTTTAACCTGTTTGTTCATAAGCTGCCGCCTCAGCGGATTAGCGACATACCGGATCAGACTGTGATTCAGGGTCAGACAACCACCTTGGATCTCAATGATTACTTCACCGATGCATCCGGCGACCCTTTGGCGTATTCTGTGAGCCTGGACAACGGCCTCCCTGCCCCATCTTTTATCAGTATAGACGGGCATATCCTTATCATTGCGCCTGATAACGGTAGCCAGGTAACTAGCTATGGCATTCGCGTATCGGCAATGGACGATCAAGGTGGCCAGGCCTCCGATGCCTTTTCTGTGACAGTGGTCAACCCTGCGCCACTGCTGATCAGCGAAATACCGGATCAGACTGTTATTCAAGGTCAGACAGTGACCTTGGATCTCACTGATTACTTCACAGACCCAGACGATGATCCTTTGGATTCTTTCGTGACTTTGGTCAACGGCGATGCAGCCCCTTCGTTTATCACTCAGAACGGCCCTATCCTGACCATTGCGCCTGATAGCGACAGTCAGGTAACCAGTTTTGATATTCGCGTTGAGGTCGTGGATAATCAGGATGACGCTGTTAGCGATACCTTTGTGGTGACAGTGGTCAGCAATACGGTTCAGCTGATCAGCGCTATACCGGATCAGACTATTATTCAAGATCAGACAGTGACCTTGGACCTCACTGATTACTTCACTGATGCAGAAGGCGACCCTTTAACGTATTCTGTGAGCCTGTCCAACGGTAATCCTGCTCCATCGTTTATCAGTCTGGCAGGCCATATTCTGACCTTTGCGCCTGTTTACGATACTCAGGCAACCAGTTTTGGCATTAGCGTGGCGGCAATGAACGATCAAGGCGGCCAAGCCTCTGATATCTTGTCTGTGACAGTGGTCAACCCGGCGCCACAGCAGATCAGCGAAATACCGGATCAGACTGTTATTCAAGGTCAGACAGTGACCTTGGACCTCACTGATTACTTCACAGACCCAGACGGTGATCCTTTGTTTTATTCCGTGAGCTTGGCCAACGGCAACCCTGCCCCTTCGTTTATTAGTCTGGCAGGCCATATTCTGACCATTGCGCCTGTTTACGATACTCAGGTAACCAGTTTTGGCATTAGCATTGCGGTCGTGGATAGTCAGAGTGACGCTGTTTTGGATACTTTTTCTGTGACAGTGGTCAACCCTGCGCCTGAGCTGATCAGCGAAATACCGGATCAGACTGTGATTCAAGGTCAGACAGTGACCTTGGACCTCACTGATTACTTTACAGACCCAGACGATGATCCTTTGGATTCTTTCGTGACTTTGGCCAACGGCGATGCAGCCCCTTCGTTTATCACTCAGAACGGCCCTATCCTGACCATTGCGCCTGATAACGACAGTCAGGTAACCAGTTTTGATATTCGCGTTGAGGTCGTGGACAATCAATATAGCGCTGTTAGCGATACCTTTGTGGTGACAGTGGTCAACCCAGCGCCACAGCTGATCAGCGAAATACCGGATCAGACTGTGATTCAAGGCCAGACAGTGACCTTGGACCTCACTGATTACTTCACAGACCCAGACGATGATCCTTTGGATTCTTTCGTGACTTTGGTTAGCGGCGATGCAGCCCCTTCGTTTATCACTCAGAACGGCCCTATCCTGACCATTGCGCCTGATAGCGACAGTCAGGTAACCAGTTTTGATATTCGCGTTGAGGTCGTGGATAATCAGGATGGCGCTGTTAGCGATACTTTTGTGGTGACAGTGGTCAGCAATCCGGTTCAGCTGGTCAGCGAAATACCGGATCAGACTGTTATTCAAGAACAGATAGTGACCTTGGACCTCAGTGATTACTTC
>NZ_JBPCXO010000138.1:0-6926 GCF_051008435.1 Endozoicomonas sp. | reverse complement strand
ATCATTCTCAGAACAGGAGAGCAGGGATGAGCTTACTGGATATTTTTAACAACGACGCCTTCAGTCTCACCAGCCTGACCGCCACACTCAATGAACTGCCTTATAAACCAGGACGTATTGGTGATTTGGGGCTGTTCACCGAAAGTGGCATCAATACGACGACGGCCATTGTAGAGTCCCGCAACGGTGAGTTGATCTTGCTCCCTACCTCCGAGCGTGGGGCTCCGGCTCCCCAGGCCAAAGGGGGTAAACGCAAGGTACGCAGTTTTGTGATCCCTCATATCCCCTACGACTCCACCATTGTGGCGGATGAAGTGCGTAATGTACGGGCCTTTGGTTCGGAGAGTGCGCTGGAAGGGGTTAAAACGGTCGTTAATCAACGACTGGCGTCCATGAATGCGAATCATGAAGTGACTCTGGAACATCTCCGGTTGGGAGCGATCAAGGGCCAGATTCTGGATGCTGATGGTTCCAGCATTATCTATGACTTGTTTCAGGAGTTTGGCGTCACCCAGCAGACCCATACCTTCAAATTCAGTGTCGCCGAGACCGATGTCCGACTGGAATGTGTTGGTCTTCGGCGCAAGGTAGATAAAGCGCTGGGGGCACAACCGTATAACGGATTAAGAGGTTTCTGCGGAGCTGACTTCTATGATGGCCTGGTGGGTCATGACTATGTCAAAGACGCCTACCATCGCTTTCAAGACAGCGCCTTACTTAGAAACGACCCCAAGGCTGGCTTCCGGTTTGGCGATATTGACTGGGAAGAGTACCGGGGGCAGGTGGGCGATCTCCCCTTTATCAAAGCCGATGAAGCCTATGTGATCCCGGAAGGCACCGGCATTTTCAGAACCTAGTTTGCTCCGGCGGACTTCATCGAGACCGTCAATACCATCGGTTTACCCCGGTACGCCAAGCAGAAAATCATGGACTTCGACAAAGGCGTTCAGGTCCACACCCAGTCCAACCCCCTGCCTATCTGCCTGAAGCCAAGAGCCGTGATCAAATGCAAGATGAGCTGAATGATCTGAACCGGCAGGTGCTGGCCACTTTTGGTGAGCCGGTTACTCTGAAGCAGTCAAGCAACAACGTGTTGGCAGTATCAGGCATCATTACCAGGGAGCTGCTGCCTACAGGTCCCTATGAACAGGTGCTGCAAGAGGTCACTACACTGGCGTTGGCTACGGATGTGAGAGTCACTCGGGGTGATGAAGTGATCTCAGCAGAGCAACGCTGGGTCGTAGACCGGAAACTGAAAGGCGATGGTCAGATGCACTGGTGGTCACTCCATGAAGCTGGAACTTGAACTGGATGACAGCATTGAAGAACTCATCAGTGACTTCCAGAACACACCGGATAAACTCCAGCTCGCCATCCGAAGAGCATTGAGGAAGCTATCCCGATTTACTGAGCGACGAACCCTGAGAGCATTAGCCCGGGAGCAAGGCATCACCCAGAAAAAGCTGAAAGAGCTGGGCCGGGTCAAAGTTAGCCTTCTGAAACCGGGTGAGCGGGGCAGTGAAGGCTACAGTCTGGTGATCTGGATCGGTGCTTGGGACATCCCGGCTCATTATCTGGGGAAACCCAGGCAAACCAAATCGGGCGTCAAAGCTGGCAAGCACTTCTGGGAAGGAGCCTTTTTGATGCAACCAGTCAATGCTCCGCATCCCATGGTCTTCAAGCGAAAGACTAACTGGCAGTACAAATACCAGCGTTCAAGAAAATCAGGTCGCATGATGTGGATGGGGTTGCCTTTGGAAAAGCAGTCCCTACCCATGATGCAGAACGCAACTCAGGTACTGGAGAAGCTTCAGCCGGTGTTGCTGGAGCGGTTTGCCATTCTGATGCACCAGGAATTGAATTTCATCATCCATGGAGCCGGTACCCCGTCTGCCTGAATTTGATAGGTTCAGTGGTTCGTAAAGCGGTCATACGCAAGGCGGACTTGTGCAGGAAGACCGGGGTCTTTCAAACAAGCCCAACGAAGTCGGATGGCCGCTTTACGAGCCACCCGGAGGGCGACAGCCTGAGCCTTCAGCTCTGCGTTGCATCGGCTTGAAAGACCCCGCTCTTCCTGCACCGTTGCGCCTTGATCTGAAGACTCAGGCTGTCGCTGAACTTATCAAATTCAGGCAGACGGAGTACTAATGCTTAATCCAGAGCAACAATTGGTCACTATCTTGATGGAAGCTCTGGAATCTGCTTGTGACCAAGTATTGCTTGGCTATGCTGCCACCGGGATTGAACAGGACCTGAAGCCGCCAGCCATCTTGGTGCAACTGGAATCGATCAGCGAGTTGCAACAACAGGGCAGCCGTCGTAAAGATCAATGGCTTTTTAATCTCAGTGCTGTGGTGCCCACCAATGACCAAGCGACTTATGCCTTGCTGGCATTTACCCGAACGATTCAGCAAGCCCTGAGTAATGATAAAGCACTGGCAGAGCAATGCCGTAAACTGACTTTCTCTGAAACCCAATTTGATATTGCGCCCAGCCAGGGGCAGTTGTCTTTTGCAGATATCACCCTGACCCTCGAAACCGTCTTTTAAATCCTCTTCAAGGAAGGAGATCCTTATGTCCACTATCGACCGCAGCTTTATCGGCGCAGGCAGTATCCATATTCAGCCCTATGACAAATCCGCGCCACTGTTACCCATTGGCAATGTCAGCGAGTTCAATTTCAGCTTTGAAGAAGATAGAAAAGAGCTGAAAAACTACCTGGGCGGTGGCGGCAATCGCAATGTTATCAGCCGGGTGTCGGGCATTACGGCCAACCTGGTGGCTCATGACTTTACTGCCAGTAATATCTCCCTGGCCCTGAGAGGTAATGTCACCGCAGCCTCAACTACACCGGTCACCGATGAAGAATTGGCAACTCACGGTGTAGCCGGTGAGCTGATTCCCTTCAAGCGACTACCGGATCTGAAGCAGACCATTACTGTCAAAGACAGCCAGGACGTAACATTGTTAGAAGGCGACGACTACGAACTGATGAAGTCCGGCATTCAGGTAGTTGATGGCGGGGGTATTGATGATCAGGGTATCAAGGTCAGCTACACACCGCTCAAGGCTAATATGGTACAGGCTCTGGTAGAGTCTGGTCGGGAATTTACTCTCTTTATGGAAGGGCTGAACGATGCTCAGGAAGGTTTACCCTTCAATATCCGGGTGCATCGGGTGAAGTTCTCACCAGTGCAGAATCTGGGCTTTATCTCTGATGACTTCGCCAGCATTCCCTTGCAGGTGGATGTGCTGGCGGATACGTCGATTGCAGGGAATGGGCTGAGTTCGTTTATGCAGTTGGATCTGGCTCAATAGTACTACATATAGTAATTTACACCTATGTACTGAAGCAAACATATAGCGTACATAAATCTTTCTCGATTGTTCCCCTTGCATCCAAATACTTATCAAGCCGAACACTAATCGTATCGGCTTGTGAATTTGGTTCATGAGCGTTTTGGTTTAGTTGTCTTTTGGTATGTGATATAGCATCACTGCAAGCTTAACGATTCTGTTTCTATCGCCATTTATATGAAACTCATAATTCAACCAGGTTTCATCACTTTCACTTGTTTTTCTGATATAATTCTGGTGCTCAGAAATACATGATTTTGCAGTATCAATTACTGATGAAAATTCTTTATTCTGAACAAACATGATAACAGCTGCTTTTGAGTCTCTCCAAGTTAAATAATTTAATAACTGCGAGATAGTACTCAGAAAACTTTTTTGGCCTCGCCAAAATTTGCATTCTCCAATAAATACATTGCTGCTTTCATACCTTAGCAAAATGTCAGTTTTACCTTTTTTATTAAAAGTCTCCCCGGTAGCGGAGCCATCGAAGTTTGGCTCTAACATCATTAAGAAATGATCTCTTAAATGCTCTTCTTCTTTTCCAGAATATAAGCTTGGAAGGCGTTCAAACTCCTTGCCTACATCATGAATCATTTTAAGAATATCTTGGTATACAGTCTGGTCTAAACAAGGCTCAGGTGAATACCCTTTCTCATGAACTACGGGCTTTTGAAGAGCAACTTTTTTACGTTTTTGAGGAGCTGGGACTGAAAAGGTTGAAGAAGCAGATGAGTTTTTTTTCAGCGGTACTCCCAAGGCAGATAGAACTCCAATATTGGACTTTATTCTTTCTTTTCTTCGATTGAAGTATTCTTTAATTTCTTTTTCTAAATTAGAGTTGTATGACTGAAGCTCATTCAAAATATTTTTGTGCTGTTTTGTTATAGAGCTTAAATTGGAGTTTTTCTGTCTGACGATATCATCGGGGTTGTCATTGAAGTTGATTACTTCAAAGCAAAATTCGTTTCCATTTATTTCAACATCCATGCTCCAAAGAATCCTTGAGCTTGGGATACATTTCAATAATTCTTTTTCACCACTAAAGGGAATATGGAACTTTATAACGTCCTTTTTATATGATGTTCCTCTCTGGACGAAAAACGAGTTGGGGAAATATTCAGCAGGAATCATTTGTTCGCTTGAAGAGGCATAAATTTTATCGATATGAATTTCAAGCTCATCCATGGTGGCTTCTGATACTTTGAAGCTAACATAGTCATTCTCGTTTACGTTGAGAAGGTAATCATCATTCTCAGATTCAATCGTCTGTAATACTTGTCTTTTTTTGGAATCTAAAAAGGATCTCAGCTCTTTTTCTGCAAAAATCTGAGTGCTTCCATATCTGTTTCTGTGCATTTTTTCAGTCTCAAACTGGCCGTTAAAATCATAACTTTCTATAAAGCTGATTTTGCGTATTCCAACGAT
Source organism: Endozoicomonas sp. (assembly GCF_051008435.1). Taxonomy (GTDB): domain Bacteria; phylum Pseudomonadota; class Gammaproteobacteria; order Pseudomonadales; family Endozoicomonadaceae; genus Endozoicomonas_A. The sequence goes on along the minus strand of NZ_JBPCXO010000138.1, from coordinate 2,144 downwards.
AAATGCAATAGCTTCAGCTTGGTAAGCTGATGCAGAGAGTAATCACACACGCAGCAAGCCCTCTTTGAGTTGACAGCGTTTACTCATAGTGGCCGACGGAGGAATTATGTCTTCAGTAAAGGAATCTGCCCTTCGGCTGGTACTAAAAGCCAAAGATACCCTATCCAAAACCGTCCTCCAGTCAGTCTCCTCTCTTGAATCCCTCCGCAATGAAGCCAAAACCCTCAAGCAAAAACTGTCTGACTTGCAGAAGCAGGATCGTTTGTTGTCGTCTTTTCAAAAACAGACAGCAGCAGTTCGAGATACAGGCAAAGCCTATCGTGAGGCGGAAGCCAGGGTTGAGAAGCTGGCCAGGGAGTTTCAGCAGACTGAGAAGCCTTCTCGTTCACTCCAGCGCTCTCTGGAATCGGCTCGTAAATCAGTAGTATCAGCCAGTCGTGCTTATCAGGCTCAGCGGCAGAAACTGGCCGGGTTACGCAGGAGTCTGGAGCAGGCAGGTCTTTCCAACCGAAACCTGTCTGCCCAGCAGCAGCGTCTGCAAAAGGAGCTGAAAGAAACAGCCTCAGCTTTGCAGAAAGTGGATGTCAGAGCCAAAGCTTCTGCTCGCACGTTTAAACGTCTCGGCTTCCGGCAGCTGGCTCGAGATGCGGATCGAGCATCAGGCAGCATGGGTCGTCTATCTCAGCGGTTAGGAGCTCTGGTGGCGGCCAGTGTTGGTTTGTATACCGTCAAACGGGCGATTCAGGGTCTGCTGGGAACGGGTGACCAGTTTGAACGGTTGCGGGTGCAGCTCAATGCTGTAATGGGCTCAGTGGCTGAAGGCGAGCGAGCTATCCAGTGGATCAAGCAGTTTACCCGTGAAACCCCATACCAGCTGGAGCAGGTAGCGGACGCTTTTGTACGACTGAAGGCGTTTGGTCTAGATCCTATGGACGGCAGTATGCAAGCCATAGTGGATCAGGCTTCCAAACTGGGTGGGGGTATGGAACGGCTGAACGGCATTTCCCTGGCCGTTGGACAAGCCTGGGCCAAGCAGAAACTGCAGGGAGAGGAGATTCTTCAGCTGGTCGAGCGGGGTGTACCCGTTTGGGAAATGCTGGAGAAAGCCACGGGCAAGAATGTCCAGGAACTGCAGAAACTCTCCACCGCAGGCAAGCTGGGACGGGATACCATTGCCCTGCTGATTGATGAAATCGGCAAGAGTTCTGCCGGTGCCGCCGAGAATATGTCCTTGCTGTCCGGTTACGTCAGTAACCTGAAAGACACCTGGCAGAACTTCCTGGATGAAGTGGCTCAGAGTGGGGCGCTGGAATACGCAAAAACTCAGCTTAAAGGGATTTCTAATCAAGTCAGTGTGATGTCAGAAGATGGTCGTTTGTCACGATTAGCACAATCCATTAGCGATGCGTTTGTGCAGATGGGGGAGGCCATCAAGGCCAATTTCTCGGGGCTGACGTTTGAACAGTTGGTTGAGCGTGTTCGTTCCACCAGTCAGAGTATCGCCTCGGCGCTGGCCAGCCTGAACAGTACCTTTACTTTGACCGGTAATGCCATTCAGCTGTTTTTTAATGGTTTCACGGTGGCCGTTAAAGGCTTCGGTCTGGTGTTCAGCTCTGTTATCGCCTCCATTACTCAAAGTACAGTCAAGCTATTTAGTGCCTTTGGAGCGGAAGAGTCTGCCCAAAAGCTGCAGTCTTTCAGTGACTCGGTCAAGGCGGTATCAGCAGGGTTCAAAGAGGCAGTGAAAGAGGATGTTCAGGATATAAATAACACCTGGCAAAGCTTGAGTGATGCCATTGTTCAGGCCAGTCAGGATACTCAGCAGACCATTCGCACCGAGAGCCAGAAAACGACAGAGTTCGTCGAACAGGATGTCATCAAACTCAACTCGGTCTATGTGAAGTCAGCACAGACCGCTAAAAAAGCCTTTACGGATGCGGCTGACGCACTCAAACAGATCAATGCCGCTGAAACACGCACCGAGCTGGCTAACCTGGCAGTGGAACTTTCAAAGGGGTTCGCCGAAGGCACCTTGACCCAGGAGCAGTACAACGAAGCCCTGGAAGCCAGCCGACAGAAACTGGCCGAATTGGAAGACGGTGCCCAGTCCGCAGCCGATGCCGCCCGATCTCTGGGTGATGCCG
>NZ_JBPCXO010000137.1:0-37936 GCF_051008435.1 Endozoicomonas sp. | reverse complement strand
GAACTGCACCTGTGTCATGAAAGGCTTGCCCTCGGGAGACCTGTTGCTCTGGTATAGCAGGATTGGTCTGTCTGATGCAAACAGAGACAGTTTATTACTCTGTCTTATGTAATTATTTAGGTGTATTACCTGTAAAACTGATGTTTTTTAGAATCAGGGAAAACAGCCTGACTGCTTCTCAGGAAAATCCGGCAAAACTATACGACGAAAGGTGTTCTACCTGTGCTTTGAAATTCCTATACATTCCAGTTATACCTGGATCAATGACTGGGCAGACCTCATTGGTGATGAGGCCAGAAAAGCGCTTGGCTATCAGTCGCCCGTACAAAGTACGGATACGGACTGACTCTATAGCCTTTTCTTCTGCAGAGGCATAGAATGCCAGCCCCCTCATTAAGACATCATTATCAAGGAGTATCACTTGCTTTTTTCTGACCTGGCACTGCATGAACGACTGCAAAAAGCCCTGACTGAAAAAGATTTCAGCGAGGCCACCCCTGTCCAGGCAGCAGTGATCCCAAAAGCACTGGATGGAAAAGATCTGTTGGTGAGTTCCGAAACCGGCAGCGGCAAAACGGCTGCTTTCCTGCTGCCCGCCATGAGTCATTTCCAGGATCATTCAGCCCCCCGCTCCAGTACTCGAATGCTGATTCTGGTACCTACTCGTGAACTGGCTCGACAAGTCCTGGAAGAAGCGGAAACTCTGGCTCGATTCACCCAAATTAAAGCAGGCCTGATTACCGGTGGTGATCAGTTCCGACACCAGGTTAATACGCTGAGAAAAAACCCTGAAATCTTGATCGCCACACCGGGACGCTTGCTTGAGCACATGGAGAACAGCAACACTGACTTCAGTGATCTGGAATACCTGATTCTGGATGAGGCCGATCGCATGCTGGACTTTGGATTCAGTCCTGACATGCTGAAAATTGCTTCTGAATGTCGCCAGGAACGGCAGACCATGCTGTTTTCTGCCACTCTGGAGCAGAAAGGAATGCGTGATCTGATTAATCTGGTTCTGAACCAGCCTGAATCTGTGACACTGAAAACAGCCAGAGACAAGCATGAAAATATCCACCAGCAAATCATGCTTTCTGATGACCAGAAGCATAAAGAAAAGCTGACACGCTGGTTGCTGGAAAATGAAACCTTCGACAAAGCCATTGTTTTCAGCAATACCCGAAACTTTGCTGATCAACTGTGTGGATTTCTTCGTTATTGCGATCTAAAAGTCGGAGTCCTGCACGGTGAAATGGACCATCAGGGACGGAAGAAAATGATGGCCATGCTGGCGTCAGGGCAGATCAATATCCTGGTGGCTACCGATGTTGCGGCCAGAGGTCTCGATATCAAAGGCATAGACCTGGTGATCAACTTCGATATGGCTCGCAATGGCGATGACTATGTTCATCGTATTGGTCGCACCGGACGAGCGGGCGAGCAAGGCCTGGCTATCTCCCTGATAGGTCCCAACGAATGGAATCTGATGTCAGGGATTGAGCGCTATCTGAAAACACGATTTGAAAAGCGTTCAATCAAGGAGTTAAGAGGTAGCTGGAAAGGCCCTAAAAAGCTGAAAGCTTCCGGAAAAGCGGCTGGCAGCAAGAAAAAGAAAGTGGCTGCAAAAGACAAGGCTGCGGCAGGAAAAACCCGCCTGCGCGATAAAAAGAGCGTTGGCAAGCGTCGTAAGCCTGAGAGCCAGAAGGCTACAGAATCGGTTGATGCTGGCTTTGAGCCATTGAAGCGCAAGAAGAGCTAAACAACCCAGAGACCTATGAAAGCGAGTTTTCTTAGACCTTGGTGTAAGAAAACCGCTCCAACCTGAACAAGACCTGAACAAGCTACGTTCCCCTCGAAACTCGCCCGATTATTCCTTGTCTACTAAGCCCGTAAGTCACTAAAACAATTGGGATAAGGAAATGAAAAATCGACTAAACAGCGCTTTACTTGTCGCTCTAATTGGCCTGACGAGCTTTGCCAGTGCCGAAAACTTCTGCAATCTGCCCAAGGGCAACTACTCGGGCATGTCTAAAGTCACTTTTGACCGCTCCAGTGGCAAGGTTGAACAGTTTCATATGGAACTGAAGGTGGGTCCGGACAACAACACCTTTGGCGTTATCAAGCTGTTTGAGCTGGATATGGACAAATCCGGGGCCCTCCACCACAACCTGATCAAGAATGAGTACTTCACGCTCAGTGGTTGCAGCTCTGACTCCACATTTAAACTGAAAGGCCCTGAGCTCGACGGTGTTGTCAGGGTCATGAATGTTAATCAAAGCCTGGGCGAGATCACCATGACTGGAGCCATCAATACTTATGAAGAAGGCGTTTATGGCATGGCTCAATGGCTCTATGACACCGCCTGGTGGATGGTCGGGTCAGAAGGTTATTACGAGATGGAGTTCCGTAAACTGCCTATACGACTGCGCAAACAATTCTAAATGACTTCCCTGCTCTTCTGAGAGCGGGTAAACCCCAATGCAGAACTTGACGGACTGCTGTACAATCGCCAGCCCATTTCATGTCTTAGAGGTCTACAGATCAAAATGACTGATTTCTCATCCCTTGGTTTGTGTGAACCTCTACTCCAGGCAGTCACTGAACAAGGTTATAAAAAAGCCTCCCCGATTCAGGCCAAAGCCATTCCTATGGTGCTGACAGGTCGTGATGTCATGGCTTCGGCCCAGACAGGAACCGGTAAAACGGCCGGCTTCACCCTGCCGCTCCTGCACCGTCTGTCAGAAATGCGCACACTGAAAAACCATCCGGTGCGAGCCCTGATTCTGGTACCCACCCGAGAGCTGGCTGTCCAGGTAGGCGAGAGTGTGGTTCGTTATGGCCAGAATCTTTCCCTTCGTTCAGCAGTCGCTTACGGCGGTGTTGATATCGACCCCCAAATTGCCGCACTGAAAGCCGGTGTGGATGTTCTGACAGCGACTCCGGGTCGACTGCTGGACCTGATTCGAAAAGAACATTTAACACTGGATCACCTGAAGGTCCTGGTTCTGGATGAAGCCGACAGAATGCTGGATCTTGGCTTTAAAGCCGAACTGGATCAGATTCTTGAAGCACTGCCTGCCAAGCGGCAGAACCTGCTTTTCTCTGCCACCTTCTCCAAAGACATCAAAGCGTTGGCCCATGAATTCCTGCGCCATCCAGTCAAGATTGAAATAGAGAACCCCAATTCAGCGGCCAACACGGTCAAACAGTCGATCTACCCTGTCGACCAGCAAGACAAACCCGAAATTCTCAGTTACATCATTGAGGGCGGTAAATGGCAGCAGGTTCTGGTTTTCGTCCGCACTAAAAAAGCAGCAGACAAAATAGCCGATCTGTTATCCGATGAGGGCATCACCGCAACCGCACTGCACAGTGATAAAAGCCAGTACCTGCGCAGCAGAACTCTGGTTGAATTCCAAGCTGGTGCTTATCGGGTTCTGGTAGCCACAGACTTAGCTTCCAGAGGACTGGATATGGAGCAGCTGCCCCTGGTGATCAATTATGATCTACCAAAAGTTCCTCAGGATTATGTCCACCGTATTGGACGTACCGGACGAGCAGGCAGCCCGGGTCGTGCTATTTCCCTGATGAACCCGGAAGAGAAAAAACTGCTGGAAGCCATTCGAAAGCTCATTAAAAAACCTTTGGACGTTGAGCCAGTTCCTTACTTTGAAGACGGTGTTAAGGTCACACTGACCGAACAGGCTCCAACCAAAAAGCCTCGTAAACCTCGCTCATCTTCAGGGCAGCCGGGTAATAAACCCGCAGGCAACAAAAGAAAGCCGACGTCTAATACTCGCTCGGGGAATACAAAGAAAAAGCCCGTTCAATCTGGCAGATCGAGCAAAGGTCGCAGATAATCAGTAAGTCGGGTTCGATTGAGCCTCCAAAATAGCCTCTGCACTCTACAGAGGCTTTTCTCCATTACAGGTTTGCCGCTATGGAAGATGTCATTGAAGAACTCCGGGAATGTGCTGTCGAAGTACCCACGCCACTGGAGCTTCCTGACGAAGATGAGATTATCGAGGCTGAAGAACAGCTCCTGATTCCTATCCCTTCCGATTTCAGGGAGTTTCTACTGCAAGTCAGCGATATTGTCTACGGCTCCATGGAGCCCGTCACCATCAAAGATGCCTATTCCCACACCTATCTGCCCGAAGTAGCTGCTATCGCTTGGGATCAGGGGGTGCCAAGAGATCTGCTGCCATTATGTGAACATAATGGCGACTTCTACTGTGTTTCTGCAGAAGGAGAAGTAGGCCTCTGGACTGAAGGCGATATCTCTGAGGCCACCTGGCCATCAGTCTGGCACTGGGCCAAGGATGTCTGGCTGCAAAGCTGATCAATAAATCAGAATAAGAGATTATATTCACAATATCGACTACTCTAATTTGTGCTGAATTATCTGCTGTTAGTTCCGTTACATTTTTGGCAGGTGGAGTAGTCGTTGAAAATATTTCTTCTGAAAACAGTCTATCTTGTAGTAACTGTCGTTTTTGTTTCTAACACTTTTGCCGCCGGTCTGATCCAGTTGCCACTGGGAGTACTGGAAAAAAAATCCGGTGTTTCAACCTATTGAGAAGGGGCATCAACAGCAGAGCTGCAAAGTTACAACCAAACAATATTCAGGAAGTACTTTTCTTCTTTCACCTTTTCTGTCCCCTTTCTTACCCTCATTGGGGCAACTAGCAGCCATACTCCACCCACAGCAAAGAACGTCTTTAAGGTGGCCACTCCCCTCATGTTCGTCCTGGACTTTGTATCGTTAGGCAATGAAACCTGGGAACTTTACCGAGAAGCTAAAGAGCACCATGATTCCCTGTGGCAAATTCCTTTCCCGGATCAACATGAGAGCAGCGTGCTCATCATACTCTCTAAAGGAGAGGATCGACTCCACTACAAAATATTCCCTCTTCCTGCTCAGTCATCCGACGAGGAGGAGAATGAAATCTGGTCAGAAACCGTTGATGAGTATTCTGCCTTACGCGACCAGATGTTGAAGAAAAAGATATACATCCTTCTGGGCCTGCCTGAAACCTCTCATCAGAGTGCTGCAAGGGGACAAAACAGAGCTACTAGAAAACAACTGCAGATGGATGTTTATACCGAAGAAAATGTTCTGCTGAAAACCGTTGTTTTTCAGTCTCAATCAGCTCATGAATGGGGCGAATTTCTTCTAACGAGTAATACAGTCACCCCTTCTACCCGATATGAAACACCGCTGGCTCCATTCTGGATCAATCATATAAACGAATGGCTAAAAAATAACATCAAGGAGGATATGGTACCTTCCAGCGAGGTCTTGCAGGCAAAAGGGGCTATGACTCCCAATAGCAAAGGTTTTGGCCAGTTGACTATGAAGCAAAACGGATGCCGTGAACTCTCCCAGGGGAGTAAGAAGCTCGTACTTCCCCAGACCCAACTTCTCAACAACTCAATCTGTATGGGACTTGTTGATTCTGGTTCTAGTAATAGCTCTTCTGCATTGCACCTGGAAGCCCACAACTGGTTTGAGAGTCATAAGCTCTTGCTTCAGGAAAGAGCTATCAGTATTGCAAAACTGCAGGTATTGAACGTGCTTATAAGTTCTGCAGTTCATATCACCGGGAAAGGCGTCGAGAAGTTATTCACTCAATATCGGAGCCATAAAAAGCAAACAGATTTCGGAGAGAGCGGATCTGTAGCGGTGGTTGTCAAAAAACCTGATGTACAACATCGGGTCCACAAAGATCCCACAAATGTCAGAGAAACGGCTCTTGTAGCAGTCGTCGAGAATAAGCCCGTTGTGCGGCCACAGCCTGTTACAGGCCTTGAGGAAGTAATATCAGCCGGTGTCAGCCTCTACCAGGCCAGCAGTAATGTCGCTGTACGAATGAGGACGCAAAGGGAAATTCAGGTTTCAAGAGATGGAGCAAAGACGATTACCCAACGCGATCTTCGCCCTGCAAAAGACCGAAAAAAGTTTCATGACGAGGAATATCTAGCCATTGTGGGTCCACCCAAAGGAAAGTCAAAAGCCTATGACAGAATGAAGGATTGGTATCATGGTGCCATTTCAGACAGTGAAGCTCGCCGTCGTCTGGAATCCGTCCTGGGAGGGGGCAGAACACGTGGTACCCATTTAGTCTATAAAAGTCTTGCTGACAATCAATACTATCTCCTGGTCGCCAATACAACGAAAGCCATTTACAAGGTATTGATTGAGCAAACAGAAGCGGGCCGGTACTTCTTCAAACTGGACTCTGACCAAAAACAATCTGCGAGCAAACCTGCTGCTTCCTACGAATACATTAACAAGCTGGTACCTAATTTTCGTGGCGTTACGGGTAATAAGCTCTGGGTAGACGAAAAAGTAGGCATTAAATTGAGAGACTACGCCACCATGTAAACACTTCAGATAATTGCTCAACGGTGCCTGTTCTCTGCCAGGATTTCCTGACTTTAAAAGCCTATTTGCTAGCCACTGGAACAATCTCTTTGCTATGCTTACCGGCTGGCCTGATTCCAGGCCCGAAAGATAGTTTTCTTATAAGGTAGGCTTTTAAAAAAACTGCACCGGATTTACGCTCCGGCCAGCAACAGGACCCTCTATGTCAATCGTCGTCTGTGCGCTCTATAAATTTGTCACTCTGGATAACTTTGAAGCCATTAAACCCAGTCTTCTGAAAGTGATGGAAAACAACAGGGTTAATGGAACCCTGCTCCTCGCCCGGGAAGGTATTAATGGTACCGTTGCAGGAACCCGTGAAGCTATTGACCAGCTTCTGGCCTGGCTGAAGAGCGATCCACGTCTCACAGAGCTTGAATATAAGGAATCCTACACAGGGTCCATGCCTTTCAAGCGCACAAAAGTAAAACTGAAGAAAGAAATTGTCACCATGGGCGTGGAGAACATTGACCCCAACCATGTGGTCGGCACCTATGTTGAGCCCAAATCCTGGAACGACCTGATCAACGATCCAGAGGTTCTGGTTGTCGATACCCGTAACGATTATGAAGTTCAGGTGGGCACCTTTCAAAATGCCATCAACCCCAACACCGAGACCTTCAGAGAGTTTCCTCAATACGTTAAAGACCATCTGAACCCGGAACAGCATAAGAAAGTTGCCATGTTCTGCACCGGTGGTATCCGTTGTGAAAAGTCTACGGCTTACCTGAAAGAACAGGGGTTTGAAGAAGTCTTTCACCTGAAGGGTGGGATTCTGAAATACCTTGAAGAAGTGCCTCAGGATGAATCCACCTGGGAAGGCGAATGCTTTGTCTTCGATGATCGGGTAACCGTTAACCATCAGCTCGAGAAAGGCCAGTACGATCAGTGCAATGCCTGCCGTCTTCCTATCACTGAACAGGATCAACTCAGCGAACACTTTGAGCAGGGAGTCAGCTGCCCTCACTGTTTTGACAAGCACACTCCTGACCAGAAACAGCGTTTCCGTGAACGTGAAAACCAGATTCAACTGGCTAATCAACGTGGTGAAGCACACCTGGGTGGTGAAGTGGGTAATACTGTTCTGAATCGCAGAAAAGCCAAGCAGAACGTTCGTGAACAACAACGCGTTCTGTCAGTAGGAACACAGTAAGTTTCAGCGCACTCCTTCGGATGAAGGAGTGCGTCATTGCTCAGGCAAAATATTGAATCACAATCTCAACACTGAGTTGACCCTTTCGATATTGATGCACCAGCAACAGGCTGAACGCCAGAGTCAATAAAGGAAAGAGCCTCTTTTTTTCCTCACTGAGAAAATACCAGCCCCCCCCTGCTATCATGACGCTCAGAATAGCCCATCTGCCTATGTCAGGCTCCTGTGGCAGTGTATGAAACAGCACTACAAAACAGCCCACAATATTCAACAAAATCCAGAGTGGAGAAAACATCCCGATACTGCCCAGTATGGGAAATTTGATTAATGCTCCACCTGTCCATGACTTGGGTTGAATATCAGACGACAAGTGAAGAGCAATTCCCAGTGCCAGCCCCCCTGCGACAAAAGGTAAGTCGTACATTAAGGGCAATACAGCGAAAAAACATGAATGAGTAATGCCTGAACGATGACTCAACCCTGGAATGGCCAGGTCGATATCCGGCAATCGAATCCCAGCAATCAATCCACCCAGAAAAAGCAGTGCCGATTCAAATGGACCAATAACCTGAAAATAGTCTGGAAAATAATGACGCCCTGCCAGAACAGAAGCCGCCAGCAAACAACCGGCTAACGGAGAAGTGATATGTCGCATACAACCGAAATCAGAAGACATGAAAGGTGAAACTGTTTTCACTCAAGGTGATAACCAAGCCTCACATATAAGAGCGACACTATACTCCCAGAGCCTTTGAGCGGAAAGGAAAATCCCTCCATCTACCTAGGAGCCTGCCCGAGAATAGACAGGTCGACTCCTAGCCCGGAAAACTCATAGAGAAACTGCCTTTGATGAAAGCCACGTGATAATCATTAAAACAAGCCAGGATTCATCACCCGCAGATTCCTCTTTAACCTTTCCTTCTCCGAACCACTTATCCCCTCTGCTGGTTATAAATCCGGAAAAGCTTTTAGGCCATATACTGTAGGATCCAGCATCAGATGGATCCAGTTTCTTTTCTCTGTCTTCAGACTCATCTTCCCTTAAATCAACTTGTGCAGTCCTTGATCGAGTCTTCTCTCTTAACTGTAAATAGGTTAAAGGTCTGAGAGTAACCCGATACAGGTTTCTTGTCAGACCTGCACCCAATGAATATAAAACGACCATACCTTCCAGTGTGTCCTGCACACTGACCCGATAGCCATATTCTACCAGTTCGGGATTCATACCCAATGAAAGCGGAGTCATCAACTGTGTAAAGGTCTGCTCTGAGCCTGCCAGCATCAGGTTTAGCGCATTAAAAACAGCAGGCACTGAGACTATTGAAGGACTGAAGGAAGGAAAAGATTGCTCTGATTCATTCTGAAGCCAGGAGGTGAATTCTGATTGCTGAAAGCTCAGAGGACTATCCTCTGCGTCTTCCAGACTAAAGGAAATACCCGCTACAGAATCACTCATAGATTCTGGAAACTCCCAGATCATTTCAGAATCATTCTCTGTTTCATGAACAGGAATCTCATGATCTGCAAGCAGGCTGGTAAACTGAACCAGAGATTGAGGAATATCAGCGATCGCTGACGCACTGGCACTTGAGGCCGCCCTTGAAACGACCAATTGACCATTCACCACTTTAAAAACAAGTTGATCCACCACTCGAACTTCAGCAGAGAAAGCTCCGAGGGCAAAAAAACCAAAAAATAAAAGTAGATTTACTTTAATGAATCTATTCAACAGCTCAGCACCCTGCAATTCACTTATTATTCGAAAGTTTGCATCTTAACTGGTGCTTTAAAAATAGAACTCTTGCTCACTTTGTCAAAACAAGCTTCTGAGCTACCTCACATATTGCAGGCAGCTGCACATGATTGAGTGTGTCTGGAGTCATTAGCCATATGGACATAGGTCTGGATAAGACTACCCATCCAGATTCCTGTTAATTAACCGCCTTGCGCAGCCCCTGAATCAATACTCTGGCTATAGGCCTCGCTTCTTCTATCAATAATGGGTCGCAGCCACTGTTCAGCCAGTTCCCCGCGACCCCTTCAATAAAGCCATAATAGGTTAATGAAGCCGCTTTCACTGAAAGATCTGTTCTCAAAAAACCCTTGTCCCGGGCCTGAGTCATCAAACTACTGAGCGAGTCCATTTCTTCTCTGCAGAGTTGCTGGCAACGCTCTGCCAGCAGGGGATCACTCTGGGACTGCATAGTGATCTTGAGTACTTGCTGAAAGTCCTCATTGGAAGCAGCCAGGAGAAAAAAACTCTCAGCGATCTGCTCCAGAACCAGAAGAGGGTCACCGCTGACATCACCGCGCAGCTTTTCATACACCAACTCCATAGGCTGCATGATTTTATCCCAAAGCGCTTCGAGCATCTCGGACTTATCTTTGAAGTGCCAGTAGATAGCTCCCCGGGTGACACCGGCCTCTTTCGCCACGGCAGCAAGCGTCGTCGTCTGGATGCCCTGATCACTGAACAGTCTTAATGCTGTTTTCATCAGAAGCTGGCGAGTCCCTTCAGCTTCTTCTTTGGTTCTTCGAGCCATACTCAGCTCACACCTTCATTGACCATTAAAAACATTTTCTGAGTCACTCGTTGCTGTTAATAATGTTTCATCCCCCAGTGGGACGAAACATTATTTCATTCAACACAGCCATTCACGACTGGGGCGATAGTGCATGGTTTCCATCCGCTACTGAATCCACAGGCTTGGTCAACAGCAGGTAGAGTGCAGGCACTATGAACATCGCTACAACGGTAGATGTCATCAGACCAAAGATAATCGCAAGACAGAGCGAGTACCATTGAGGATCACTGAGTGCCAATGGAATCAGTCCCAGAATAGTCGTCAAACTGGTACTGATGACAGGCCTCAATCGATCTGCTGCCCCTCTGGCCGCCGACTCCCTGACACTCATACCGCTGGCAAGATGATTATTCATGGTTTCTACCAGAACAATACCGTTATTGACCGCAATACCTGCCAGGGAGATACACCCCACCAGAGCCGAGAAAGTAATCGGCACATCAAAGTACAGATAGCCAATAAAGGTTCCCATGATCGCCAGAGGCACAATAAACAGGATGATTACAGGCTGCAACATAGAGTTAAACATCAGTGTCAACAGGATGAAAATCATCACAACAGCAATAATAAATGCGGCTCCCATGCTGCCAAAACTCTCTGCAGACTGGGCATTCTCCCCACCTATGGAGAAACTGTAACCTTCAGCCCAGCCAGACTGCATTTTCTCCAGTTCAGGTAAAATACCGGCTACGATATCTGCAGCGGTTCGACCTTCTGCCCGGGACTGAACCGTCACTGCCCTCAGGCTGACACTATGAACAAACACTCTGGGTGTCTCGATAATCTCAAAGTCCGCTAGATCCGACAGCGCAATGGAACGTCCATCGTCTGCTATAACCCTCAACAGGCGAATTTCAGAGATATGCTGAGGCCCACCCATTTCATTGCCACGGCTTGGCCATTGCATGCTGATACGGATATCCGGATCGTCCTGAATACCTTCCATCTTGAAGCTACCGAACTCATCTTCTTCCATAGCAATACGGATCTGCTGAGCCACGGTTGATTCACTGATGCCATAGAAGTTCAGTTTTTCGGCTTTCAAATGGAATCGAATTTCCCTCAGGGAAGCGCCCAGGTTATCCCTGACACCCACAGCGCCAGGTTGTTCACTCAGCGCCTGACGCACCTCGGCAGAAATCGCCATCAACTCATCGTAATCAGGCCCTGTCAGTTCAATCTGGATAGGATCTTCACCACTGGGGGTTCCTCCCACGTGAGTGAGGTGAACGCTAAGGCCTGCTTCATCAGCAATCACCTTATTAATACCGGAACGCATTTCGTCCAGATATTCAAAAGAAAGTTGATCCCGCTCACTTTTTGGCACAAGAATGACCGTAAAGCCAACCTGGTTCCAAGCCTCATTAGGTAGCAGGGCTTCTTTTAAGGTACCGGTGGCCACAGGTGTTCTGGCACCAATGTAAGCAATGTTTTTCTCAATCCAGGTTTGCTCACGAAGGTATGAGCCTACCTTCTTCGCTACCGCCTGAGCCTGATCCAGCGTGGCCTGTGGAGGCAGTTCAATGGAGACACCAATCTTCCGGTCATCGGTTTCCTGGTACATCATCACTGGCAGTTTACCTGCAATGACCATACTCAACATGAACATACCCAATGCACCCAGGATATAAGCAGTCGCGTGTTTCTTGCTTTTCAGGGGTGAACGCAGCAACCAGTCAGTAAGCTGACCCCGGTATCGATGACTGATTTTATCCATCATCAGTTCCTTGCCGCCATCGGCTGCTTTTTCCAGCATATAGCGAGACAGTGGGATACAGATCACGAAGGCAATCAGCAGACTAACCAGCAGTGCTACGGTAATAGTAATAGGCAGGATACGAATAAACTTACCGTCGATTCCGCCCACCATCATCATGGGCACCATGGCCAGAATAGTGGTCAGCTGTCCGGCAAAAGCAGGCAGGGCAAAGGTTTTTACGGTATTGATAGCCGCCTTATTAAACGACTCTTTTCTGACAAATAACCCTTCATGCATACCTTCCATGACCAGAATGAAGACATCTACCAGCATACCCAGTGCCAGCACCATGCCGATCATGATCATGGAATTAAAGCTGTAACCCATACCCGCCATGATGGCCAGCGTTGCCAGCATAGTCACAGGTAAAGCAAGACCGGCAATCAGTGCTTCACGCCAGGACAGCAGCACCATCAGAATAATGAATACCAGCAGCGTGGCTTGCAACATTGAACTATAGATGTCGTCAAACGACTGCTCTATCAGCTCACGATCATCGGTCACACTGATCAATTCCAGTGCACGGGGCCAGGTATTGGAGCCAACCATTTCCGCTACCTGTCTTTCGGTTTCTGCGATAACGGCAATAGTATCCGCACCCGGACGCTTCACTACATCCAGTGTGACACCCCGGGTGTATTCGCTGCCTTTAAGGCTGAAGTAGGTACGGCTTTTTTCCTTGTCCAGACGCAGGCTGACTTCGGCAATCTCTCCCAGCCTTACCGGACGGTTATCATCCAGTCGAACAATAGGCAGCTGTCGTACTTTTTCAGGACTGTCGAAACGGCCTTCCAGATAAAGGTTAAAAGTACTCTCTTCACCTTCAAACTGTCCCCAGGCCATATCCTGGTTAGCGGCCTGCAGACGGTCACGGACCGTCAATGGAGAGACTCCAAGCGCTCTAAGCTTGTTTGGCTTCAAACGAATATGAAGACTTTTTTCCCGAAGACCACCCAGGTTCACTTTCTTGACGGAAGGAATGGACTCAAGCTTGGCCTCTACCTGCTTGGCCATATCGGTCAGAATCAGATCATCCACATCCCCATGCAGCACCCAGCTGATGACTGGAGATTCAGAAACACTCATTTCCTCTATTTCCGGCTTTTCAATATCGGTGCTCGGAAACTGACTTTCGGCGGTATCAATCTTGGCTCTCAGTCGTTGCATGGCGTCCGACATGGGCATGTCCGCCTCAAACTCTACGGCAACGACTGAGTAAGAGTTGTAGGAACCACTGCTGTAGCTTTTCAACCCCTTGAGGTTTCGTATCTCATCCTCGAGAGGTTTGGTGACTTCTTTCTCCACCTGTTCGGGTGAAGCACCAGGCCAGGAAGTGGTCACCAGAGCCTGGGGAATTTCCAGATCGGGATAGTTCTCCCTCACCATGGTGTTATAGGACATCACTCCGACCAGCAGAAACAGCCCGAGTAACAGTCGGCCAAGCAAGGTTTCCAGAAACAGCTTATTCTTCAACCAGTTCATTGCTTGGCTCCCAGCACTTCTACTTTACTCCCTGAAGTGAGCAGGTGCTGGCCACGAATAACGACTTTTTCCCCTTCGTAGACGCCTTCCAGTACTTCAGCACGGTCCAGCCCCTGAAGCCCAAGGTCTACCCAGCGCATTTCCACGGTATTTTCTGGTGTGACGACATACACAAAAGGCACACCGTTACGGAAAGAAAGGGTCTGCCAGGGTAACGTCAGGACATTCTGCTTTTCTTGAGTAGCGATCCAGGCCTGAACAAACATACCATCACGAATGGCACTGGCATCACCTTCAGTTCTGACTTTGACCTGCAGAGAACGGCTCTGAAGACTGATAGAAGGACTGACCGACCAGACCTTGCCCTTCACGAACTCTCCCCGGGTAAAACCATTTTTTTCGGCCTGGTACAGAGCCTGGTCATCATGGGCGAGATAAACGGTTTGACCTTCTTCAATGCCTTTGAAAGAAAGTTCGGGGACTTCCAGTCGAACTTCATAAAAGCTGTCGTCTACAACAACAATGGCACTGGAAACTTCTCTTTCTTTGCTGGAGGTTGCCCCAGCCGGAGGATAGTAATAGTTATCCTCAAGAATATTCATGGAAGTAATGATCCCGTCAAACGGGGCAAAAAGGCTGGTTTTTTCCAGGCTGACGGTGGCACGATTCAAGTCGGCAGCAATACTCTTACTCTCGGCAATGGCAGCCTGCAGAGAGCTTTCTGCTGAAGCCAGACCCGCTTCGGCATTCTTCAGGTCAGTATTGGCTCGTTCAAACTCCTCTCTGGAAACCACCCCTTTCTGATAAATCTTTGAAGTTCTGTCGTAGTCTGAACGAGCCTGAGACAGATCGTTTTCTGCTCTCGCCTTGCCCGCTTCGGCTTCTTTTTTCCGCTCTCTGGCAGACTGCAAACGAGCTTCCAGAGATCGAACATCCGCTACGCTTTCACGGTTGTCGATCTGTGCCAGCAATTGTCCTTTGCGTACATCTTCAGAGGGGCCAAACACCCGCACACCTTCACGGAGCTGGCTGTCATCTGCCATCTCGCCGATATAGACAACCTTGCCTGACTGCTCAAAATTGAGGAATGATTTGCGAAGTGCTTCAGCAGTGCCTTCTGCAAAAGCCCAGCTGGATACTGAGGCAGGTTTCATCACCTGAACTTCGACCCGGGTGGGTAGTGGGTCTATTACCCCAACATCTGGCGTGGTGAGTTGAGCAAAACGGTAAACACCGAAAGCAACCACCAGTGCGCCTATCCCTGTCAGCAGATATTTCTTGTTCATGACTTGCTTGATTCCAGAAGGCTAATTCTTGATTCTTATGGCGCCAGATTTTACATACATTCCTGTATGTTTGTAAGAAATTATTAGATTTTTATCTCTTTATTCCCTATGCAAGGGAAGTGCCAGAATCATGCCAGCCATAAACGACAAAATCATGAATCAGTGCCTGGAAAATAATGACAGGGCTTTTCCAGAGATCAAAACCTCCAGATCTATCCAGCCTTTGCACTGATTGACTTGGATTTGATCAGCACCCGGGCAGTTGCTTTGCAATATTTTGACGAGCGGATTTTTTCAGCCTTCAAGGCGTTTATGCCCTCGAGTGCGACGTCGGGCACGTAGCCTTAACTACGTAACCCGAGTTGGAACGAAAAACGGCCGCTCAGACTATGCGAAAGCAATTGGCCAGGTACTTATAGGAAGTAAGGAGGTTATGTAGCAGTCACTTTATTGATATCAGGGACTGCTGAGACAGTATTACCCTATAGGCAGGTATGTCGTATTCTTGAGCTTTTCCATGGCAAAGAAAGAAGTCACATTACTCAGCCCTGTGATACTGTTTACCAGCCTTTTGTAGAACACATCAAAAGCGGCCATATCCTTGACCAACACTTTCATCATGTAGTCATACTCACCAGCCATACGGTAGAACTCAACCACTTCTGCAAAATCGCTCACCTCTGAGACAAACGCCTCAAACCAGTCATTGCTGTGATTTTGGGTTTTAATATTCACAAAGGCAGTGAGGTGCAACCCCAGCTTGTCGCTATCCAGCAGAGCCACTCGTTGAGTGATATACCCCTCTTCTTCCAGCCTTTTTAAGCGCTTCCAACAAGGGGATACCGTCAGCCCGACTTTATCCGCAATGTCAGCCACTGAAACAGAAGCATCCCGCTGCAAGCAGTCGAGAATCAACTTATCCTTCTTATCTAGCATAATAGAGAATATTTTTTCCTAAAAACTCCTAAATCATGACAAATTTGAAAACATTTTTCCAGCAATAACTTGTACACTTTTTCATCATAAGTAGCCAAAAGAAAAACCATTTTTCATGGCAGGTGAAAATTTTATTGAGGATGTAGGAATGAACACAAAGACCCAGGTCAGCCTTTTATTCATAGTGGTTTGCTTCATATGGGGCACGACCTGGCTGGCTATGGAACTGGCGGTTGCTACCATTCCTCCCATCACTGCGACAGGCATTCGCTTTGCTGTAGGCGCGCCACTGATTATCTTGCTAGCCAGAATGAAAGGCGTGCCGATCTGGTTTCCAAAGGGTAAGGGGCTGGAGTTTATCCTGATCAGTTTGTTCTACTTTGCGATTCCATTTACTCTCATGATTTTTGGCGAGCAGTTTATTTCGTCGGGACTGGCTTCTATTATCTTCGCCAACATGCCTGTGGCCGTTTTGATTCTTTCAGTATTACTCCAGAGACAAAAGGTGGCCATGCACCAACTGCTTGGTCTGATCATTGCTCTGGGCAGCCTGGTTACCATCATTGGTAATGAAATGTCTATCAACAGCAACGGCAGCCTGATCGGTGTCGTTGCACTGGTTGCAGCCGTACTCATGCACGCCCTGATTTATACCAATGTTCAGACACGCTGCCAGGGCATTCATGTGCTGACATACAATGCCCTGCCCTGTCTGGTAGCAGCAGTATTTCTGATGATTACGGGTTATTTCATGGAGACGCCGGATCTGGGCAGCTTCAGTGCTATCTCACTCGGTGCAGTGATCTATCTGGGTTCTGTGGCAGGGATTGGCGGCATTATGGCTTACTTCCAGCTGAACAAACTGGCCAGCCCATTCCAGGCCTCCATCTGCTTCCTGATCTTTCCGGTGATTGCGCTTTGTCTGGACAGCCTGATTAATGGCAGAATGCTGAGTCACGAATCAATCTTTTTAACACTGCTTCTAATGCTCGGAGTGCTGCTGACCAAGCTGCCTGAAGGGATATTCAGAAACAAGCTTTCCTTCAAGAGAAGCTGATCTTGTCTGAAGCTATAAAAAAACCGGGTAACTGCCCGGTTTTTTTATAGCTTATCAGTGCTCGTGTCCACCCGGTCCATGCACATGACCGTGCTCCAGCTCTTCTTCAGTGGCGTCGCGCACTTCAACGACTTCAACAGAAAAATTCAGATCTTCACCTGCCAGCTGATGGTTGGCATCAATCACAACCTCATCACCTTCTATGGCAGTAATAGTGACAACGCGTGGGCCAACAGCGGTGTCAGCGTGGAACTGCATGCCAACTTCGACATCGTGCTCACCAAACTGGGTACGCGGAATAGGCTGCACCAGGCTCTCATCGTACTCACCATAGGCTTCAGCAGCCTCTACAGAGACTTCCAGTTTGTCACCAGCCGCTTTTTCTTCCAGCGCACTTTCCAGACCGGCAATGATATTACCTGCACCATGCAGATATGCCAGTGGATCATGACCTTCCGAACTGTCCAACACTTCTCCCCCCGCATTCTTCAAGGTGTAGTGGATCAGTGCGACTTTTTTGTCAGTAATTTTCATGGATTGAAAATCTCTGGAATGAATGAATGAACTAACAGAATACCTGTCCGGTTGGAAAATCGACAGTTCTTTTTCCCGCCCAGGGAAGCAGGAGCCCACAGTTAAGTACATCCCCTGCTACATGTCATCTTTGATCCTCCCTTAGACTGCCAATCAAGAACAAAAGTCCAAGGAAAACCCATCCATGTCCTTCAAATGGTTTCACACACTGCTGCTAATGAGCTTGCTCGCGCTCAACGCTCAGGCCGCCAAAATAGATTTCTGGGATGAACAGAAACGAGGCACCAATTTTTTTAACAGCGAGCCAACAGAACAGAATTACAAGGCAGCCAGTGAAGCGGGCCTTGAGTGGGTTCGGGTCACATTCAGCAAATGGGACAGTCAGGAAAATGACTTTCTTGCTGGCAGTCTTGATAACTATCAACAGCTGGTACAGAAGGATCTGGATACCCTGAAGCAAGCGGTTCAATGGGCAGATAAATATGGCCTGAAAGTTGTGATTGCCCCTCTGGGACTGCCCGGTGGTCGCTGGACCCAGAACAACGGAGGTAAACCTGATCCCAGAATCTGGCAAGATAAAAAGTGGTGGGATCAGTCAGCCCGGTACTGGCAGGATATTGCCCAGGCTCTGAAAGGTTTTAATAACATCGTCGCCTATAACATCATTAATGAGCCTATTCCGGAAATGTCCACCGGCATGGAAGAGCACGGCAACCTGGCTCGATATGACAGCTGGTACAAAAAGCATCAGGGAACGTCCCATGATCTGCCAGCTTTTTACAACCAGGTCATCAAAGCCATTCGTAAAGTCGATACCGAAACCCCCATTATGGTCGACAGTGGCTGGTATGCGCAGCCCACTGCTTTCGTCTACTGGCCCAAACTGGAAGACAATAAAGTACTCTATGCCTTCCATATGTATGAGCCGTTCAACTACACCAATCGCAGCAACAGTTTGAGAATCAAGAACGGTCAAGCGGCCTATGAATATCCCGGCACCGTCCCCTATGCAGGATTGCCTATTCATTGGGATAAAGAGCAGCTGGAAGCGTTTCTCACGCCCCTGTTTGACTGGGCAAAAGAGAACAACATAGCCACCAGCAGACTGGTGGCTTCAGAATACGGCGTTTATCGCCAGAATCCAGGAGCTGCAGACTTCCTGGAGGATTTGACAGACCTGCTTAATGCACGACAGTTGCACTGGGCCTTCTATTCATTCAGGGAAGATGAGTGGGATGGCTATGACTATGAGTTAGGCAGCAAGCCTCTCAACTGGAAGTATTGGCAGGCAGAAGAAGCCGGTGAGTCACCGGAGCGCCCCTACAACGACAGAAACCCGATCTGGCAGGTATTGTCAGAAGCCATTAACGCCCCCAGAGGCTGACTTCAGGCCGGTAATCTGACTTTTGATTGCCGGCTCTCTATTTCCCATTTCATTCTTTTCATTCATTTTTCAATATCGAACCATTAATATACCGCCTCAGGCAGTACTCATAACAATAATCAGACTCTCCTCTGGCCAGCCTGGAAAAGGATTTACCCTATGCCGACCGATATTCATCTTGACTCAGAGCTTCCCCTGACCACTTCTGTCACCATCAAAAATCGCTTTTTCAAAGCGGCCATGAGTGAACAGTTAAGTGACCGCAACCACAACCCGACGCCTGAGTTATTCAAACTCTACGAAACCTGGGCGAGAGGCGGAACAGGCATCTGCGTAACCGGTAACCTGATGGTGGATCGTAACGCGCTGGGTGAGCCCAAAAATGTTGTACTGGACCCTCAAAGTGACCTTTCAATATTTCGTGAATGGGTGCGTCACGGGACAGCCAATAACACCCAACTCTGGGCTCAGTTGAATCATCCGGGCAAACAAACCCCTTCCTTTATGAGCAGTGAGCCTCTTGCTCCTTCAGCTATCGCCCTGGAAGGGGAGTTGGAAAAAGGCTTCAAAAAGCCCAGAGCCATGACCCATGAAGAAATAAACGACGTTATAAAGGCTTTTGCAACATCGGCCGGGCTGGCAAAGGAAGTGGGTTTTCAAGGGGTTCAGATTCATTCTGCCCACGGCTATCTGGTTAATCAGTTTCTATCTCCAAGGCATAATCAGCGCAACGACCAATGGGGAGGTTCTGCGGAAAATCGCCAAAGGTTCGTGCTTGAGGTCTTCAAGGCTATCAGGGAGTCGGTGGGTGAAGCCTTCCCGATTGGTATCAAATTAAATTCTGCAGACTTTATGAAAGACGGTCTTTCTGAAGAAGAGTCCATGGAAGTTGTCCGGACACTATCAGACGCCGGAATTGATCTGATAGAAGTCTCCGGTGGTACTTATGAATCGCCTGCCATGATGGGGGTCAATCTGAAAGAAAGTACTTTGAAGCGGGAAGCCTATTTTCTCGAATACGCCATCAAGGCCAGGCAGCATACTGACAAGGTTCTCGTCGTCACTGGCGGTTTCCGCTCTGCTGCAGCCATGAGCTCGGCTCTTCACGACAATGCCTGTGACATGATAGGCCTTGGCAGACCCATGGCCATGCAACCCGATTTGCCACAGCAAGCCATAAACAGTCCTGACTTCAAAACAACCGTCCAGTTCAAGTCCACAGGGATCGAGATACTGGATAAAATCGCAATGCTGGATCTGACTTGGTATGAAGCCCAGTTATCATTGATGGGAAAGGGTAAACAACCCAACACCAACCTCTCCGGATGGAATGTACTGCTTCAAACTCTGGGTAATATGGGTTCTTACGCGTTCAGAAAAAAACGTTACTAATTCTGTATTAAAAAATCGCAGCCATAATTTGAAAGTTCAGCCCCATAAGCTGTTCAGGCTGATACTTTCAACTACGATATCTAGTTGAGAAAACTGTTTAATTTTGTCAATCTAATTTGGTTTGACAACATCAAACGATCACCTAAACTGAATTTTTCTAAAAAGCTATTAAGGCATAGATCAATGCATTATTCTAGTGCTCTGGAACCGAGATTCACTCGCACATTTAAAGATAAAGACAAAAGATTAGTTCTACTGTCTTTAAGCTTAAAGAGATACTTACCGTTCGTTAAAAAACCTACTGAAGACAGCTGGAGATGGTAATCCATTAACTCTCCCTCTTGGGGGTAAATTCCAACATCAAGCATTTTTCAAGTCGTAGGGCGAGCACATGATCTGGGATCTTTCAGAAGAGCCTCAACATCCTGACGCTGAATCATTGTATCCAGCTATACGTGACTATATAAGTGAGTTTCTCGTCCTTGATCACCCTTTTAGAAAAGGAAAAGTGTGCCCCTACGCCCCTGCCGCAATTAAGCAAAAAAATATATTCTTCTCATATGCAGGAAGCCAAACAATTAAAAACACAGAAAACCTCATAGAAAAATCAATTAATGAATGGCAAAAAAAGAAAGACTCGGGACTTTTTTCAGCACTAATCATTATGCTTCCTGCAGAATTCAGTTTAAAGAGTTTACTACAGATCCAGAGAAAGAAAAAAATAAAATACGTTAAAAAACAGCTAATGATTGGTGCCACATATAGCATCAATCAATCTCCAAGCATTCATTGCTCAAGTTACTATCCTCTCAGAACAGAAACACCTTGCTTGATTGTTCGTCCATTAACGGTTGATGACCTTGTTTTTCTAAATCCAAAGCATTACAGTGTTCTTAATAGAATAAAATTCCTTGAAAAATTTGTAGAAAAGTTCGAAGAAAAAAAATCAGAACGAATAGAAAAACAAGTGAATACTGCTAAAAGTCTGATCCTATCCTATAAACATAAATTACTAACCAGAAATCTTGTAATCTCTATCTCTCTTGCACTAGCACTGCCCTTAACGTTCTTTCTGACCAAGCTATGATCACTTATAACAAATACACAAAAATCAGCTTAATCCTCATTACCTCCCAACAAATATCTATTGCTATTTCTACATGGTTAATAGCAAGAGCGGGCGTTTCTGTCGCTGAACAGAATTTTAGTGTAACAACCCACTTTATTATTTACTTTTTCATATGTGCTTTGTCTGGTTATCTCATCAGCTCTATCGTTCAGATATTCATAACGCTGTCAATTAACCAATCAATCAACAACTACTATCAACTTATTTTTAAAAATTTGAACAACCAACAAAAGTACAATACACGCGACAACAAAAACAAGACTTTAGCTTGGCTCTCCGGAGAATCAAACCAAACACTAGAAGAGTTTATAAAATGTCATCTTGAGCTTTATTCTACGTACTTAGGAGTCATTCTAACTCTAATCGTTTTCTGGCTAACTCTTGGAATCACATACTCTTTAGCATGCGCTCTTGGATTAACGCTTTCTTTCCTCTCACTGATTTTTTTCAAAGAAAAGTTCAAAAAATCAGGAAAAGAAATACAGAACAGCAAACTCAGAATCAATAGTTGCTTAGATGTTTTATGGAACAATCACTACTCTGCACCAGAAAACCAAAAAGATAATGAATCAAAAAAACATTTCGAGCGCCTTCAGCATTTCTTTGGCCTCAATACGAAATACACTTCACTTGAACAACTAGCTACGAGCATACCTATCACCTTATCAATAATAATCATTGTCTCGGCAATTATTCTTACGGGAGAACAAGAAGCTTCATTTTATGGTGCTCTTGTGGCCGTTTTACCAAGGTCACTTCAATTCTTCGCTTATGTACATGACTTAAATATTATGGGCAGTAAAACTATTCTTCTTCGCTCTAAATATCATGAACTAGTCTACTTTCATGACAAACTCAAACCATTCGAACTAGACATCACTTCCATCTCCTATCATCTCGTTGTCGAAGATATAAAAAGCAGCCAAAAGTTCCAGCCTGACGTTTTTTTGGAGCAAGTGATTAAAAAGAAAATCAACAAAGGAAGGTATAGGGTTTCAGGGAAAAATGGAAGCGGAAAAACCTCCTATCTAAAACATATTAAAATGCTATTACCGAATGCTTGGCTCTATCAAACAAACATTGATCTTTTAGGAAAAAAATCCCGTAAAAAATCCACCGGAGAAATTCAATTAAAAAACCTGGAACATATTTT
The DNA here is from genome assembly GCF_051008435.1 of Endozoicomonas sp. Taxonomy (GTDB): domain Bacteria; phylum Pseudomonadota; class Gammaproteobacteria; order Pseudomonadales; family Endozoicomonadaceae; genus Endozoicomonas_A. The sequence goes on along the minus strand of NZ_JBPCXO010000137.1, from coordinate 15,659 downwards.
TTCTTGCAACAATGATTTTCTGCTCTTGGATGAATGGGATGCAAATCTTGATTTTAATAACACTCAAAAAGTAGAATCACTCATAAAAAAACACAGTCAAACTTCATTAATCATTGAAGTATTACATAAACGGTAATATTCAATCAGCCGCCATAGTCGACTCTGCTAGCTCCAGATGCAATTGTGCCCTGTGCTCACCTCTATCACTGGCCTGCTTCAACAACTGAATAGCTCTGGCAGGGTTGGAAACCTTGCCTTCAACGCCATAAAGGTACCTGATGCCAAGCCGGTAGAGCTCATCAGGCTTGGTACCGTGCATACCTTTATGTTTGATTCGCTTTTCAAGGGCATGGATACTTTTTTCAACTTTGTCCGTAGGATGAATGAATATTTTTCGGCTGTTTTCAATCCTGTTGGCCAAAATGGTTTTCGCGGCTCGGGCCTTTACCCCTTCTCCCAAAGTGGCCATTTGCTCTAGCCGGTTCAAGGCTTTATAGAAAGCAGAGGGTTTGTGTACATGAGTCAAAAGACTTCCCGCTTCAGCAAGCAATGCATAAGGCTCCTGTTCCTCACATAACTGTTTTTGAAGCTCCTGGGCTGCAGGGTAGTTTTTTCTGGTTGCGGCTGACAACCTGCGGGCAGATTCAATAATCAGGTATTCCTTATCGTCCTCTCTCATGTCGTCTGGCCTGATCAACTTGACCCACTTTCTTAAAACGACACATGCATGGTAATTCAATCGGGGATCTTCTGGCTTTTTCTTCAGCGCTTCTTCCATCACTTCAGAAGCTTCTCGCAAGAGTCCTGCTTCTGAGACTGACAAGGCCAGAGTCACGGGATCAATCTCAGACCGATAAGGTGGCTTTAGCAGTGCTTCAGCCAGAGGCCTGGTGACCGGCCATTGAAGACTCCTGAATAACATAAGACCACGACCTGCTGTGCCCGGGTACTCAAAGAGCAATCCGGTGAGCGTTTTCAGATAACTGCCGGAAAGCTGATCCCCCTGCTTTGATCTTTCTACCCACGGATCAAACTGCAACATTTTCAACAATCGCTCAGCCCGGTCAGGGCCAGCCCCTCGACAATAAGCTGCTAGTGAAGACAAGGCCTGCAGATCACCTGCATTGATCTTATCTACAATTTCTCTGTCATCTTTTGGAGTTTCTCCCCAACACACACCGGTATAGTTATGCAGCAGAACAGGCAGAGAAAGCTTTTCACCTCGAACAGCCTCTTGGGCAACTTTCATGACAGAAATGGGATAACTGAAGGGCCCCATGCCCACTGAGATAAAAAGCTGTCCATTGACTACATTCATACCTTTGACCGAAGCCCATTTGGCCGCACTCATCAGGCCGCTCCTGAACCATTGATCCCATGATGACCATTGTGTCCAGGCCGAAGTATCCACCGCTTTTTCATCCAGGTCATAGGAAACAAACTCTGCAGCCTTAGGATCAATCAAACCCTTTTCTACCTTCACTTTTACAGAAGCTTTCAGCTTTCTGCCCTTCAGGAAGCCTGTGGGTATCTTTTGCCGGGTAGCTTCCGGAAGCAGTTCCAAATCTTTGATGACATCATCACCATTAACAAACACGTCATTGAGATAAACATAACCTGAGCGTTGCTCATCCAATTCAGTGGTCAGATTGCCAACCTTTACCGAACTGGCTTTGACTCCATCAATACTGATATTACCGGGTGACACTTCAGTGACCGTGACGGACTGTCGTAAATCGCCTTCTTTTTTCTTTGCCGAAGACATTTCGCACTGATCAACAGTGACATTGCCTCGAACGGGCACAGACAGTTTACTGTCACGGGTATTGATCACCACCTGCCCTTCGCCAGAGAAATGAGTCTTGCCAACACGGGCCTTTAACTCAGAATCACCTTTGTTATCAGCTTTGAGATGAGCTGAGAGTGCCTGTACCTGCCCACCCAAGTCTCCTGGCAACTCAATTCTGGTACCACCCAGATGAATCGAAGAAGGATGGCCATGGGTATCAACCGCTAACTGGCTGGTTTCTATATTTGTTTGAACCTGTCCTTCATGCAGGGTTCCCGAAACCTTTACAACTTGGCCAGCAAAATCAGAATGACAATCAATGCTGTTGCTGGAAGCCGCCCCCAGTTTCTGCTTAAGCCCCAGACGAGCAGAAACCGTTTTTGCATGAGCATTAAACTCTGTTTTGTCTCCAGTCAGTTTTCCTTTAAGATGGGCCCCATCAAGCCCTACGCGCACATCTGCAGATCCGCTGTTTCTCAACTCAAGATGCTCGGCACTGAGTTCCAAATCAGAATTCCCAGCAACCATACGTCCTTCGTCATCTTTAGAAACATGCATTTTCATTTGAAGATCCCAGACCTGAGCCTTGACTCCAGTCGACTGTTTTTCCAGCTCAGTGATCCAGTCGTAATTCTCTTCCCTGTTAGATGGTAATAATCCCATAGGTTTAAGCTTTTTCTCTCGGGCAATACCATAAAGGGCCTCTGAAACACCTCCGGTATCCAACTCCACGGTATCCGATTTAACCGTCAGCGTTCTTTCTGTTTCACCTTCTCTCTGCTCAACAGGCTTAAGCTCATAGGCAACCTTAAGACCTTCCATTCTCGCCAGCGGGGCAGCTACTCCTTTCCTGGCAACCTCAAGTTCATGAACAGTCAGATCAAACGGATGCCCAAGAACAGAAAACATCCTGCTGATATCTTCTTTAACAGTGGTCCTTGAGCTTCCTTTGATGGCAATCAGAGTTCTTGGATCCAGTTCATCCAGAGAAGCCTTCACTTTTCCTACCGCGACTCCCGCCCGACTTAACTGGAAGAATTTTCCTTTCTGTTTACGAATGCGATGGAAAGCCTTGATCAGGCCAGTCATTCCCTTCCCCCGGATATAGGCATTAATGCCAGGGACCATCCTGCCTTGAATGCTGGCTTCCATATCCTTGACTTCAATATCCAGTTTCAGTGGAGGCTGACCAGGCGCATTCACATCCACAGAACCTTTAATATCCACAGTAATTTTGGGATAGGCCTCACCCGTTTGCGAATTCACCAATTCCACCTTGTGGACTCTCAATTCAACATTCCGGAGTGTGGCTTTGCCACCTTGCAACACCAGCCCGTCGAGATGAACTGTATGATCAGGTATTGTTCCTTTATGCAGTGCTTTGAGGGAACGTAATAGCTGAAGATAACTTCGAATCTCATAGTCCCTTGCAGCTCTCGCCTGCTTTTTCTCTTTGCGCAGTCGCATCAACTGTCTTTTCAGAACCCTGCGTTCTTCCAGCGTTTTCTTTCTGGGTTTATTACGAATAGCCTTTCTGACCCATTTCAGCCGCTTGTTCAGCTGTCTGACTACAGCAGCCTTTCGAAAGCTGACTTTTGCCCGAACTTGTTTAAAGTCCATCACCCAGATAATGACAGAGGCCAACAGTCTCTCGAACAGGCTCGAATTGATTTGAGGGCGGGCAGGTAATGCAATAGCTGAGGCAGCAGGAGCGGCTTCGACAGGTGCGGGAATATCCTCTATCTGAATCAGAGGCTGTACACCTACTACCTGAGGATTCCTGGACTCCAGACTCTGGGGCGGGGTATGCCATACCTCATCTTCTAAAGACGATACGCCTTCTTCTTCTCCTTCAACAATGGAAACATCTCGAAAGCCTGATGAAGCAACGGTTTCTGATGAAGGTTCATCCGGAAAACGGGGTGTTAAAGGTGGCACAACAGAGCCGGATGGCGACGCTTTGGATGGCATGACTTCGTTCCATGAAGTTGCTACTGTATCAGCTTAGCCAAAATCACTGCCAACGGGTCTGGGAAGCTGTCGGACTTAAGACAATTTCGGCCTGAAATCCAGAATGAGCGGCCAGAGTGCCATTGACCTGATGATTGTTGCGTCACTCTTCCCTGCAATGAAAACGGGAGTCACCCTTTTGACAGATCAAAGATGCCAATGGTGCACAGCAGATCCGGACTACATCCAATATCATGACGAAGAATGGGGCGTCCCTTGCCATGATGATCAAAAGCTCTTTGAATTTCTGATTCTCGAAGGGGCTCAGGCAGGCCTGAGCTGGATCACTATTCTCAAGCGAAGATCAGGTTATCACAGGGCCTTTTTCGGCTTTGACCCAGAGACTGTTGCCCAGTTCGCAGAGCAGGACGTAGAAAGACTCTTACAGGATGAAGGGATAGTAAGAAACCGGCTAAAAGTGAACAGTGCCATCAAAAATGCCTGTGCTTTTTTGAAAGTTCAGGAAGAGTTTGGCAGCTTTAATCAATATATCTGGTCTTTTGTGAATCACATTCCGATCAAGAACCAATGGAAAACCATGTCTGAAGTGCCTGTCACTACAACAGAGTCCGACGCGATGAGTAAAGACCTGAAAAAGAGAGGTTTTTCATTTGTTGGCAGCACCATTTGCTATGCCTACATGCAAGCCATGGGCATGGTGAATGATCACCTTGTGACCTGCCCCTCATACTCTGCATAAATATTCATCTCTGGCATATTTTCTGCTTTTTATATACCTGACACAGCCAACTGAGCTCAGGACTCACCTGGCTGCTCCTAAAAAGTGCAAAGAGCGAACAAAAACAGTGCATATTTCCAGAATACTCCCCGACTTCCGCCCACTATTATGCCGCTATAGGCATCTGGGCCTTGTAATGGTGTATTTGCTGGCGTACTCAGGGACAGGTACCGCCGCCTTAAACGATGCGGAGGCAGTGAACACATCAGGTTTGCAACGGATGCTTTCTCAGCGAATCGCAAAAAACTACCTTATGATCGGTGCCGACATTAATTCAGAAGAAGCTAAGGAACAGCTCGATAAGAGCGTAGCTCTCTTTGAAGGTAACTTTCAGACATTGTCTGAATACGCCCCCACCGATGAGATCAAACGTCAACTGACTGTTGTTGAAAAAGATTGGAAAACGTACAAAAAAATAGCACTGACTGAACCGGACAGAGAGTCGGCTGCGGACCTTATCCAAAAGGCTCTGACCGTCTTCAACAGCAGTAATGATCTGGTAACACTGATTGAGAAGCAGTCTGCTACCAGCAAAGCCAGACTGGTTAACATTTCAGGTCGCCAGCGGGCACTCAGCCAAAAAATTGCTATGTATTATCAGGCACTGGCCTGGGGAGTTGATGGCGGTGACTACAAAAAACGTTTTGATGAATCTATGGAGCTGTTTGAAAACTCATTAAATGAACTGAATCAGTCACCCATCAATACTCCTGAAATCAGGAAGCTGCTATCCAAGGTTAAAGCTCAATGGACTTTTTCCAAATCAGGGTTTATTCAGTATAAGGAAGGACGCTATATGCCAACAGTGATATCCGTTACCACTGAATCTATTCTCAAGAAAATGCAGGTGCTGACCCAGAAGTACGAGCAGGTCATGGCTAATAACCAAATAGTTGCCCGTAGTTAGGGACTGGAAGATCAGGGAAAGGCATTACACCTTTCCCTTCGCCTCTTTTACTCTTCTATTCCCACAATCAGCCATGGAGCATTTGGCTCTTTCAGGCTGCGCTGCAGGTGCCAGATATCCGTGATATCTTCTTCAACACCCTCAACGGTATCGCGATATTTACCCGTAAAACGAACGCTGATTTCTACCACACTGTTGTTGTGATCTGCCCTGCCCAGCTCGGCATCCACAAACATAACTTCTGTGTGCTGCTCTCCACCCAAGGCTGCTCTCTCTGCTTTTAGCTGGAGAAACAATTCCGGGGCCAGATATTCGCCCATGGTTTCCAGATCATTCTTGTTCCAGGCTTCCTGAAGTGTGCGGTAGTGATCTCTGGCACCATTCATAAAAGCACTCAGATCAAAACCATCGGGCAGATTCATGGGCACATCACTGGCTCCAAAGCCGGTTTGCGGCTGGGTAGAACCCAACCCGGCAGGTTGAGAAACCTGACTGGAAGACTCTTCCTGCTGTTCCCTATTCTGACCAAACAGATTACCCAGTGAAGGGGGTTGCTGCGTTTGTCCCGACTGCTCTGGAGTAAAATCAGCATGATTGCCACCATGACCTGCAGCCATGGCTTTGGCACGGTTCATACTTCGGAATACTTTAAAGAGTACAAAAGCCAGCAGGGCGATAATCAGAATATCCATCATCTGCAGACCACTGAATGCCCCACCGAATAAAGCGGCAATCAGACCACCCGCCAGCAAGCCACCCAATAATCCGCCCAGCATACCTTTTCGGGAACTTTGAGCCGCTGTCTGTTTACTACCTTGCTGAGGCGCTGCTGCAGGCTGTTTGGGAGCTGAAGCCGTGTTATGGGAACGACCAAAGCTCTTGCCTCCACCAAATTTCTTGGCATCCGCAACCGGTACGTTAAAGACGAAGCTGAATGCCATGATAATGGCCATAAAAGAAGCAAATCGTTTTATCATTAATCAGAGAGTCTCTTGTATCCAATACTCATGTGCCCGTCATCCTATGGGCAGTCAAATTTATTGCAAGCCATTCTCTAAAAAAATTACATAAATCAATGGAATCTCTCATCTACTCACGGGCTCTTTTTTCCGGACTAGCCGTGACGGAGTCACTTTCAAATGAGAATACCGGAAGATCTGTTAATTCTTAGGGAATACCACGCTTCAAACCTTCAAGGAAGCGTTCAAAGAGAAGTTTCAGGATGTCATGGGAGATAAGAGCAGAAGCGACTGTAGACCATTACAAGGCAATAAAAACGCTCACGCCATAATTATGCAGCTGGCTCACCCTTTCGCTATATTTGACCATTGTCCTGCAGTCAACTTCAGCAAATCCGAAGGTTTCAGCTCTATTTCCAATCCTCTTCGACCGGCACTGACGTAAATGGTATCAAAGGCTTCTGCCCCCTTATCCAGAACCGTTAACAGCCGCTTTTTCTGACCCAATGGACTGATACCTCCAGGAAGGTAGCCTGTTATCCGTGCAGCATCACCCTGATCAGCCATCGTCGCTTTTTTGCTACCACAGGCTGCTGCCATCCCCTTGAGGTCCAGCTGAGAGGCCACAGGGACAATGCCTACAGCCAGCTTGCCCGAATCCAGAGATACGATCAGAGTTTTAAACACCTGTGCCGGATCCTGCCCCATTTTCTCTGCGGCCTCTTCCCCATAGGAAGCACAATTGGGATCATGTTCATATTGATGAACTGAATACTGGATTCTGGCCCGTTTGGCGGCATTAATAGCAGGTGTCATAACTTACTTCTATTCTCTGAAATCAGCACATTTTCACCAGCCTTTTACCTGGCCTCTCATTGATTTGGTCTGACCACGCTGATTCTTTCGATCCATGCGTTTTCTTTGTGAGGACCGGGTAGGCTTGGTTGCTTTTCTTGTTTTGGTAACCACCGTCGCCTTTTGAATCAGCCCCAGCAGTCGACTCAGAGCATCTTCACGATTCTTATCCTGAGTTCTGAACGACTGCGCCTTGATAACAATGACCCCCTCGGAAGTAATCCTCTGGTCATTGAAAGCCAGCAATCGTTCTTTATAAAAGTCAGGCAGGGATGAAGCCCTGATATCAAACCGTAAATGAACTGCCGAAGAGACTTTATTGACGTTCTGACCGCCTGCACCCTGAGCACGAATAAAATTAAATTCTATTTCATTGGCAGGGATAGTAACGGCATTGGAAACTTTCAGCATAAAAATTTGCTCAGTCCTTGTCCTGAACCAGCACCCATGGACGAACCACTACAGCCCATAAATCCGCTTTTCGCTCGTGCCAGTTTTTGGCTTGATCATCACTAACGGGCCCCAGCTTCTTTTCATTCATCCAACCTTCTACCGCAGCTTTATCATCGATAGAGATACCATGAGCCACCGTAACAATATCAAGATCCGGAGCAACGGCCAGAAGATGACCTGACGCAAAGTAGCGCTGAAGGTCATCCCAGGCAATTTGGGCAGTTTCCAGGTTGAGTTTGGCCTTGTTCAGCTCATTGGGGTCTACAGAATCACTCATTAACAACCTGTCTGTCTGATAAAGGTAATAAAGGCAGAGCATAGGCTCTGTTGACGTTTTGTTTTCGCGCTCAGCAGTTCCTGGAGCATTCAGGGCCAGGCGCAGTAGTGCGGGAATACTCAATGTCTTTCAAACTACTGGAACGCAGTCATGGATGCTCCAGGAACTGTCCTTCGGATGCTCCGAAAAGCGGCCATCACGGCAACTGCTCCTGCGTTGCTCTAGCTCCTGCATCCATGCAGTCGTACTGCGTTAAGCCTCCTTGACGTAGCAAAACTACGCCTGCGTCGCCTTGTCTGGTATATGACCGCTTTTCGGCAGCACTGAGCCCAAAACAAAACGTCAACAAAGCCTAACACATTCATGGTTTTTTCAGCCAGTCAGCCCTGAATGAGGCTCATTCTGGCTGGCAAAACCCTATTTTTATACCTATTAATAGGTTCTGCCATTTATCTTTTTCTACCACAACAAGGGCACCTTTATTCTTTCCTGCGGTCTAAAAATCCATCGGGACAGAATAGCTAACCTCCTGATTAAAAAGCACTAACTTCAATTTTCAATCTGACTAATGGAGAGCCTATGACCCTAAATACAAGACTTCCTTCGCTTCTCCAAATCGGCTTGGTACTGGGCACTTTCCTTTGCCTGGCTTCGGCCTTTACCATCAGTTTCGGGCTGCCCGTCCAGCTCGCGCTTTTTTCCGGCTGGTTTCTTGTCATCACTCTGGGTCTTTACCTGGGACATGCATACGAAGACCTGGAAAAGGCCGCCTACAAAGGCATACACGATGGAATGTCTGCCATCCTTATACTGCTATCGGTGGGTGTTTTGACGGGTACATGGGTATCAGGAGGTATTGTTCCCTCTATTATCTACTTTGGTCTGAACAGCATCAGTCCCCTGCTGTTCTTGCCTACCGCTGTACTGATCTGCTCCGTTACCGCCTTGGCTACGGGGACTTCATGGGGAGCAGCGGGTACTGCCGGCATTGCCATGATGGGTATTGGTCAGGGAATGGGAATACCCGCACCGGTGACCGCTGGTGCTGTCCTCTCGGGCGTTTATTTTGGCGACAAATTATCGCCTTTATCCGACAGCGTCATTCTTGCTTCCAGCATGTCCGGGGTAAAGGTCCCCTCTCACATCAGAAAAATGTTACCCATCAGTTTGAGTAGCTACCTGATCACCATAGTGCTCTTTGGTGTGGCCGGCCTCCAATATGGGCAGAACATAGATCTGCATCAAATCAATCAGATCACTCTGGCACTGGCCTCTCACTTTCATATTTCCTGGGTTTCCCTGATTCCACCCGCCGTAGTTATCGTACTGCTGGCCAGAAACAAACCCGCTTTTCCAGTCATCAGTTTTGGCGCTGCACTCGGCTCACTCTGGGCTTACTTTTTTCAGGGACAGGACCCTATCGAGGCAGTGAGAAGCGCCTGGCTTCTGACATCACCCGATACGGGCATCCATGTACTGGATCAGCTATTAAGCAGTGGTGGTATGTATAACATGCTGGGGTCTTTGGCTGTCATCATTTTTGGTCTGGGCTTTGGGGGTCTGCTGGACAAAGTCGGCATTCTTTCTGCTATTGCCCAAAGAATGGAAAAGAGAATCAAGAATGAAACCAGCCTGACCTGTTTTACTATTGCTACGGCCTTTATGGGCAACCTGCTGGGCAGTGCCATGTATGTTTCCCTGATTCTGACACCCAGACTGCTGGCCAATACTTACGACCGTATGAAAGCTGACAGACATCTGCTGTCACGCAACAGTGAATTTGGGGGAACATTAACTTCAGGTATGGTGCCCTGGAGTGATAATGGCATTTTTATGGCGGGTGTTCTGGGAGTATCAACATTCGAGTACTTCCCTTATATGTGGCTGTCATTTTCCTGCATAGTGGTCGCTATTCTCGTCTCTTATCTGGCTCCCGGAACAGGCCAGACTGAAGAAATATCTAAAAGCAACTTCATAGAAAACAACAATCAGCTGGAAACAGAAGTCTAAAAGTAACCATGGGAAGGACAGGAGTATTGATAGACTCCTGTCCTATAAGACTTACCGAAAACAGACAGCCTTCTGGAAGGCTATCAAATTTAAGGCTGCTGACGTGTAGCAGAAACAACTATCTCACGCACACAAACATTCTGAGGCTGGCTGTAAACAAAGTTCACACAGTTGGCAATGTCCTCAGGATAAATTACCCCTCCCATGCTGTCTTTCCAGCTTTCATAGCCTTCCTTGATGTCACTGGATGTAGTGTGACTCAGCAGTTCAGTTTCTACGGCACCCGGAGCAACCGTAATCACTCTCACATTGTCATCCGCCACTTCCTCACGCAGGGTTTCAGACAAACCATGTACGGCAAACTTGGTGCCACAGTAGGCCATATGATTGGGGAAACCTTTAACACCCGCAATAGAGCTCAGGTTAATAATCGTTCCACCTTTGCGACTTTTCATTTTGCCAATGACAGCGCCGATACCATTGAGGACACCGTTAATGTTAACGCTGACCATTCGATCCCATTCAGCAGGATCTTGCACATCGGCATTACCCAAAAGCATCAAACCAGCGTTATTGACCAGACAGTCAGTCTCACCGTATACGGACTCCGTTTCCTGAACTGCCGCATAAAAAGCTTCACGGTTAGTCACATCCACTTTTCTGCATAGAGTGTTGGGCAGATCCAGCGCCTCCAGCTTTTCAACTCTTCTCGCCAGAAGTAAAAGAGCATGCCCCTGGGCACTGAATTGACGGGCGATGGCTTCGCCAATTCCGGAACTGGCACCTGTGATTACAACTAATGGTTTTGTCATGAGGGATTCCTGTATGCTTCATAGCTTGTGAACATTCATCCGCCAGAATTCAAATGATGGTTCGCATTACGTTCGTAGCTGATGAGAATTGAGCGCTACTCTATCTCCAGGCTTACCTCTTGCAGAAATACCTTTTGGTTTGAACATCCATAACTTTTAATTATCTTAAGAACCTGTCCAGTGCGTCAGGTTCTCATCTCGATCTTGGGAGTCACCAATGGACATACGGCTTCTCAAACAGTTTGTTGCCGTTTATGAAGAACAGAGTATTTCCAGAGCTGCACAACGCAGTTTTGTTTCCCAGTCTGCACTCTCCAATGCCATCCGACACCTTGAAGAAGAGTTGGGGTGCCTGCTGTTCAACCGCAGTAAGCGTGGAGTTGCTCCCACAAGGGAAGCTGAACAACTTTACCCTATGGCTGTCAGAATGATTGGAGAGCTCAACAAAATCCCTGATCTGCTGAAGGAACAACAAAAAAGATCCACTCTGACACTGTCCATCATGCCAGAGCTTCCACATCGGTATGTTGCAGAGTTTCTTGAACGCAGTGCCCCTGTGCTTAAAGAGCATGAACTGATTCTGCAGCATTTACAGAAACCATGCGACGCTCGCCTTATTCTCGACACAATGAAGAAAGAGGACGAAATGTTCCTGATGCTCTGGCGGGAGGAATATGTGTTCTGTGTGCACGAAAACCATCCTCTGGCCGCCCGGGAAGTGATTGAACTGACTGACCTAGACCAGCAGTCATTTATCATTTGTCCCCCTTGTGAAGCCCATCAGAGAACTCTGGGGCTCTTGAGTCAACAGGGGCTGACTGTTGATATAACCGCCAGCGTCGACAGCAAAGATCAGGTCGCCATGCTCTTACTGGCAAACCAGGGAGTATCCTTTTTGCCAGAGGGTATGGCCAAACAATGGCCGGAACTGCAGATCAAACCCTATAACGGCCCTACCGATTACCGTCAGGCTGACCTGGCCTGGCCTGGATAAGCAATAAACCATTAGCACCTCTCTTAAAAACGTTACTGGAAGAGCTCTCCCGAAACCCGCATTCATGACCGGGCTCTGAGCTGCTCAACCTCTCTCTGAACGATACTCATCACCCGATCACACAACCAGCTCATGCGTGGATGATGGGTATCTCGTCGCCGCCTGACCAGTTCCACATCAAAATCCGGAATTTCAATAGGAGGCGAAGAGAGTGTCAGCCGATCTGAAAAAAGCTCTGCTCTGCCAACCATTTCAGCCATCACACACAACAACTTACGGCCAGACATCAAATGCCTGAGTGTCAGAAAACGTGAGGAGCCCAATATTACACGACGACGAACACCCAGATTAGCCAGATTGTTATCCACAGGACTGTTCAACTGTCCAGAGACAGAAACCATCGCCTGGGGAGTGGTCAGATAATCATCCAGACTGATCGGAAGAGAAACCTTCAGTGCTTCATTATCAAACATGCATACATGTCTTTCACGATAGAGTGTTGTACGGGAAAGACTGTCTGGAAGATGGGTGAAGACACCTATGGCTAGATCCACATTCCCTTGCTCCATCATGGCCTGACAGTTACCGTCATCAATAGCCTGGAAAACAATCTGACTCTCCGGAGCTTCCTCCATCAACTGATCATACAATACTGGGCCAAACACCAACTCAGCGTAATCCGTCAGCCCTATGGTGAGTTTGTGCTGACTTTGTGCCGGATCAAAACTCTGTGGAAACAGAATGTCATTTCGAATCACTTCCAGCACGCCATGAATTCTTAAAGCCAACTCTTCCGCTCTTCGAGTCGGCACCATACTGTGATCCTGACGTTCAAACAGCGGATCATTAAGCAATTTACGCAAACGATTGAGGTTGTAGCTCATCGCTGACTGGCCGATGTGAAGCTGCTCTGCTGCTTTAGAAACACTACGATGATTCATAATCGCTTCAAAGGTGAGCAGCAGGTTCAGATCAACCCCTTTCCAATTGATTTCACTCATAGTCTCAAACAGAACAACCAATTTAACTGATAGTTATTCAGCCGATAGAATAGCCGCAAGTCAAACACTATCGCCTAATTCTAGTAATAAGTGAGCCAAGAACTCACAGCTGTTTACCGAGTCGCATTTACACATGTTTGATAACTATTCAAAATCTCTGGATCAGTTACTTGACCTGCCTATAGGCAAATTCGAGACCGACAGTCGTAAGGTAAGTTACGGTGATATCTTTGTCTGTCGGCAAGGGCTCACCTGTGACAGCCACGACTTTGCTGAGGACGCCATCCACCGAGGCGCAATCGGGTTGATCACCAACCGGGAAGTCGATGTCAATGTTCCCTGTGTGGCAACGCCTGGTTTTTCAGTCTCTGTCAGTCTGATCAATCAATATTATCAATACCCACAGGACAGACTTTTCAATATTGGTGTGACAGGCACCAATGGCAAAACAACGGTCGCCTATAGCCTTCAGCAAATGCTGAATCGTCATTTCCCAACCGCTTATACTGGCACTTTGGGCTGTCAGTTTGATGGTTTCAATGGCGAATTGATCAACACGACTCCCGACGCCATTACCCTTCTTAATCTGATGAAGCGAATGACCAGTGTCGGCATTACCCATCACGTTATGGAAGTCAGCAGCCATGCTCTGGACCAGGATCGTGTCAGCATTATCAACTTTGATATGATTATTATCACCAATCTGGGGGAAGACCACCTTGATTATCACGGCAACAAAAATGAGTACCTGCAGGCCAAACTTCGATTGATTGACCGCTTAAAACCTGACGGCCTAGCGATTGTTAATCTTGATGATCCTGTGGCACCGGCCGTCATCGATCGATGCCGGGGTAAAGCCCGGGTGATCACCTATGGCAGCCAACAGAATCAATCGGATTATCTGATTTCCAATATCCAGTCCAGCTGCCATGGCGGGCAATTTACAGTACAAAACCAGGGCCAGACAGCCTCGATCGAAACACCGCTGCCATTTACGTTCAACATTGAGAACAGTCTGGCTGCTCTGGCTGCATTCAATAGCATCCAGCATAACCTTGAAGGTTCCGCACAACAGCTGTCACAGCTCAAACCCACTCCAGGAAGGTGTGAAGTCACAACGCTGGCTAATGGTGCCACCATCATCATTGATTATGCTCACAACCAGGACGGTCTGGAAAACCTGTTACACAATGTTCGCCAGCATACCCGTGGCCGAATATACACCGTGATCGGTGTGACCGGAGATCGACTGGCTGACGCTCAGTCCATTGGCTCCACCAGCAGTCAATTGTCTGATGTTTCCTTCTTTACTACCGACAACCCGTTGGGTATCAAGCCAGAAATCATTATTCAAAAGATGATCAAACAGGCTGATTACCAGAAATACCGTATTGAACTGGATCGCAGCCTGGCTATTGAGAAAGCCTTGTCCCAGCTTGAGCCCGATGATGTTCTTCTGGTCTGTGGCAAAGGCAGGGAAAAATCCCAATATCTCAGTCAGGACAAAAATACTCCTGACGTCTATTTCGGCGACCATAATGTGGTTCGTTATGCCTCTGAAGGCATGACCATTCATCCTTCATAAGCTGAGGTTTTTATGAACAGACTGATACTGGCTGGAGCTTTGATGACCAGCCTGACTTTTCCCTTTGCAGCCCAGGCTGAAAGTGAGGAAAGCAGCAATGTGGAATTCATCAATTCCGGCAAGGTTATTCCAGCCAACCTGCCCCTTTCTGAAGCCGTCAAAGTCGGAGACACTCTGTATCTATCCGGTCAAATCGGTCTGAAACCAGGTTCAATGCAAATGGTTGAAGGCGGTGTGAAAGGGGAAACGCGACAAACCATGGACAATATTGCCAGCGTGTTAAAGATGAATGGCTACGCCATGGGCGAAGTCGTTAAATGCACAGTCATTCTCACAGATATCAAGGATTGGGCGGCATTCAATGAAGTGTATCAAAGCTATTTCTCAGCGCCTTATCCGGCTCGCACCGTTTTGGGTTCAAGTGGTCTGGCACTAGGCGCCCAGGTAGAAGTTGAATGCATGGCGGCCAAGAGTCACTAGGAGCCTGCTACGTTGGCCTTCTATTCATGGGCTCAATGTTAACGTCCCGACGGAAATTTTTGTGGAGAGGGAGCTCCAGATTGAGTCAATGAGCCCTGACGAGAGTTAATAATGAAAAGACCCTGTTTCACCATCAAAACATTACTTTCCGGTCACATTCTGACCTTTTGCCTGGCCCTGATTTCAAGTCATGCCCTGGCTGTAACCACTATTATTCCAAATGCTCCGGTCATCAATGCCAAAGGATTTGTTCTGATGGATTATGACTCGGGCCAGATCATAGCTTCAGAAAATGGTGAAACCCCATTGGCCCCGGCCAGTCTGACCAAAATGATGACGGCCTATATTATCGGGCAGGAAATCACCAGTGAACGACTGTCGTTCGATGACACCGTTACTATCAGCCGAAATGCCTGGTCCAGAAACTTTCCTGATTCCTCAAAGATGTTCATAGAACCAGGCGACAAGATCAGCGTAGCCAATCTGACCCGGGGCATTATGGTTCAATCGGGTAATGATGCCTCCGTCGCCATGGCCGAACATATTGTCGGTAGCGAGGGGGCTTTTGTTGACCTGATGAACAGCTGGACAACCAGGCTGGGGATGACCAATACCCAATTCATCAATGCCCACGGACTGGACGGTGAAAGCATTGCGACAACCCCTAGGAGCCTGTCGGACTTAAGACTATTTCGGCCTAAATTCCAGAAAGAACGGCCCAATTATTCGATGAATTCGATTAAATAGGTCAACTATTCTCACGAATCCATCGAATAATTCGACTCGTT
>NZ_JBPCXO010000136.1:0-12609 GCF_051008435.1 Endozoicomonas sp. | reverse complement strand
CAGGCTGTACTTTTGGTAAGAGAGTACAGTTTTCATACACTTTGCAGTCTAATCTACAGCATCAGCTTGTGTTCATAATTGTTCCGCTTCTTTTTACTCAATTCTGCGTTTGATCTGCGTTTTCAGTGCACGACCTATCCCGCAGCTAGTGCGTTCAGTTTAAAAAAAACAGAGTTTTCGGTCAGCGTTATGTACTAACCGAACCTCTTTCCACATCCAGTCTTTCTGAGGCTTCCCACAACCAGTCCAGAGCTACTGTTGTTTTCACAAAATGCACAGTCCATTTCCTACCACTACACGTTAGTCGGCCTACCGATCGCACAAGCTTTCGAATCAAGGGACGGATTCCATGCTTTCTTTCTGTTTTAGGAATCGCCCTGTACTGCAAGGCTCTCAGTAAAATTTGGGCGATCTGGCCACAGGCGTAAAACGCTTGATTGGCGTGAAACTTTCTACAGGGAGGATGATGCAGATCCAAATCAATCAGCGGGCCTTTCTGAGCATTTTCCTGCCCCTGCTTTTCACGGTGACGTTTGACCAATTCTTTCAACGGCAGGTCGGATCTGCTCACGAGAATCACACAGTATTTGGGCTCAAGTAACCATTGTTTTCCGTCATGCCAGCGTCGGGTAACAACATAGGTTTGTTCTCGTTGCCATTTGGCCGGCTGGTGATAAGAGAAGATAGCTTCTTCAGTTTTATCGCTGCGAATAGCTGTCCAGGCACTGTCAGGTAACCCTTCAATGCAATCAAGCACTGGGCGACAGTTGTTGCTATTAGTCACACTGATAGAGAAGTCCCATTGTTTCTGCTCAAACCATTCGACAACCTCTTTCCTGTAATACGCATTGTCCATACGAGCCCAGACTGGAACTCCTTGCTCTATTAACGGTGCAACATCATTTTCGAGCTGTTCTTTCCAACCAATACATACGTCACTGGCTCCGGGATTAAGACGACCACTGACCCATAGATGGCCAATGAAAATATTATGAAGCCAATACTGCCTGTTGCCGCTGTAGCCAACGTCAGCCTGTTCAAAATGACGCCCTGTCACTTCGATTTCAGTGCCATCAAGAAATACCGGCAAGTAGTCTTTTTCTTCAATAAAATGCTTTATCACGTCAGGTGCAATTTGCAGGCAAAGATTGCGGGCAACGGAATACAAGGCTTTCACTGTGTTTGCATTAAATAACGTCAGGTACTCTCCCATGCGCTTGGAAGATCGTACATCTTCAAGACCAAGGAGGCTGACTGCTGGTTTGTCTGCACGCAGAGTATCCATGTCAGACAGTTTTCCGTTTCCAGCGCAGAAGTTATGAATCAAACCAAGAAGGGAGTCCTTGTCATCACAGCCACGATTTCGTTTCTTGAGATGGATTTGCTTTTCAAGCATATCTGGCAGGTTGAGCTGATTGGCAAGCCGAGCTACAAACAGGCTGCCTGCCATACCTGTGATTTTGGCATCAGTAAAATCTATGTCGATTTTTTCAGGTTTTGGAATTAACATCTTGGAGCGTCCCTGTGTAGCACCTTGCAAGTGCATTGTTATTAACACAGGTATTTTGCCTGAACAGCACAGAGGGCGCTCCTTTCAGTTCATTCTGTCTTACTTCTTCAGATCGTTAAGCGGGACTTAAGGTGGAATTGGATCATGACAGGGAAGAATGATAGAAATGAAATAACTGAATAATTTTCTAGGAGTCTGTCGGACTTATGCTTTCGAGCATACTCTCTATTGAAGAGTCAGTAGAACGAGTCGACAGTCTTGAGCGTTCTAGGAGTCTGTCGGACTTAGCCGACCGTAGCGAGGAAAAGTCCGGTTTGAGACAGTTTTTATGATTATTTGAGGCGAATAGCGAGCTATTCAACGAAAAGAATCATAAAAAATGTCCAAATCCGGCTTTTTCGCAGTAGGTCAGTGGTAAGTCCGACAGGCTCCCAGACAGCTTCGATGGATTCGTGAGAATAGTTGACCTATTTAATCGAATTCATCGAATAATTGGGCCGTTCTTTCTGGAATTTAGGCCGAAATAGTCTTAAGTCCGACAGGCTCCTAGCAGTATACCTACCTTTTTTTGTGTGTTGTCGGGGTTGCGCATCCAGTCGGAGATCAATTGCCTGGCTTCTCCTATGCTATTGCGTTTAACCAGTGCCCAGATCAAGGCTTTTTTGGGGGCGAAATTCGAAGGGTAGAATTCGATGATAACTTTTAAATAAGCAATGGCTTCATCGTATTTTCCGGCATTTTCCAGTTTGGCTACTATTTTTCGCCAGTCTTCCCTGATGTTCCAGCCATTTTGATGATCAGAGATCAGTTGATCTTGGAGGGCAGCTTCCGACATATCGGTAATTGTCTCTGTTGTCACTGTTCTCTGTTGTTTCAGCGGCGCTGACTTTCGATTACCTTTTGTGGGCACTTGCCTTGGATTTCCTTTGTATGGAAGGAAACGAGGTTGCTCGTAAGGCCATTTGAAGTCAGGGTCGGTCCGGTTGATTACGGTGATTTCATCGGATATATCATCGCTCCAACGGATGCGCTTCATCAGCTGACCTTGGAAGAATCGAATATCAGTGAAGCGATCCACGTAGACTATCGTGTCTTCACTTTGAAGAAAGTCATCTGTTTCACAGGCTTCATCTGTTATCAAGAATTGAAGTCGTCTATCGAATGCTACACAAGCCGAGCTGGCGGCAAACGAAACGTTACTGTGTTTTCTGAGCTCTTCAAGCAGATCCTGAGCATCCTGAGAAGTGAAGTGAACGGTTGTTGTGATCTTCCTTATTCGATAACCCCCCTTTGCGTTCAACTCAACAATAAACAAGGTGACGAAACCATTTTCATCAATACTGACCAGTATTGGAAAAGCGACAGGCGATGAAAGCTTTCGACTAGCGACATCTGCATCGCTTTGGCGAGCTTTGGTGAGAGCCTGTGTCAGATTCAGTCGCTGGGGTGTTAAAACACTCGGTGCATGAGGTTCTGCAGGGAAACACGGGAGACCGCTGTCGAAAGTCATGAACAAGAAAGAAAATGGCTCGTTCAGGAATGACAAAAGGGACAGAGGGGACAGTGTTACGGACCAGTTCTGACTCTCTGTGCTGAGAGTCGAAGCGTTGAGCGTGACGCCTGGAGAGTTCGTACCATCAATGAGTGCATCAAAATCCAGATCTAATTCTGCCGAGTAGGATTCTCCTGCTATACAGGCATTAGTCACAAAAGGACTGATGAACAGTGTCTTCTTTTGGGGAGCAGCTGGATTCGCTGCAACAAACGGCAGTTGTACTCGACCGGAGTGGATCCAGTCTACCGGGATGACAACAGACGAAGAGGCGGAGGCCATTATTCTGGCTGAATGAATACCACTGCATGTTAATAAGCCAGTGAGCAAAGGAATGATAACAGGTCGCAAAGAGAGCCTGTCAGTGCTTGTTTTCGATCCCATAAGTCAGCCTGAATTCATCTGGAAGAAAGGTAGCTCGTTGAGTGCCTGTCGCTACCTGTAAAAGAAGTGAATAGATATAGATATTCACAGGAGAAATGCTGGCTTTGCTGGATAATTCAAAAAGGTACTGCTGTACTGATGAGCTAGGAGATTATCGGACTAATGCTTTCGAGCCTGTATTTCAGTCGAGCGAGTCAGGTTTTCCGATGGGATTGTGTCAATAGCTGAATGGCTGAGGCCGCTCTTTCGGGAGTTCAGGCCGAAATTGTCTTAACTCCAACAGGCTCCTGGAGATTGGACTTCTGCAGTCATGCAGTATTGAAGCCTTTCATGATAGAGTGTGCTTTTTCCACCTTTATGTAGATGAGCAGATGTTGAGATGACCGATAAACCGGAACGACCCGAAAATGAACAAGATGCTGTGGACGGTCGGTTTCCCGTCGATGAGCACTTTGAAGAAGAAGTGGTCGAAGGTGGGGAGACAGTTCGCCACAAAGGTATTTATGTTCTGCCCAACCTGTTTACAACAGGTAACCTGTTCTGTGGCTTTTACGCCATTATCAGTGCCCAGGCCGGGTTTTTTACTCAAGCCTGTATTTCAGTCTTTGTCGCCATGATTCTGGATGGACTGGATGGTCGTGTTGCACGAATGACCAACACCCAGAGCAAGTTCGGAGCTGAGTACGACAGCCTGGCTGATATGGTCACTTTTGGTGTAGCACCCGGTATGGTCGCATACAGTTGGGCACTCCAGGACCTGGGTAAAGTAGGCTGGATGATAGCCTTTATCTATGCAGCCTGTGCCGCTCTTCGATTGGCCCGTTTTAATACTCAGTTGGAAGTGACTGACAGCCGTTATTTCACAGGTTTGGCCAGTCCTGCTGCCGCTGCCCTGGTGATCGGTATGGTCTGGGCGTTGAGTGATTTTGGTATCGATGGCGATATGCTGGGCGTTGCTCTGCTTGGCGCCATGATTACGGCTATGGCGGGAGTGCTGATGGTCAGTAATTTTCAATACAACAGTTTCAAGAAATTGGATCTCAGAGGTCGGGTGCCCTTTATTTTCCTGATTGCGATGGTTCTGGCCTTTGCTGTTGTCTTTACTGATCCTCCCAGAGTATTGATGTTGATCTTTTTGAGTTACGCCTGTTCAGGGCCGTTCATGTATCTGATGGGAAAAACAAGAAAGAAACCGGCTACAGAATAACAGGCAGGTTTTTGATCCAATAAAAAAGCCCCTTTTCGTAAGATCAGAGGCTTTTTTTTATCTATCGAATCAGCCATCGGGAGGCTTCTGAAGCCTCCCGAATTCATCACGCAAGATCTATCTTGCTGAAGTCGATTTCATTTTCTTCTGGCGAGCTGTCGATATCTCTGACCTTGGCATATTGAGTGATCAGGATGTAGCCGAGACAGATGATGAGCAGCGCAATAACCAGGGCGCCAATCCACTGAATCTGAAGGAAATCAAATTTAAACAGCAGAGTCAGCAGAGCCATGGCTATCAGGTTGCCTGCAATGTATCTGGCTTTACCGACACGCTGTACAGTGAAGTTCAGGTTATCGGTATAAAGTCGAATGAGTGAGTCCAGAGAGTTGATGACAAACAGTATGCCAACAGCAGCCATGACCAGACTGTAGACGCCAGACGAGTCCAGAGTATTGAGATGGAAGTAATACAGCACAGTGAACCAGGTAGCGATAGGAATGGACGGTAGTACAAGTATGGCTACAAGCACCTGCCAGGTTTTCAAACCACCCACAAAGCGTGACGTAAACTGACCAATCATGATGCTCCATGCGAACCACCAGAACAGATAGAACTCGTGGACATCGTTCATTGGCAGAGCAAACTGATGAATATTGCCGAAGTAGCTACCAATTAATGAAAGGGTCTTTACGAAGTCACCTGCTGTACCATTCTCGCCAGTAAAGGCACCCAGCCACATCAAAACGATCAGTCCCAGAAACAGACAGCTAGACGACAAACTAAGAGTACGTACAAAGCGGAGGCTGGTACTGGAATAAACAGCGGCAGCAATCACTGCAAAAACAATCAGGTAGAAACTGCCGATAATCGTTTCACCATCACCGATCTGGGGTAGATACCAGGGAAGATTAATGAGCAGCAGGTAAGCCGTAAAAGCACAGGTGCCAATAATCACGGCATTATTGATGAACCTGATCAGGGGTATATCAAAAAACTTCACTTTGGGCTCAATGGCACAGAAGTAGAAGCAGGTCAGGAAGTAGAACCCCCAGATCAGGAAACCCCAGAAACCAAACTCAAGGGCGAGGGGGTTGCTGAAGGCATATTCCGGGTTGGCTACAATATCGGCATAACCGGCAAACTCAGTCAGTGGGAACATAATGAGTCCCACATCAAGACCGGAAGTAAAGAGGATGGCAACGAAAGTGAGAGTGCGAACAGGTGTTACACCGACCAGTCTCATATTACCCCATTTGATCAGGATAAAAATAATGGCGGTAAAGGTAAATAAAATACCGGCACAGAGAAGCATTGTCATATCGTGCTCTCCGGGTTTTGATGATAGCGGATGTCTGTGTTCATAAATTAATGCCTGTAGTTATCGTTTTATGGCTGAGAGGTTTGCAGGGCTTAAGTATCGCCAATAGAAAGCATGCTGAAGTCTGCATGCTTACGCTGGTGATAGTTAAATCCTGCGGTGCCCTTAGCGAGGTGCCTGGTTGAACTTGAACATTGGTTTTCTATATCAGCGCAGAGTCGCCCCTGTTCTTTGTTTTTCCTGCCAGTCTTCGTCCATGCCTACTTCAGCAGAAGATGGAAGGAGCAATTCCGCTTCCCGAATCAGGTCTGCGGCTCGCTCGGCCACCATAATGGTGGGAGCGTTCAGGTTGCCGTTAGGAATCGTTGGGAATATGGATGAGTCCACTACTCGCAAACCTTTGAGTCCTCTCACCCGTGTTTGTGGATCGACAACGGCCATGTCGTCGGTTCCCATTCTGCAGGAACAGGATGGGTGGTATGCACTCTCCACAGACTCACGGACAAAGGCGTCGATCTCTTCATCGGTTTGAATCTGTTCTCCCGGTTGAATTTCGGCACCCCTGTATGGGTCGAAAGCGGGCTGCTCGATGATTTCACGGGTCAGACGAACGCACTGTCTGAAACCTTCACGATCTTCTTCATGAGCCAGATAGTTAAACTGGATTTCCGGATGGTCGTCAGGGTTGTCAGACAGGGCTCTTACCCAGCCCCGGCTTTTGGGTTTGTTATGGCCAATGTGTACCTGGAAACCGTGGCCGTCAAAAGCACTTTTTCCGTCATACCGCATGGCTGCAGGCAGGAAGTGGTACTGTAAATCTGGCCATTCCACACCGGCTTTTGAGCGGATAAATCCGCAGGATTCAAAATGGTTAGTAGCGCCCAGTCCATCCTTTTTGAAGAACCAGCGAGCACCAATGAACAATTTGCTGAGTGGATCAATCTTGCCGTTGAGGGTGATGGGCTGTTTGCAGCGGAACTGGAAATAGAACTCCAGGTGATCCTGCAAATTCTCGCCCACACCAGGCAGTTCATGACGCACGGTTATACCGGCCTTTTGCAAGACTTCGCTTGGGCCAATACCTGACAGTTGAAGAATATGAGGGGAGCCAATCGAGCCAGCAGAGAGAATGACCTCCTTATTGACCAGAGCCTGTTTGATTTGACCTTTATGCTTATACTCAACGCCCGTTGCCTGCCTTTCATCCAGTAAAACTCGATGAACCTGAGCATGGGTGACTACGGTGAGGTTGCTGCGTTTCATAGCCGGGCGAAGATAGGCATTGGCAGTGGACCAGCGAATACCGTTTTTCACGGTCATATGCATGGGACCAAAACCTTCCTGTCGGCAGCCATTGTAATCCGCTGTTTCCATATAACCGGCTTCTACTCCAGCCTTGATGAAGGTAGTGTAGAGCGGATTTTTCATTTCGTTGCCGTTATTGACGGCCAAAGGTCCGTTCTCTCCCCGGTATTCATCACCCCCAAAAGCCCAGCTTTCAGCTTTTCGGAAATACGGCAGGCAATGACTGTAATCCCAGTCCGTAGCACCATATTGATGCCATTCGTCAAAGTCTTTGGCATGGCCACGAACATACACCATGCCATTGATGGACGAAGAACCCCCCAATACCTTGCCTCTTGGGCAATGCATACGACGATTGTCTAAAAAAGGTTCTGGCTGGGTTTCATACTGCCATGCATACTTTTTGGTATTCATGGGGATGGACAGTGCTGTTGGCATTTGAATGAAAATGCTCTTGTCACTGCCGCCGGTTTCAATCAGTAATACCTGATTATCGCCGTCTTCTGTTAATCGGTTGGCCAGTACACATCCTGCAGAACCTGCACCGACAACGACATAATCGTATTTTCTTTCTGTCATGGTATTGTCTCCTGCGAACAACCTTAAAACGGACTGTCCAGAGGAGTCATGCCCACATAAACGGCTTTAATCTGGGTGTAATGTTTAAGGGTTTCAACACCATTTTCACGACCAATACCAGATTGTTTATAGCCACCTACTGGCATTTCAGCCGGTGAAGCGCCGTAGTTATTGATCCAGCAGATGCCAGCCTGAAGCTGGTGGATCACCCGGTGGGCACGGGTAATATCTTGAGTAAATACGCCTGCTGCGAGGCCAAGTTCGGTATCGTTGGCACGGGAAATCACTTCGGCTTCATCGTCAAAGGTAAATACTGCCATGACCGGCCCAAAAATCTCTTCACGGGCAATGGTCATATCATCACGACAGTCAGTAAAAACAGTCGGCTCGACAAAGAACCCATCTGGCGCTGAAGTCGGACTGGCTGCTTTACCACCTGTTAGTAGGGTGGCCCCTTCTTTTATGCCCTTGTTGATATAACCCAGAACCAGCTGATGATGTTTCTCTGAGATCAGTGCGCCCATGTTGGTGTCTGGATCCATGGGATCACCCAGTACGATATTGTTCTCAGTACGTTCTTGTAATTTCTCGATAAAAGCCGGGTAAATATCTTTGTGGACATAAACCCGTGTGCCGTTTGTACAGACTTCTCCCTGGGTATAGAAGTTACCGAGCATCGCACCGGACACAGCATTATCGAGATCAGCATCATCAAAGATAATCAGTGGCGACTTGCCACCGAGCTCCATGGTGACCTCTTTCAGGGAGGTGGCTGCAGCAGCCATGACTTTTTTGCCCGTGTTGACTTCACCAGTAAAGGAGACTTTGGCGATTTCCGGATGGTGTGTCAGCCATGCTCCGACCTCACCATCGCCTTGAACCACGTTGAATACACCAGCAGGTACACCAGCCTCAATAAAAATCTCAGCCAGCTTTAATGCACCCAGCGGAGTCTCTTCTGAAGGTTTGAAAATCATGCTGTTACCGCAAGCTAACGCAGGCGCTGATTTCCAGCAGGCAATTTGCAGAGGGTAGTTCCAGGCACCGATTCCGGCACAGATTCCCAGAGCTTCACGGCGTGTGTAATAAAAGTCATCCCCCAGAGATTGTTGATTACCTTCGATAGAAGGAGCCAGTCCGGCGAAAAATTCAATAGAGTCAGCCCCTGACGCGACATCAACCACTGCGGCTTCCTGCCAGGGTTTACCTGTATCCAGCACTTCTATCCGGGCCAGTTCATCATTGCGTTCACGTAATAGAGCCACTGCACGGTTCAGGATCCGGCTGCGCTCCACTCCACTCATCTTTGACCAGGTTGCAAAACCTTTTTGAGCGCTGGCAATAGCAGCTTCGCGAACAAAATCATCCGCTGTTTCCATGGTGTACAGAGTACGACGAGTCGCTGGATTGATAACCGGAAAGGTATCGCCGGTCTTATTGGCAAGGTACTGGCCATCGACAAAATTCTGATAGCAGGGTAGTGACACAGGTGACTCCATTGGATAAAAACGGTTAAAAGGGGCTGGCTATAACGTCCTGAAGGCAGACAGAAGCGCCTTTGATCTAATAACGTTTAAATAATTTTGAGTAGCTAAGCAAAGAGTTAGCTCGGTTTTGGTGTGATTTAGAAAGGTCGAAAATGATGCTGTAAAAACAGCGCCAGCAGAGTCTGGGTAGAAGGAGAGTTAATTCTAAAAAAGTGCAGAAGCTGCGGAAGCATAGGGTCTCTGTAAGTATTTTAATTCGTGCCAGTGTATAGATTTTGTGCTGGCTGAGCAAATGCGTGAAAAATGGAATAATTTCTTCACTGATGACGTCATTATGGGTATAGCCTAAATCACGGTTTTCTGAGTTTCTGCTGAGAGGTTTTTCGACTCTGACACTTTTCGGATAGCATTTTCTCTTATCTGTGTGTGAAACTGTTTAATGAAAACGTGCGTAAAGGATTAATAAGAGAATTATTCAGGAGTGCTTCAATGCTGATTAAAACCAGAAAGTCGGGAGACGTCCGCAGTAGTGAAATTACCTCAGAAAGTGTTTACAAGGATCGTCGTAGCTTTCTGAAAATGGGGGGGCAATTCGCCTTTGCCGGAATGGGACTGGCCCTGGCTGGTTGCAGTGATGCGGCCGACCCCCAGTCAGCTAAAAAAGCGGTGGGTGCAGGTTATGGGAATGTTCCACAACTCGACGCCCCGGACTGGCTGCAAAAGAAAGTGGCCGGTTATAAGCCAAGCCGCTTCACGACCGATGAAGATTTAACCCCGTACGCCAATGTGACTGGGTACAACAACTTCTATGAGTTTGGCTATGGCAAAGATGATCCGGCCAAGCTGGCTAAGAATATGACAACAGACCCCTGGTCGGTTGTAATTGAAGGAGAAGTTGAGAAACCCGGAACCTACACCCTGGAAGATATGCTCAAACCCCATGATGTAGAAGAGCGTATCTATCGTCTTCGTTGTGTTGAAGCATGGTCCATGGTGATTCCCTGGGCAGGTATTTCACTGGCAGATATGCTGAAGCGTTTTCAACCGACTTCAAAAGCAAAGTATGTTGTTTTTGAAACACTTTACGCGCCTGAGCAGATGCCAGGTCAGCGTTCCCGCTTTAGTTCTATTGAATACCCTTATGTTGAAGGGCTGAGAATTGATGAGGCTATGAATCCTCTGACATTCATGGCTCTTGGAGTCTATGGCAAGACTTTGCCGCCTCAGAACGGAGCTCCATTAAGGTTGGTAGTGCCCTGGAAATATGGCTTTAAGAGCATTAAGTCCATTGTCAAAATCCGTTTTACAGAAACCATGCCGAGAACCACCTGGGTTAAATCAGGTCCCAGTGAATACGGTTTTTATGCCAATGTGAATCCTGAAGTTGATCATCCGCGCTGGAGTCAGAAAAAAGAGCGCAGATTGCCCAATTCCATTTGGGAGCCGAATCAAATCGAGACCACTAAGTTTAATGGGTATGCAGAGGAAGTTGCCCATCTTTATAAAGGCATGGATTTGCAGAAGTTCTACTAGGGGGCAATCATGGATTGGGTAGCCAAATCGAAGTTGTTTGTTTTTCCGTTGTGCCTGGTACCTCTTGGGTGGCTTGTTTACTCTGTCATTACTAATCAGTTGGGGCCCGACCCTGCCAATACTCTGACCAGAGATCTGGGGGAGTGGGCTTTAATCATGTTGTGTGCCAGTTTGGCCATAACACCACTGAGAAAAATAACAGGCATAAACAAGCTCATTCGCTTCAGGCGCATGATTGGTTTGTTCTCACTCTTTTATGCCGTACTTCATGTGATGGCGTATCTGGCTTTTATGCTGGGCTGGGACTGGCAGATCTTGTTGGAAGATCTTGTACAGCGTCCCTATATTATTGTGGGTGCTTTGACGGTCCTGATCCTGAGCGCATTGGGTGTGACATCGACCAAGAAAATGATGCGCCGTCTTGGCAAACGCTGGGCAAAGCTCCATAAACTGGTCTACCTGGCAGCAGCTTTGGCGGTTCTTCACTTTATCTGGCTAGCCAAGAGTGACTACACGGAGCCAGTGATCTATCTCGCTGTTGTAGTCGGATTGTTTGCATTCAGAATTCCCATCAAATGGCAAAGGACTCAATGAGTCTTTTGCCGTTACTCCAACGTTTGAATGTACGGTGCCTCAATAA
Organism: Endozoicomonas sp.; assembly: GCF_051008435.1. Taxonomy (GTDB): domain Bacteria; phylum Pseudomonadota; class Gammaproteobacteria; order Pseudomonadales; family Endozoicomonadaceae; genus Endozoicomonas_A. The sequence goes on along the minus strand of NZ_JBPCXO010000136.1, from coordinate 1,091 downwards.
TTAACGACATTGTTTGGTGATAGTCTCATGGAAATCCAACACATGAGGCTCTGCCATTGATGGCAACATACATAGCCCTATACTTCGGTTAATGCTGAAATCCTTAATAGGAATAAACCGGACATCATAGGGAGTGGCGCGACTCGTTATGATGGAAACCCCCAGATTGGCGGCAACCAGAGACAGAACAAACTCATCGCTGTCGGTTTGCATGACGGGTTGAGGCGTTATATTTTCTCTTTGAAATACACCATTCGTCACGGGGCGCTGAAGGGTTGCTGGATTCAAGCAATAAGTGCAATCGACACCCCAGTGTAGACTTCAAGCGGTGTTCGCCCGTCTAAAACTTTTCGTGGCATGGTATTAATCAAGTTAGGATCAACTCTCACCAGCCTCAGGGCAAAAACATGAGTGTTTTTTGACCAGTCTCCGGTAAGAAAAACTTGTATGATACCCCGTTTTATCTGAGTCCTGATGTCTGCAAAAGCCCTTTTTTCCAGTTTCTCCACACTCACTGACAAGCGTGATCCCAAAAAGAGTACGCACATTCTGGCTGAGGTTATGTTTATGTCGGTATGTGCCATTCTCTGCGGTGCAGACGACTGGAACAGTATTCGGCTTTTCGTCGAGAGTAAGGAGGACTGGTTTCGCAAGCATCTGACGCTACCCGGTGGTATACCGGTTCCTGTCACCTTCAATCGTATCTTCGCAGCCCTTGAGCCTGAAGAGTTTCGCCAGATCTTCATCCAATGGATACGGGATGTGCTTTCCGGACTGGAACTCTCTGATAGCAGGATTGTCGCGCTGGATGGCAAGACCGTTAAAGGTTCAGCCTGGAACAAGGGCAAAGATGCCATACACATGATGAACGCCTGGTGTACAGAAGCCGGTCTGTCGTTGGGGCAGTATAAGGTTGATGCTAAATCTAATGAGGGTGTGCCGTGGGCACTGAAACTGGCCCTGTTACTCGATTCTGCAGTTTTTAGCGTTTGACGAAGGAAGATTCTTGTGGACTGCGGAACCAGTCTACTACTGTGACTCTTGTGCCAAGCCTAGCGAGGTACAATCAACATCACAGCAGCAGGCTGGCA
>NZ_JBPCXO010000135.1:0-15104 GCF_051008435.1 Endozoicomonas sp. | reverse complement strand
CAGTCAGATGGCCGCTTTAAGAGTCACCCTTCGGGCCAGAACGAGAGCTTCCATGACTGCGTTGTGATCACTTGAAAGATCCAGATATTACTGCGTTATCACGCCTTGCCACGAAAGCTCTCGCTCTCGCTCTGGCTGAATGCGACCAACAAATGGGTTTCGAGTAGTAGGCCCCTTCATAATTCAGACCAGTTATGAAGGGGCCCGCACGCCTTATCTGCTTATAGCAGAAATAAATAAAATCGATTGATCTGAACATTTACCCAGAGCCCTTTCAGTCTCTATGCTTCAGCGTTTTTTAAGCCCTTTTGGGAAAGTACGCTCATTGATATTGAGAACAAAGCCAAGCACTATCTTCAGCCATTGAAGTTGAAACTTTCAGTCCTTACCTATGTTGGATAAAAGTAACCTGCACACCGAAATTAGCCGAATGCTGCCCTCTCTGACACTGGGAGAATGCCTGGACATTCGATCCTATAAACGCAACCGCATCATTGTGATCTGCAGGGAAGAAGTGAACCGCTATCTGTTGATCGAGAACGGCTTTTCCCAGCAAACGATGGAAGGCAGTGAAGCCTACATTCTCAAAGCTCTTAAGAAAGCCTTCAAGAAAGAATTCCCCCGCAGTAACAAGCTCAGAGTTTATAAAGAAGGCGTTACCGATCCCTATGCTCTCAGTACTTTAAAACGTAAAACACTATGATCCCAATCAATGGCTCAATTCCCAGAGTACTGAAAGATATCCAGATCCTTTCTCCTGGCAATGGACTGAGTATCCTCAGCTATAAAAAGGATCGGGGCTTGTATATTGACGCCCTTTCCGAGAACTGCTTCATGATTACGGAGTTTGGCTACTTCAATCAGGAATGGGAAGTGGAGTACGCCCTGCTTAAAAAACAGCTAAAGCGTATCTTCAAAAGGGAGTTTCCCCGATCGAGATTCATTTATTTGAAGCCCCGTGGAAAAAAGCCAGATACAGACCAGCAAGAACTGTTTTAGCGATTAATTTCCCATCCTTAAACAGCGACCCATCGATTTTTTAGATCTATATCCCACAATATTTCTGATTTTATTCGAAATTATGATGCTTTAGGCTTCTCACATAAGATTTCTCACATAAGATAGAGGAGCGACGGTATGGCCGCCTGGAAAAATAATCACTCGAGCTATGGAAGCATCAGTATCATCATTCACTGGGTCAGTGCTCTGGCAGTCTTTTCCCTGTTTGGCATCGGGCTTTATATGATGTCACTGTCGTACTATGATCCACTCTATCGAACACTTCCCTGGTGGCATAAAAGTTTCGGAATCACTCTGTTTGCCCTGACGGCTTTCAGATTGTTATGGAAATGGCTAAACCCTGCTCCCAAACCTCTACCCAATCACAGCAAGACAACCACTCTGATGGCAAAATTGGGCCACTATCTCATCTATTTTTTGCTGTTTGGGATTATGATCAGCGGCTATCTCATCAGTACTGCTGATGGACGCAGCATTTCTGTTTTTGACTGGTTTGAAGTCCCGGCATTGATTACAGGAATAGAAGGACAGGAAGATCTGGCCGGAGAAGTTCACTTCTACCTGGCCTGGACTCTGGTGATTGTGGCTGCAGGACATGGTCTTGCCGCTATCAAACACCACCTGATTGATAAAGACGACACATTGAAGCGAATGATAACAAGCACGGAGTAATAACCTTGAACGCACTTAAAAAAATACTGGCAGCTTCTGCTCTTTCAGCAGCCGCCATGGGCCTGTCTGTACCTGCCATGGCCGCTGATTACGCAATTGATACCAAAGGGGCTCACGCCTTTATTAATTTCAAAATCAGTCATCTTGGCTACAGCTGGCTGCATGGTAATTTTGAAGACTTTAATGGCAGTTTCACTTTTGATGAGAAAGACCCATCCAAATCCAAAGTGGATGTCACCATCAAAACAGCTTCTGTAGACAGCAGTCACGCTGAGCGAGACAAGCACTTGCGTGGCAGCGACTTCCTGAATGTCAGTAAATTTCCTGAAGCCCGTTTCGTGAGCACCCGCATTGAATCCACTGACGGCGAGAATGCCAAGATTTATGGTGACTTCACTCTGAAAGGGATTACCAAAGAAATCGTCATTGATGCGGTCAAGATTGGTGAAGGCAAAGATCCATGGGGTGGCTACCGCGCAGGGTTCAGCGGGACCACCACACTCGCTATGAAAGATTTCAAAATGATGGATCTGGGACCTGCGTCTTCCACCATCTATCTGACTCTTGAAGTTGAAGGTATCCGTCAGTAATACCGTAAAGCCGGGTCGCCCGGCTTTTTTATTCCCATAATTTATTGAAAACAAATAACTTTCCACTTCTTGATAACTGCAGATTGATACTACCCTCCCCCTTGATTCCCTGATCTTGTTTGATTCCAGTGAACTCTGGTGTAGCTGGATAGTCTATTTTTCTATGATTTGATGTCTGAATCACCGGAAATGAGGGTATTCAATTGAAAGCTTTATTAACGTCCGCAGGTCTGAGTGCACTGCTTCTGTATGGAGGCATGAGCTACTCTGCGGTTCCAGATGCCTATATGCACGCCCTGGCTACAGGTCCTGCCAATAAACAGCTGGTTATCCGACTACCCATGAATATCCTGAAGGATTCGGTGGTACCAGAGCAGAATGGCAAGCTCAGGGGACAAACAGCCACAAATGACAATCCCAATGCTTTAGGAAGTGCCTATGACTGGGAAGTGATTGGACAGTTCGATGAAGTCTGCCCATATAATGATCCAGGCAAGGTTGGAACCGATAAAAAAGGCACTAAGAACAATAAAAATGAAAAAAGGCCAAAGCTTCAGAGCCTTTTGGTTCTAAAAGATGGCAGCCTCGTTTATACCTGTGAGCGCTCCAATGTCATTATCAAGCACCCAAACCGGGGCTCAGTAAAGACATCCTTCCAAACCCCGGAAGTTAACATTGCCCTTAAAAGTCTGCTCACCAATGGGTTTGATAAAGAGTCAGATAAGAACAATCCAAAAGAGAAAGAAAACTACAACAACGAATACGGCATTTCTCTGGCCTACAACCCAAGTCACAATCTGATTTATGTTGGCTTTGAAGACCAGGTCTATATTCTGGACTTGGAGGAAATGCAGCGTTCTTCCACACAGGAAAATTATTTTTACCCTCTGCAGCTCAATAAACAAAACCTGAAGGTAGAAGCGGGTGTCTCCATCATCACTCTGGCTCTCAATCATTATGCTGGACAACCTCTCTATCTCTTTGCCAGTTCAGCCACCAAAGATGAAAGATTCGCCCCGACTCCGGTCAAAATGATCAGCCTGAGTGCAGATGGTAAGCATGCCGAACGCATTGATGACGCCCCTTTTGCCAAAGCACTGCAGTTTGCCAGTCTTGATTGGGAAGCCAATGGAACGCCAACGGGTAAAGGGTTAAAAGCAGATGTCACCTACCTCGCGGCTGAGACGTTGCTCGATGTGAATAGCACACTGGTTGCTCACCTGCATCATAATCACATCGGAGTATTCCATGACCCCTATGTTGTCAGTGCCAATGTTGAAGAATGGATAAAAAATCTGGGTGGTGCAAACAAATTGTCACAGGCCAATTTTGGCCCGGACCAATACAATAAACTGTTTGCAAACTCAAGTCAGGACCAGCTTAAACCGCCAGTGCTTCCTCTTCACAGCCAGATTACTCGCATCGTGAATTTCGTCTATACCGAGACTGCAAACATGAGGCCTAACTACTACAGCGTGTATAGCCGAATTGTTAGTCCGTTAATTGAGAAAGGTAAGAGCTCGCCTAAGAGCAACCTTAACAATGACGTCATGTCAGTCTACAACGGGTATGTCTATTCAATCCCATGGAGAGACGATGTTGGCCTGAAAGTCATGACCCACCCACTTAGACGGCAAAAAGGCTGGAACGCAGGTAACCAGCCTCCCGAAGAATGGTCTGAAGCCTCTGAGCTGCCTGATATGCTGATATTCCAGCGAGGCGAAAAGCCTCCTATTACCAAAGAAGACGGGGTTTATCAGATTAATGACAGGCAATACAGCAAAAAAGGCCCCTTCCCTTCCTGGTGGCCAGGTGGATCATACTGGTCAGCGGTCTATATCAGTCCTGTTACAGATCAGTAACGACTCCTGAGCCCTTATGATATGATCCATGCTAATGGCTATTTGCTAGTGGCATGGATCCTATCAATCCAAAAGCCAAACTCGTGTCATACCCTGAATAACGGGCTGTATTTCCATAGCAGATAGAAGAAAAACACTGTCGTAGAATAAAAATATGATCTGGATTGTCGCACTCATTATTCTGGTTATTCTTGGTAACTTCATCTGGCTGCTGCCTCCCAGATCGGAAAGGCGTCGCATGAAGCTCAGAAACAAGGCAATCATGTCTGGTCTTACCTGTCGGGAGATCAAAGATGAAGACCTTTTACCTGAGACGGCTGACTACGAGCAGGGTCCCTGGTTAGAGTACTCCATAGTGTCTCTCACCGAGGAAGATGACCCCGTCATTGTCCTGGAAAAATCAACCAGTGGAGATTGGCCAGATAACGCCAAGGCTCGTCCTGAAGCGCTCTCAAAATTACCCTCTTCTGCTGTCAGAATAACGTTCAGAACCAGTTGTATTGCTGTACTCTGGAATGAAGAAGGTGAACTGGAAGATGTTCAGAGCATCATGGAGTTTCTGGAGAGTGTTGCCGTGACTGAAGCAAAGCCCCAACCTCAGGCATAGCGACCCTTTGTTACCACTTCAGCTACAAAATATCCTGTAAAACAACGCCAAACCGGAAATGCAGCTCATCAAAAAACTGAACATAGTTTCAGAGTCTGGAGCGCTGCATTTTCATGGTAAGTCGTGCCTTTCGACATTTTTCGGGTTAAGGTACTGTACTTAAACAACCCGGTACAAAAGAATTTTTTCCTCTCTCACCGCGATGAAAAAATTTCACAATAATAAAACGAAAACATCCACCGCAAGGAAATCAGTTCAGGATCCCCTTATGAGTGAAGTCTGTGTCATCATTGGTGCCAGCCATGCCGCTGCGCAGCTTTCAGCCAGCCTGAGAACCGAAGGTTGGGAAGGCGAAATTCTGGTCATTGGCGATGAAGCCTATTTTCCCTATCACCGCCCCCCTCTCTCAAAAACGTTTCTTTCCGGTGAAAAAACCATTGAGCAAATCCAGATTCGACCCGCCGCTTTCTACGAAAAGCAGAATATCCAGTTCAAGTTAAATACCCGGATAGAAGCCATTGACCGGGAAAAAAAATCCCTGACACTCAGCTCTGGTGAAACACTTCAATACGATAAGCTGGCCCTATGTACGGGTTCTCGCCCCAGAATACTGACTCTGGAAGGAAGCCAGCTACCCGGCGTGCATTACCTCAGAACTGCTGCGGACATTGAAGGCATTCAGTCCGATATTGCTCCAGGAAAAAAAGCAGTAATCGTGGGTGGTGGATATATTGGTCTGGAAACCGCTGCTGCGTTGAGAAAGCTGGGTCTTGAAGTCACCGTTTTGGAAATGATGGACCGTGTTTTACAACGGGTAACGGCTCCGGAGATTTCGGCTTTTTATCATCGAGTTCACACAGAGGAAGGTGTGGACATCAAAACGGGTACCGCCATTAGAGCCATTGAAGGTAATGGAAAAGTTGAAGGTGTTATTCTAGATGACCAAAGTCGTCTTGATGCTGACCTGGTCATTATTGGTGCAGGAATTCTTCCTAATGTGGAGCTTGCTGAAAAAGCAGGCCTGGAAGTGGATAACGGTATCCTGGTGGATGAGCTGGCAAAAACCTCAGATCCCGACATTGTTGCGGCCGGAGACTGCACCAACTTCCCGAACCCCCTCTTTGGCAAGAGAATGCGCCTGGAGTCAGTGCCGAATGCGATGGAGCAATCCAGGAGTGCTGCTGCGTCTATCTGCGGTAAAGAAAAGGTCTATGCCGCTCAGCCCTGGTTCTGGTCCGACCAGTACGATACGAAACTGCAGATTGCCGGCCTTAGTGAGGGCTATGATCAGGTGGTCATTCGGGGTGACTATGAACAGAGCAGAAGTTTTGTTGCCTGGTACCTGAAAGACGGAAAGCTGTTAGCGGCAGATTGCGTGAATCGAGGCAAGGAATTCATGACTGCCAAAAAACTGATTCAATCCGGAGTCGAGGTGGATGCCACTAAACTCGCTGACGACTCTATTGATCCCAAAGAGTTACTGCCGTAAACAGCCCTGAGTCATTCTTGGCATAACAGTCTTGAGCGATGAAAAGAGCGCAGCCCCTACAAAGCAAGGCTCTCCATCATAACATCCTGTCAGGGCTAGCATACATATAGCAAAGGAGTGAGATAATGAGTCGTGAGATAGAACATTTCAGAACTGTTGAGGATCTCACTCAAAAAATAAACGAACTCATAGACGAATTGAGAGATAAAAAGAATAGCAATGAGCTTGGTGTTATGTTTCGTGTAGTTATACCTCCGAATGAACCAACTTTATATAAAGAAGGTAGTCAAGGCCCTTATCAATTAGTAGAAGGTGTGAGAGTTTGTGACTATAAGTTTGAGAAAGCCACTGGCTTAGAATGGGTCATTCCTGACCCCAATGCCGGTTTATCCTTTTCAAAAACTGGATCGCATTTAAAAAACACACGAAAAATGCTCAGTCGTCATGCCAAGGGTTACAATTCACCGGGTCCAGCCAATGTTGCATGGTGGATTCTTAGTAATTTCCCAGTTCCGAATGGGCTAGAATTCAAGCAAGACTCTAAAAACAAACATCATTACTTCTTAGCCGCAACACAAAAAACGCACGTAAGCAAACTTGTTGAAAAGCTACGATGGATATCCAAGCGAATGAACATTATGATTGATGAGACATTTTAGGAGGTAAGATGCTCGACTTTACTGGAAGTGATAAAAAAGCTCAAGATATTATGATTCATTATGCAAATGAATTAAAAAACGAACTTGCTTTAAAGCTTGCAAAAGGTGATTTAAGCATTTCGAGAAAAGATCAGGCAGAAGATATTTCGCTATTTTTCTGGAAGATGTTTGATAAATCTGCTGAAGATAAAGAAAAGAAAATAATTATTCTTGGAGAAAGTGATCTTCAATTTTGGATGGAACGTTTAATGAATATTATTAGTGGTCATCTAGCCAATAATGGCTTTGAACAAGAGTGGGAAAAAATCAGCGATCACGTTTAAAGCCCTACTAAGTAATTCCAGGTGACGCCTACAGTTCAACAGAGCCAAGCGTTAAACATAAAGGAGTAGACATGCAAAAAGTAGTACTGGTAAAAAGCTATTTCATACCTACCGGTAAAGAAGTTACAAAAAAGATTCCTACGGGAGAAACAAAAAAAGGATTGCTCGGTGGAACTAAAGACGTTTATCGCAAAGAAGCTCAGTGGGAACAAACGGGTTACTCTGATTGCATCATAGATTCCGAAAGATTAGCCATCGACCTTCAACAAACTATTGAATCGCTCAGTCGAGATGGATTTCTGGTTAAATCCATAACCCCTGTTACTTCTGGTGACTATTCATATAAATTTCAATCTCAAGGTGTTTCAAGCTCAAAACGAATATTGAGTGAAACCGAAAAAGTGTCTGGTGGCGCCAGCTTTGGGTATGGGTACGGATATTCGTACACTGATAGCTTGATAGTGCTTGCAGAAAAAAAGTTTAACAAATAGTTCCAAGTGCCGCTGCAAGCGACACCCCTGAGCCAAACGACAGAATGAGGATATCGAATGCCAATCATCAATTATGTCACCCATGACGGTAATCAGTTTGAAGCTGACGTCGAGGTCGGTAAAACAGTCATGGAAGGAGCTGCAGAGAATATGATCGACGGTATTCTCGCAGAATGTGGAGGCGCTTGTTCCTGCGCGACCTGTCATTGTTATGTTGATGAGAAGTGGGTTCACCTAACCGGTGCTGCCGATGGCATTGAACGTGAAATGCTTGAAATCGTCCCGGAGCCCAAAGAAACCAGCCGCTTAAGCTGCCAGATGACCGTTACCGCCGAAATGGATGGTCTGGTTGTCCATCTACCCGCATCGCAATACTGAACCCGTGTGGGCTTAATAGCCTGAGCACCTTTAACTCAGGCTATTCTCCTTTTATCGCTCTTCAGGAGGCATCCTGCAAAGCCCATTCCGCCGCCCGCTCGGCAATCATCACACAAGCCGCATTAGTATTGCCTGATAGCAAGTTCGGCATGATGGAAGCATCAGCCACTCTCAGCTTATTGATACCATGAACTTTCAGCCTTGAAGAAACGACCGAATCAGAATCAGTACCCATTTTGCAGGTGCCTACCGGGTGGTAAACGCTGACTGCATGAGAGCGAACATAGTCCAGAATTTCATCATCACTCTGTACTTGTCTGCCAGGCAGGCTTTCTCCTTTAATATGTTCTGCTACCGGTTGCTGGGCATAGATTTTCCGTTGCCATTTCACCGCTTCTATCATGGTCTTGCAGTCATGTTCCGTACTCAGGTAATTAGCTCTGATTTCCGGATGGCTCGACGGATCACTATTAATAATATTCACTGAGCCCCGGCTCTCCGGTCTTAACTGGCAGGCCGTTGATATAATGGCTGGAGCTTTCAACGGCACCACCTGACCTTTGTCATTAGTCGTACCGGCAGCCGGGGCAAAGTGAATTTGGATATCAGGACGAGCCTGATCGGGTGTACTTTTTAAAAAGGCCAGGCTGTGAGCCGCAGCCATGGAGAGAAATCCCTGCCTTTTCGTGGCATAGCGAAACAATTCGCGGAGAAAGTTCAGAGGTTTCAAGTTGTCATTAGCCGTACCGATAGACCCGACATCTTTCACCACATCAACAGTCAAATGATCCTGAAGATTCTGTCCCACCCCATTGAGAGCATGCTTAACCGGGACACCGGCTTGTTTCAAAACAGATTCAGGACCAATACCAGACAACTGTAGTATTTGAGGACTATTAATCGCTCCAGCACTCAAAATCACTTCCTTACTGGCAAAAAACTTCAGACTCTGACCTTTCCGGGTACAACGAATTCCCTGTACTTCATGTCCTTTCAGTTCCAGAGCGTCGACCTGAACCCGGGTCAGCACTGTCAGATTTTTTCTGTTCAGAACCGGCGTCAAAAAACTTCTGGAACAGCTGGCTCTGCGACCTTTTTCATCAATATTAAATTGGGCAGGACCAGCACCTTCCTGTTTTTCACCGTTAAAATCGTTATTCTCAGGCAGCCCGGCTTTCACAGCAGACTGGCAGTAAAGTTCTGTCAGAGGGTGATGGAAAGTACCGTCCCTGACAGAAAGCCCCCCTTCTGTTCCATGAAAAGCTGATCGGCCACGACTGTTTTTCTCACTGAGCTTGAAGTAAGGCAAAACTTCGTCGTAAGACCAGCCAGAACAGCTTTCATTCCACACATCAAAGTCTTCTTTCTGGCCCCTGATGTAAATCATGCCATTAATAGCACTGCATCCACCCAGCACCTTTCCTCTTGACCAGGATATACGACGATTATTCAGTTGAGCTTCTGGCTGAGTATGATATCCCCAGTTCAGGGAAGAGATGGACATTGCCTGAGTGAACCCCAGGGGCAGGTGAATCATCGGATTCGAGTCCTTGCCACCCGCTTCCACCAGCAGCACCTGGAAACGCCCACAGGCACTGAGACGATTGGCCAGTACGCAGCCGGCACTGCCTCCTCCCACTACGATAAAGTCATACTGCTGCTGCATACTCACCCCACTCTTCAATCAACGCTCAACTCAATCAATATCAACCGTACTCAGTGCAAACTCACCGGGATCTGGTCCCAGGGAATCGCCTGGTCAAAGCCAGCAAAGAATTGAGCTGCCGCTTTCTGATCACCACTGACGCTCAGTGCTTTTACAGCCACCAGCTGATCAACAGTTCTCATGCCTAAAGTCAGCCCCAGCAAGGGTCTCTTGGCTGCTTTTACGGTGAAGTCGACTTTCTCAGGCAACTGATTGTGGAACTGCACGACACCTCTCCTTAGTTCCAGTGCATACTTTTCACCGGATGGCAGTTCAAAGGCTCCTGTAATCTCCAGATCAGCCGTTTTTACTGGATCGACCCGGACAGCCATGTGTTGCAATACCACACTGGCAGGCATAGCAGCCATTACACCACTGGAGCGGGTATTGAGAGGCCTTGGGGCCTTACCTTCCATTTCCAGAGCTGAGCTCAAGTAGAAGTTTCTCCAGTTCACATTGATCTGGTCAAACGCCAATGGTCGGAATGCCTTAGCCTTCAACTGACGCGCAGTCATATCTTCTCTGTCCAAAGTGATCAGGTAGCTAGTCACCTCTGCAGCCCAACGGAAATCACCGTCATCGAGAGCTTTCTCAGCATTCTTCAAAACGGCATCTCTTCCGCCCATGGCTTGGACGTAACGTTTTGCTCTCTCCTGCGGTGGCAAGGGATCTAATGTTGCCGGATCACCGTTAAACCAGCCAAGGTACTGGTTGTATATAGCTCTCACTGAGTGCTTAACCGTGCCATAGAATTCCTGAAGGTCAGGATTACTAAGAAGGTGAGGAGGTAACCGGTCAATCACCGTGACGATTTCATCAGGCGTGTAACCTTTGTTGATATAACGAACCGTCTGATCGTGAACATATTGAATGGCATCGCGATAGGCCGTCAGTGTATTGGCAACATTCTCTTTGCCTATAATGGCCCGGCCATGGCTGCGAACCAGGATTTCAGCCGGATATTTTCTCAGCTGATCAATAGATCTCACCCATTCGACTGGATCGCGCATTACATCGCCTCGAATGGTATAGATATTCGGAAAGCTCTCACCCTGCAATACTTCGGCAGCATGCAGTACTTTTTTCTCAGGGAACCAGAGCGCTATTTCATCCTTAGCCTCACTGGGCACATGAACCATTTCCACTTTCATCCCGGCAATGGTTTCTACACGACGTTCGTCAACCAAGTCAGTGGGAGGAAGAAAGCGGGTTTCACCGGTCAATAAGGCAGGTCCAATCCCGGTATTAACGACACCTTCCGGACCTTTATCCAGATAGTTGCCGTACATAAAGAATGCCCGACTGGCGGTTATAGGTACCAGCATACCGGCCTGTTGAGACAGGTTTTTAGTCAGATCCTTGTGAGCAAAGATACGAACCTTGCCGGAAACAGCATCTTCCGGGTTAATAAAGCCGGGTCCGCCATTGATATGGTCGCCGTGATGATGGGTGTAAACCAGAGCTTTAACAGGAGCGTCGGTTATTTTTCGAAACTCTTCCATTACCTGTTTGGCTGAGCCTACGGTACTCAGGACATCAACGATGATGACTCCGTCTTTGCCTTCGATCATGACACTATTAGCGATGTCATAACCAATCGCTTTATAAACACCTTCTGCAATTTTATCGACCCGCTGCTCCATCGTTTGGGAATGGGCGGTCAGCTTGGGGTGGACAGTTTTACTGGGCTTATCGTAGGCCAGGTTCTCAGCAGAGAGTGAACCGGCATAGACAGCCATGAGCGCATATAATGAGGATGCCAATAGACAACCAACAACAGCTTTGAACTTCTTCATTATTCTTATTAGCTCCGCGCTATGTGTGAGCCGAGTCTATCATCGTGAATCTTGTTTTTGGGTTCGATAAAAGGAACAATGAGTTCCAAAATTAGAACAAGCATTAATGGGTCAGCTATCGCTACATGAAGTATCTCAACGCCACCGCAATATTCCAGAAAGTCGCTCAGTTGGGCAGTTTTTCCCAGGCAGCCAGTGCCCTGGGCATAGCCAAATCGTCCGTCAGCAGAGCGATTGTCCAGCTGGAAAAAGAATGTGGAGTAGCCCTGCTCTACAGAAACTCCAGACGATTCAGTCTGACAGAAGAAGGGGCAAGATTACTTAGCCACTGTGAAGTGATTGTGTCGGAATATGAAACCGCTATGGCGGAGATCAACGAGGTTGCCAATCAAGCCAGAGGTCTTGTCAGAGTCAGCATACCCACAGCCATTGGCCAGACGATGATTGCTCCGGAGCTGCCTGGATTTCTTGCCCGACATCCAGAACTTTCCGTCGATATGGATCTCAGTCACACCTCCATCAGCCAACTGGAAAACGGGATAGACCTGGCCATTATTTTTGGCACACTACCCGACAGTGGCATGGTGGCTACCAAGCTGGCTGAAATTTCCGTGATCACCTGTGCCTCTCCTGACTATCTTGCCCATAAAGGCACTCCTGTCCATCCCGAAGACTTGATGAATCATGAATTGCTTCTGATGAATTTGCCTAATGTTCAAAAGCAGAGTCACTGGCTCTTTCAGGATGGAAAAGGTGAAAACCACTTGGTCCCCGTTTCTGGAAACTTGACTCTGAACGACACCATCGCCTTAAAAAATGTCATGCTCAATCACGGGGGTATTGTTGCCTTACCACCTTATGTCATTGCTGATGATCTGGCCCAGGGCCAAGTCGTCAGGGTACTGGCAGACTATGACTTACCAAAAACCCCACTTTTCGCGGTTTTTCATGATAGAGCCCGAACGCCACCAAAAGTTCGGATGTTTTTGAACTTCATCAAAGAGCAGATTTATCGATCATTGATCAGTCCTCAGGAACTGTCATAATCGGGCCTATTCATTGTTTCAATCCACCAGCAGTAGAGCACTCATGGATTATGTAGAAGCAGCGGTTCAGATAGCCCTGATCTGGACCATGGCCGTTATGACACGCCAATGTCATCCTCACTATGAACACAGCACTGACCGGTAACCGACGGCAGGCAAGTTCCGCTGCTTTTGGAGTGGCTGCAGCAGTTTTGCTTTGGAGTCTTCTTGGGGCGACAGGTTTGCTGGTGATACTCAAAGCGTTCCCCTGGCTTCAGACTTCTCTGAAAGTCCTGGGCGGCTGCTATCTGCTCTGGCTTGGAGTGACCAAGATTATCTCAACCCGTAAGAATGCTTCTGCCAAAGTTCTCTTTGAAAAAGGCCATCAGGTTCGTGAGCTTGATGGTAAAAAACTTTTTATCCTGTCCTTTGTCACCAGCCTGCTGAATCCGAAAACCGGACTCTTCGTGATCAGTCTCTTCTCTGTCGTCATCAAAGGCAGTGTCACCTGGCCTTTTGTCTTTATGGCCATGTCGATCATGGGTCTGATTACCCTGATCTGGCATCTCTTCCTTTCCTTTGCTTTTTCCAGAAGCAGTGCCCAGAAGGCTTATCAGAAAGTATCCCGTATTTTTGATTATTTTACGGGTGGGTTATTCACCCTTTTCGGGGCCAAGATGCTGGCGTCCAGTTAAGCCTGATCAAAAATTTACCAGACTGTTAATCTGGTGTTTAGGCTTCGCCGGGCATAATTGTGACGCTTATCCTAAAACGGATATCAACGCTATTTCATAGAAAACAAAGCAGAGCATCCCCCTTTATTGTCCGGCTCTGCAAGGTAGTCACAGATGTCAGACAAACTGCTATCCCTTCCCCAGGTTCTAAACCGGGTTTCGAGAAGATCAACCAAGGAAAAGGATTTTCCAAGACCTGTCAGGTTACCCTTCAGCAACAATGCTGACTGGTTTAAATCTGATATTGAAGGCTGGCTGGTAAAGCAAATACCCATAGCAAAATAAACAAAATACTGAAGATTCCCTTGAGAGGGTACCAACACCCTCTCAACCGCAGTAAAAACCTCCTACGCTCTCGACAACCTGCTTTCCTTCGCGGTATATCTACTCACTTTGGCTAAACGGGAATCTAGTCTGTAGACGGCAAGTTCTTACAGCCTTACCCTCTTATAGTCGGCATGATGGGACAATCAAACTTGGGAGGCGACACCATGCTGATGACAATTCAAAACCTGCTCAACCAATCACCGGAATGGATGGCGCTTCTGGTCCTGATTGCAGCTATTCTGCCTCTGATTCTGTTGCCTGTCGTTTTTCTCGGTCTTTTAGGGGCCCGGCAAAAGCAAAAAGTCAGAACCTATCTTCGCTTCCTGTATCTCTTTCTGCCCTGGCTGCCTTTTGCTGCACTGGCAGGTCTTTACATGATGAGTGTTGCCAATATCGCTCTGGGCGTGACCACCGGTCTGGCATTCATTGCTGTGCGTCTTTACTTTGTTTTTGCCAATGCCAGCAATAATGGACTCAATGCGAGCCTGAGAGCCGCCTGACCAAAAGAGATGACAGGAAACCTGATATCGCCTCGCATCAGGCGCAGCCTTTTGGAGGTCGCTCTGCATGCGCTTGTTATTTTTTTGCCTGTGACTTTTCATAGTGTTCGATTAAATCTGTTAGCAAATACCCGAATACCTTCATACCTGATATGTTGGCATCAGTTATTTCTGCATTACTTAAGTTTATGTCACGAAAAAATGTGTGGCTTAAATTGATATTTATAAATTTCGCACCACGTAAATTGGTATTCGAGAACTCAGTGTTTGCTAGATTGATATCGTCGAATTTCGAATCTGATAAGTTTTGATCAATGAAAACCCTGGTAGTCGGCTCAGTATCAAAATTTGATGGTTCTACTTGAAACGTTGCCGCAATTGCCTGTTTTGATTCCAAGGAGCACACACCCTCGTTCTCGATCCTTTGAATTGTTCTAAGGCTTAAGCCTGATGCTGCAGCCAATTTTTCCTGTGACCAAGATTTACTAATACGTAACTGTTTTATTTTGTCGCTGTCCACGAAGTGTTCCATTCTATTTCCCATTTATTCAGTTACTCCAATATTAACCTTGAACATGAAACAGATGCTACGTCATCGGTGCGGCAAAATACGACAGTTTTACGACAGCGATTCATGCGCAAAAACATAACAGTGAGATGATCTATCACTGATATCAGAAACAATGGCATGGACAGCCTGGCCTTACGAGCAAGCTCAAAATATTCCAACAGGACACATCAAGCCTTACTGACTCTTCGCTCGTAGAGAGTAAATGATTCAGCCCTTACTTCTTTGACAGTAACTATTCAGCACCCCCTGCTGGAAATGGGTGGTGCTGAAATGCTTACCGCACAAGGGGTAGAAAAAGCTGTCTGATCGTTTAGCTTTCTGAAAAAGGAGTTTTTGACGAAAAATGCACCTAAAA
>NZ_JBPCXO010000134.1:0-2577 GCF_051008435.1 Endozoicomonas sp. | reverse complement strand
CCGGGTATCGTAGAGATCTGCCTGAATTATGTACAAAACTGAAGTTAAAAAGTCTGCGGCTTCCAATTCTATAAATCCTCTGCAGCCCTTTAAAATCAAGGGGTTTCTATTTGAGCGGGAATTGCTATGATTTATGTTTAGAGAAAAGTTAATAGCCTTACCACGCAGGCAAAAGCGACTGATTGGTTTATCTGTTGATATTGATATGCCTACTCCAGAACTGCTTGTCAAAACAGATGCAGAAATAATTAAAGGGTTATCTGTTACCAACTATTTCCGCTATCTATTGATGACTCTGGCTGGGTGTGGTCAGGGTGATCGAGTTAAGTAGTCTTCACTGTAGTGTTTTGATCGATTTTTTCACTTATTCTTCAGGTAATACATGCGCCACATATTGCTCACCCTCCCTCGCTCGGGTAAACGTTTAGTTACACTGTTATTTGATACAGCAGCGATAATTCTCTGCCTATGGCTGGCTTTTTACATCCGTTTAGGCATGATGGATTCGTTTAGCCGTTACTATCCTGCGTTCATTGTCGCTGTAGCAGTAACCGTGCCTTTTCTGGTCAGAATGGGGCTTTATCGAGCGGTGCTTCGTTATATGGGATCTGACTCTATAATAGTCATCATTAAAGCCTGCTCATACTCCACAATCTGTTTGATGCTTGCAGGTTTTGTCTCTGGTACGGTCCATCTTCCCAGATCAATTCCCTTTATTTACTGGCTTCTATTGCTTCCGACTATGACAATCTCACGCTATGTCATTCGTAGTTGGTTATTGGAAGAGTCCATAGCAGATATATTTCCTGAGTTTTTTCCTCGTAGACAAGGGCACTCTAGCAGAGGTATCCCGGTAGCCATATTTGGCGCAGGGGCTGCAGGCGTCCAGGTGATGTCTGCTTTAGATAAAGGCATTGAGTATCAGCCAGTCGCTTTTCTTGATGACAAAAAAGACAATGCAGGTCGTGCCATCCAGGGCAGGCGTATTTATCGCCCCAAACATTTCGAACAGATGGTGCAAGAGACTGGAGTGCAGGAGGTGTTACTCGCTATACCTTCTGCAACTAAGCAAAGACGTAAGGAGATAGTCCAGACTCTAGAGCAATATGGCCTTCCTATTCGAACAGTGCCTGCTATGTCTGATCTGGCCAGTGGTCGAATGAAAATGCAGGAGATTCAGCCCGTTGATATAGGCGATGTGCTGGGAAGAGATGAGGTGGCACCAAGACATGACCTTCTGGAAAAGTGTATTACTGGCAAGGTGGTGATGGTTACCGGAGCAGGTGGTTCTATTGGTTCTGAATTGTGTCGGCAAATCCTGAAGCAGAAACCTTTATGTCTTGTCCTTTATGAGCACTGTGAATTTAGTCTTTATTCGGTTGAGCAGGACTTAATAAAAACGAAAATCAGTTTAAGTGAGTGTAAAACGGTTCAGGTAGCAGCGGTTCTTGGTTCAGTCAATAATCCGGATAGGTTGGTTGAGACACTACGCAGGTTTGCTGTGGACACGGTTTATCATGCTGCAGCCTATAAGCATGTGCCAATGGTAGAGCATAATATTGAAGAAGGGTTACGAAACAACACTCTAGGGACTCTTTATACTGCGCAAGCAGCAATGATTACTCAAGTTGAACGCTTTGTACTGGTCTCTACTGATAAGGCGGTTCGACCTACCAATGTTATGGGTGCTTCAAAACGATTGGCTGAAATGGCCCTGCAGGCACTGGCTGATGAGCGGTCGATAAATCTTTTTCAGCCTGAGCGATTTGGAGTCAATCCAGAAGCCAACATTCCTGTTAATACCTGTTTTACCATGGTTCGGTTTGGCAATGTACTGGGCTCCAGTGGTTCTGTTATCCCGGTATTTCGTGAGCAGATCCGTGTGGGCGGTCCAGTCACTGTCACTCATCCGGATATTAACCGCTATTTTATGACGATTCCAGAGGCTGCACTACTGGTGATTCAGGCAGGTGCTATGGCCTCTGGTGGTGAAGTATTCGTTTTGGATATGGGGCAACCCGTTAAAATAGTGAATCTGGCAAGGAGAATGATCAACTTATCGGGTTTGACTTTAAAAGACGAAGATAATCCCGAAGGTGATATTGAGATTGTTTACACTGGATTGCGTCCAGGGGAAAAGCTCTATGAAGAACTATTGATTGGGGACAATGTGACAGGCACCAGTCACCCCAAAATCAGTATGGCAATAGAACATAAAGAAAGCTGGTCTGACTATCGGTTGGCATTGGAGACTGCTTTAGAGGTGGCGAGAGATCGACGGTTTAGTGATCTAAGAAGCCTGCTGTCCAGTTATGTTAATGGTTTTGCTCCAACGTCTGATGTGGTTGACTGGATGGATCAATCCAGACAGTCTGAAACGCATCAAGAGAGAGAGGTCCTGAAGTATCATTGACTGCCGTGGCTGTTGAGCGATGTTTTTTGGCTTTTGTTTTGTTTATCGGTTGAGCGTAAAACCCCGTACTTTGAGTGCGGGGATGTAAGCTCGTCGGCGATAGCCGACTAATGCGGTGTTCTCTGCTGCTGAACGTACTGTTTGATGACTTCTATAGGAGCGCC
>NZ_JBPCXO010000133.1:0-5122 GCF_051008435.1 Endozoicomonas sp. | reverse complement strand
GTAGTGAGGGTGTTGCACACATGTCTGATCCTTCAGAAATTTTGATCCTTATAAATCAATCGTCTCCTGAAGGCTATTTCTGTTGCAACCCCTCACTTTTCATCAGCCAACCTGTAAAAGCCCCACATTTCTCCCCTTATGAAAGAGATGCTCTTGGAAGCGATAAGACGCCCAAGTCTCTTTGATCCTGACAGTGAGGATGAGCGCTTTTTCGAGGTGATGGTGGAACAGATTCATCGCCTGGAGTCAGATTCTTTCTCAGTACCGGTCTCTGAGCATCCTGCTTTGATACAGGTATTACGCCAGCTGGCTGAGAAGCCTGAGTCTGTTCTGAGTCTTGAGGACTGGGCAGAAAAAGTTAATGTCAGTGGTCGTACACTGAGCCGAATGTTCAAAGCAGAAACAGGTATGTCATTTGTTCAGTATCGACAGCAAGTTCGATTGTGCAGTGCTCTCAGATATCTGGCTCAGGGTCGATCGGTTGCGAATGTGGCTATGGATGTGGGATTTACCAGTCAGAGTGCTTTCATCCGACTGTTCAGGCAGACATTCGGAAAAACACCGGGGGAATATTTTAAATGAATCGGGCAGAGTCTTTACTCTGCCCGATTCCAAACCTCAGCTACTTTCTTTGGAGAGTTCAGAAATTTCTTTCAGACGCTCCAGAACTTTGTAATTGATGGAGTCTTTGGTGTACTGACCACGACTGTTCAGGGAGCCTGGCTTGCAACCTGTCAAAAGTTCCATGGCTTCGTCAGCATGATGAACCGCGTAGACACTGAACTTGCCAGCTTTAACGGCGTCCACCACTTTCTGGTGCAGCATCAGGTTTCGAAGGTTCGTGGCAGGGATAATGACTCCCTGATCACCGGTCAGTCCACGGGCATTACAAAGATCAAAGAAGCCTTCAATCTTTTCGTTGACTCCACCAATGGCCTGAACTTCTCCGTGCTGGTTCATTGAGCCAGTCACTGCAAAGCCCTGTTTGATGGGGGTGCTGGTCAAAGCGGACATCAGACAGCAAAGTTCTGCAAGGGTGGCACTGTCACCATCAATGTATCCGTAGGATTGCTCCATGGTCAGACTGGCAGAAATGGCCAAAGGAAACTTCTGAGCATATTTGCTGCCCAAGTATCCTGTCAGGATCATGACGCCTTTGGAGTGAATGGCCTGACCCAGTGCGACTTCCCGCTCAATATCGACAATGCCTTGTGACCCAGGGTAGACAGCAGCAGTGATTCTGGCTGCAGAACCGAAGCTGGTATCACCAATAGCCATGACAGTAAGGCCATTGATTTTGCCAACTTTTTCTCCTTCGGTATCAATCAGGATACTGCCTTCGATCATTTCGTCCAGAATCTGCTGACTGACCCGTCCTGTCCGTTCTGACTTGGCAGCCAGTGCCCGATCAATATGCTCGTTATTGATCTTGCGGCCACGGCTCATACGACGAATAAAGTCTGCTTCTGCCAGTAGGTCAAACAGGTCTCCGATTTTGGCAGACATTTCACCCTGGTGTTCAGCCATTCTGGAGCTGTGCTCAACCAGTCGGGCAACCGCCGCCGCAGTCAGAGCTGGATAGTTTTCATCATCGGCACGGTTTTTTAATAACTGGGCAAAGGCGTGAACCGACTCTTTGTCCCGGATAATCCGGTCATCGAAGTCAACCAGGACTCTGAACATTTCATGGAAATCAGGGTCAAGCTGCTGTAACAGGTAATAAATGTCCCTGGAGCCAACAAGAAGAATCTTGATGTTCAGAGGGATGGATTCCGGGTTCAGGGTGGTTGTGTTGAGCAGGCCCATTTCAGAGTAAGGTGACTCAATAGTCAGTTCTTTCTCTTTCAGTGCCCGTTTCAGGGCTTCCCATACAAACGGCTCTTCCAGCAGTTTGTTGGCATCCAATAATAGATAGCCGCCATTAGCTTTGTGCAGTGAACCAGGGCAAATCTGTCGGTAGTTGGTGATCAGAGCGCCCATCTCACTGGCGTACTCAATTCGACCAAAGAGATTTTTGTAATTGGGGTGAGACTCATACACGACAGGAGCTGCACCGCTTGCAGAGTGACCTATTAATAGATTAGGTGCATAGAGCTCGACCAGGGATTGACGTTTGGTCGAATCATCCTTGGATTCCATGTTGCGGTCATCAGCAAGAATATCGATAACAGTTCGATGAAGGTGATTCTTGACCGCTTCAAAATAGTCCAGCACTGATGTCTGATTGCTGTACTCTTTTTTCAGCGGTTTGAGCAGAGGCTCCAGGGCCTGGTCAATGGTTTCCTGGTTGAGCTTTTGCAGTTTTTCATTGGACTCTCGCTTCCATTGGGGGAGCTCGACCAGTGAGTCGTTCAACAAGGATTCCAGCTCACTGATGTCTTTGTTGAACTTGGACCGTCTTTTATCCGGGAGTTGAGCAAACTCTGTTTCGTCCATGGCTTTTCCCTCGTTCATGGGAGTAAAGCTCAGGGAACCGGCTTCACGAAACAGGGCAATATCCCGCTTGAGTGCTTCCTGCTCAATTTGATCAATGGCGTGGTCATAGCTTCGGTTGAAGTCACGCTCAATGACGCTTTTCTTTTGCTGGTACGTTGGATTTTCAAACGCTGCCGGGAAGGTCAGCATGAGACTATCAATAAATTTATCAAAATCTTTTTGCAAAGGTTCACCTGTTCCAGCAGGTAGAGTCAGAACCTTTGGCTCGCGGGTATTGTCAAAATTATTGATATAAATCCAGTCATCCGGCGGAGTTTGGCGCTTGGCTTCAGATTCCAGGTATTTTCTTAAATAGGACATCCTGCCTGTGCCAGATTCCCCCATCACGTAGATGTTGTAACCTGTGCGGTGCATGGCGACACCGAACTGAATAGCACTGGTCGCTCTCTCCTGGCCAAGAATGCCTACATAGTTTTCAAGATCCTCAGTGGACTTGAACCCAAGCTCTTTGACCGGCTGTTTCGCAATAAGTTGACTGGTTGAAAGTTTAAGCTTTTTCACTAAGGCCTGCCGTTAACTAACGAGTTCTCTGGGTTATGTATACGTTGCAGGACGCTGAAATGATTAACACAGAACGTCTCTGCTTTTATAGATTGTTAACCTGCCGGAAAAGTAACGGTTGGCCGACAGGCTGTCAGGTTATCAGTCTCTACGGATAACCCGTATGAATAGCATAATGCTTTTCTCCGCCTACTGTCATGAATTCTATTGCTAAAGACCGGCTAGATGTTAAAAGCTCGTTTTTTTCTGGCCCCTGTTACAAGAACTTGCTTCTCATTTTCCGAAGAATAGCGTTAACCTAAATGATGAGATGTTCAGTGCCGATAGTTGAAGTAGCGTCCAGTAAAAGTGTCCGATTGCTTCATATTGGAAAGTAGTACCTTTGTATTAGGTTTTTTGAGTATGCATCTTTTCGAAGACCCTCTGCGATTACCAGGGAATTGAGGTCATCATGGTGAGATTTCTGTCATACCTGCTATCAGCTTTTTTTATTTTTTCGCTTCATAGTGCTCAGGCTTCACCGCCACTGGTCAAGGAACTACAGAAACTGGTGGGCAGTTTACCTCCGGGCAGTGTTTATTCTATTCAAGTAAGAGACCCGGCCAGTGGTGAGGTTGTTTTTGAACAAGGTGCTCATCTGAATCTGGTGCCTGCCAGTGTTCTGAAAGTGATGACGGCCACTCTGGCCTATGAAGCTCTGGGTGATGAGTTTCAGTACAGGACCCGTATGGTGGCTCAAGACAGGCCTGTCCGAAAAGGTGTCGTCAAAGGGCCTGTAGCTCTGGTGTTCAGTGGCGATCCTTCGCTGAGAAGAGAGCATCTGGATGGGATGGTCACACAGTTGAAAAAGCGGGGGGTCAAATCCATCCATGGCGATCTCTGGCTGGATGGCGAAGTGTTTTCAGGATATGACAGAGCTGGAGGCGTCAGCTGGGATGACCTCAATATCTGTTTTGCTGCTCCGGCAGCAGCCATGATTCTGGATCGAAACTGCTTTTATGGCTGGTTGAAGCCTGGCAAAAAAGAAGGCTCCAGAACAACGATTAAATACGATCAATCTGACTGGTTTCTAGCGGTTGATAATCAGGTTCGCTCCAGCTCAGAGAAGGATTGCCGTCTGGAAATCCGTCCGTCAACGGATCATGAGTACCGCATACAGGGCTGTATCAGCCCAAGATCTCGCCCTGTCCGTCTGGCTTTTTCTGTGAATGATGTAGAAAGAGCGGTTAAGCGCTACATGAAAAACCAGCTGCGCAAAAATGGTATTCAGTTAAAAGGAAGAGTGATTGTGGGTCGGCCTGAGCTGGAGATGCCATTTATTCTGGCTGAACATCGGTCCGAATTTCTGCCTCAGTTGCTGAAGCCGGTTTTGAATGATTCCGACAACCTTTATTCTGACAGCATTCTGAAAACAGTGGGTTATGCCACTTCCGGAAAGCCAGGATCATACGCTACAGGTATTGAAACAGCTCGGGAAGTTCTGGGTGGCAAAGGTGTGGGCTTTGGATCCAGCAGGCTGGTAGATGGGTCAGGGCTTTCCCGCTACAACTTTATCAGCGCTTCAACACTGGTTGATGTTCTGATGTTTGGCTGGTCCCAATGGGGAGAAGCCAGTCCCTGGCTGGGAGGGCGAGATCGTAAGGAGAAGTGGCTTAAAACCGGTTATATGAGTGGTGTCAGCAGCATGGCAGGGTATGTATTCCAGTCAAATGGCCGCCCCTTGGTTTTCGCTGTTATCCTGAATGGTTTAATGCCCCCTTTACCCGCCAGTCGTGCAGAAATGAAGGCGTTTCGCAAAGACATCAAAAGCTTTCATCGCTCTTTTCTAAAGGCTCTTTCCAAAGGAGGGAAGGTGTAAATAACCTTCCTTTTTCAATGACGCCGTTGTCTTTATTGATTGGTCAGTCTCCGGGTGGTTATTTCTACCCGGAACGGCGTCTATGCCCTCTAAATTGGCACGGCTGATTTGTAATACTACGAAAGGCTTCTATATTCCTGTTCTAGGAGCCTGTCGGACTTACCACTGACCTACTGCGAAAAAGCCGGATTTGGCCATTTTTTATGATTCTTTTCGTTGAATAGCTCGCTATTCGCCTCAAATAATCATAAAAACTGTCTCAAACCG
>NZ_JBPCXO010000132.1:0-7391 GCF_051008435.1 Endozoicomonas sp. | reverse complement strand
AAAGAACGGCCCAATTATTCGATGAATTCGATTAAATAGGTCAACTATTCTCACGAATCCATCGAATAATTCGACTCGTTCTACTGAAATTTATGCTCGAAAGCATAAGTCCGACAGGCTCCTAGCTACTCAAAAGGCCATTGAGGCGGCAGAAGAGGCCCGGCATGAGTGGGCTGGAAAAACAGCTCAAGAGCGGAGTGCTGTTCTCAGGCGTTGGTATGAGCTGATGATGACTCATACTGATGAGCTGGCTGAAATTCTGACGTTGGAGCAGGGAAAGCCTCTGTCTGAAGCCAAAGGGGAGATTCAGTATGCCGCCAGTTTTCTGGAATGGTTTGCCGAGGAAGGTAAACGGATATACGGCGATGTGATTCCAACACACAAGTCCGACGCCCGCCTGATGGTTATAAAACAACCTGTAGGGGTTGTTGCTGCAATCACCCCCTGGAACTTCCCAGCGGCCATGATTACTCGTAAATGCGCGCCAGCCCTGGCTGCAGGATGCTCGTTTATTGTCAAACCGGCACTGGAAACACCCTTTTCAGCATTGGCTTTAGCGGCTCTGGCTGAAAAAGCCGGTGTGCCAGCCGGTGTTTTCAACGTCATTACCGGGAAATCTTCAGCCATTGGTAAAGTGCTCACTGACAGCAACCTTGTTCGAAAGTTGAGCTTTACAGGTTCTACTCACATAGGAAAGCTGCTCATGCAACAGAGCGCTGGTACTGTGAAAAAAGTCTCTATGGAGCTGGGTGGCAACGCACCGTTCATTGTTTTTCCTGATACTGATCTGGATGCAGCGGTTGAAGGGGCCATGGCGTCCAAGTTCCGCAATGCCGGGCAAACCTGTGTCTGTACCAACCGTTTCCTGGCGCATGATGAGGTTTATGATCTGTTTGTTGAAAAGCTGACGGCGGCTGTCAATCAATTGCAGGTTGGAAATGGTCTGGATAGTGGCGTAGATCAGGGGCCGTTGATTAACGCTGCAGCGGTTAGCAAGGTGGCAGAACATGTTGCTGATGCATTGAGTAAAGGTGCGAAGATCACAACCGGTGGTGGGCCTCATTCTGAAGGCCAAAACTTTTACAAGCCCACTGTTGTCTGTGATGTGACTTCCGACATGCAAGTGGCGGATGATGAAACCTTTGGACCACTGGCCCCCGTTTTTCGTTTTGGCACTGAAGATGAAGCCATCATGATGGCTAATGATACGGAGTCAGGTCTGGCTGCCTATGTTTACACCCGGGATATTGGCAGAGTCTGGAGAGTCAGTGAAAAGCTTGAATACGGTATGGTAGGCATCAACGAAGGTATTATTTCTACAGCTGTAGCGCCTTTTGGTGGTATCAAGGAGTCGGGTACCGGAAGGGAAGGTTCAAAGTATGGAATAGATGACTACGTGGAAATCAAATACCTGATGATGGGTGGGTTGGGTTCCTGATGATCAGTGGCCAAATGGTTCAGGCTTTAATCAAAGGATTAAAGCCTGATAGCTCGGGACTTACTCATAAGTGCAAAGGTAAGCGGTGTCGCTGGCTACTTTTAATTGAAAAGTCTTGTTGGCTTCAACAATAAAGTGTTCGCTGGCTCGGAAGGTTTTCCAGATATCACTGTCAGGCAACTTGACGGTCAGGGCTCCACTGATAACAGTCATGGTCTCTTTCTGGCTTGTGCCAAACTCATATTCGCCCGGTGCCATAACACCTACGCTGCTAGGGAGCTGCTCACCCTTGAAGGCGATGGACTTTACCTGCCCTTCAAAATACTCATTGATTTCCAACATACTACTTCCTTATGCGATTTTTATTGTTTGCAGCTGGAGTATATATCGACTTTTTCAAGGTCACAAAGCTAAACCAGTTATCAGTTGTTTAGTCATGTTTGATGGTAAAACGGTAAAAGATATCCACAGCCTGAGCCAGACCACTGACGACCTGTAGATAGAGTCTGGGCATCAGTTCGTATCGGACTTTTACTTCGCTGACTGAGCTGAAAACACCGGCACCGTATTCAAGGCGCAGACCTGGGGCTATATAGCCGCCAATAGTGATCTGGGTGTCATCTCCGCTGCCTTTGGTATCAAGAGAAACATCGCTGAAGCCAAAGGTTTCTCCAATAGAGGTCGCAATGCCGCCAAACTGGGAGACGCCAATGCCGACCAGCATGACCTGGGCACTTGAGCTGTCATCCCCCTCCAGCCCCTTGCCTCGAAGCAGGTAGGAGAGCTGTTCCTGCTGTGGCATCTCCGGGCTGGAATACACTGTCCACTCTGGTTTTTTTACAGGTCCGCTGACATGTATTCCAACCTCTACGTTGTCTTCAATGGTATCCGGATTTCGTATGGCATTGACTAGCAGATAAGGGGAATCAATAGGTCCCTGAAAAATGATCTTTCCTTCCTTGATCAGTAAATCCTGACCCAGCTGACGGTAACGACCTTCAATCAGCTTAATAGTGCCATGCCCTTCCAGTGGCTTATCAGGCAATTGCAGAAGATCCAGGTGTCCCGTAAGTTTGGTTTTAAGGCCGTATGCATCCAGCTTGATGTCATCTCCCAGTGCGACCCGAACCTTCATTGAGAACCGCTTACTGGCCTGTTCATGCAGTTCTGAAGTCTGTCCTTTCTGAATGATGATTACGTCGTCTGAAACAGAAACGGCACTTTCCGGAAGGCTATTGATATCAATGCGACTCCAGGGGATTCTAATAATTCCCGTCAATTCAATCTGGTCAGACAGCACCAGTTTTAGATCAGGTGAAACTCTGATTTCACCGATGCCAGGGTATTTAACATCCAGATCCTGCCCTTTCAGTGTGATGTTTCCGGAAGGTTGCTGGAGATCTTTCCAGTCCAGTTGACCTCCCAGGTTAAGAGAGCCCTGACCCACCTGCATCTTGCCCTCTACAGTGCCGGAGTCCCCTTGAACGTTCAGATAGGTATTGAGCTCCGAGATGTTGGCAATTTCCCGGGTGGTATTGGCATAGCCATTTTCAATGGCCAGTCGGCCATAAAAGAGCGGTTTGCCCAGAGTGCCCTCCAGCCGACCCTGGGCTGAAAAAGTACCATTCAGGTCACTGACTTCAGGTAAGAAAGGCGCAAAAATTTCCAGCAATAACTGATCAATATTCAGCTGGCCACTGAGGTTTTTCTGATCCTGAAGGTCATCGACAGCGACAGTAAGACTGCTATGCCCGAGCTTATCCGAGAGAAAGTTTAAAGAGCTTCGTAGCTGGTTGTTGGCGATGCTGGCGGTTACGGCGAGCTGACTGTAGTCACCAGTGAGATCATAGGCCTGAAGTGTTCCGGGAGTGGAGGAGAGTTTCAGAGCCAGCTCCGGTTGATTATTCTTCCAGCTGACCTCGCCTTCAGAGGAGAGGAAAGCCTGCCAGTCAAACTGTGCAGGAAAAAAGGCCTTAAATCGTTCAGGAGCCAGTTGCTCAATGGTGAAGGAGAGTTGGCCTGAAGCCTTACTCAGATGGCTGGATTGGGCACAGATACTGGAAGGAGATGATTCCAGGCAAAGCTGAGAGAATGATGCATTGGTAGCTGAGGCAGTGATATCTACAGGCTCTTTCAGTGACCAGTTTCCGAATCGGGTATTCAGATCGCTGCGAATCAATTGACCCTGCCACTGTTCATTGTGGTAGCTGCCCTTTACCGAGATGAGGCTCTGAAGCTCTTTGCCCTGAGTGGTGACTCGAGCCTGGTGCTGCTTTTCATTACCGCTGGCTTCCAGAAGTATCTGGTTGAGTTTTTGGGAGCCCTGATTCAATGTCTCAATGCTGATGCGAGTTTGACCAAGAAGCTGTTCTTTTTTCTCTATATTGCCTTTTGCAGAGAGACCCTGAATGGCAGTGTCCAGATATTGAATGGATGGACTGGACAGTTGAAAGTCCAATCTGGGTTGCTGTTTGTTGCCGGATATATTGATTGAGCTTATCACTTTACCCTTCAAGCCAGGATACAACTCTGCCAGTTTCGATGCGTTAAGCTCAGCATTTATGTTCCACTGCTCATCAAGGTGACCGCGAGCGCTCAACTTGTTCTCGCCCACTTCAGCAATGAAATGATCCACTTTCCATTTAAAAAGACTGTTGACGTCTAAGGTGCCAGAGAGCGAAACAGGCTTGTCCCTGAGGTCTCCGGTGATATTCATTTCGGAAACCACCAGGTGCCAGATCTGACCTTCCAGATTGAAGCGGCTTTCCAGTATTCCGTCGAGCGTTCCCGGGTACTCAGGTAAAAGGTTGGCAGTATTCAGACTATTGAGATTAATCTTTCCCTTCCAGGCAATCCCTTTTGTCCAGTCGAGTCGGCCTGAAACATCCGCATTGCCTTCGGGCGTTGAGAGGTTGAGACGTTCAATAGCAATGTGTTCAAGGCCTCCCTGAGCCTTGAGAGAAGCATGAATCTGAGTCTTTTGTTGGGCAGCAGGCTTTTTCTGAGCTTCAGGCGTGGATAAAAAGTTTGAAGCAGCCGTAGCTCTGGCATTTAGATGGTAGTTCTCCAAAGCACCCTGAATGGCAATATTAAGAGTTTCAGGCTGAAGCTCTCTGTTCATGGGGGCAATTTGAAAGGCGGCTTCTGCTGACAGTGGATAGCTGCCGCTCAATGTGATGGCTCCATCCAGGTTGGCTTGACCCAGCGCATGCTCAGCTTTGAATTCATGGATGGTGATAAGGGATTTTTGCGCCTCTGCTGACAGCAAAAGGTGGGTGATTTCTTCTTTAATCTCACCCTGCTCATAAGTGCCTTTGTCCAGAGTCAGTTTCTTTAAGGTGATGGGCAGAGGCAGCACAATCTCTGGTAGTTCAATCTTGTCATTGGAAGGAGCCTGTTCTGTATCTGACGCTGGTAGTTTAATGATCAGGTTTTCCAGCACCAGTTCATCAATGACCAGTTTGCCTTCAAACAATTTTCGGGGCTGCCACTGGAGCGTCAGCCAATTGGCCGTGAATGCCATATCCTGATCAACCCAGCCTGGATTTTCGAAGATCAAACCATGAGGGATTGAGCCTTTAACCAGTTCACCCTGAAGTTCGGGTAACTGAGAACGA
Organism: Endozoicomonas sp.; assembly: GCF_051008435.1. GTDB lineage: Bacteria > Pseudomonadota > Gammaproteobacteria > Pseudomonadales > Endozoicomonadaceae > Endozoicomonas_A. The sequence goes on along the minus strand of NZ_JBPCXO010000132.1, from coordinate 2,336 downwards.
GCCAGATTCCATAGCCAGAGGTTGCCGGTATGAGTGAGCAGTAGAAACAACACCAGACAAAGGACCAGAGACAGGGTGACCAGAGAGACTTGTAATGTTGTCTTCATATCTCTGGCCCCATGGAAAAGTGCAGCTTATAGGGGGTACCCGGTTCACTGACGGCGAAGGCCAGGTCTACTCTCAGGGCCCCAAGAGGCGTGACCCATCGAATACCGAAACCGGCTCCGGTTTTCCAGTCGTCCTTGTAGTCATTAGTGGCTGTTCCCGAGTCCACAAAAACAGCGGCGCGCCAGTGATCCAGAAACTGGTAATTGTATTCCACACTGAGCGCCGTCATATATTGGGCGCCAATCAACTTTCCGTTAGCGTCTTTGGGGGCAATACTTTCATAGTTGTAGCCTCTGACCGTCTGGTCACCCCCGGTGAAGAAACGAATAGAAGGCGGAACTGTACTAACGTCGTTTATCCAGATGGCACCTTGCTCAACTCTACCGATAAATCGGTGCTTTTCTGCCAGAGTCGTTAAACCTTTGGTGCGGCCCCAAAGTTTCACAAAGTTCTGATCAGAGCCCCAGAACTTGTCGGATAACTCTGCTTTGGACATGATCAAATAGCCACTTCTGGGGTTCAGCTTGCCACCCTTGGCATGGCGCCGGGTCATGGAAATGCCGGGAATAACCAGAAAGCTATCGCCATCCTGCAAACCTTGCTTATAATTTTCGTACTGAATTCTGAAAAACAGGTCTCTGTCCCAGCCCTGTGGGTTTTTATTCCATTTATGGAAAGACGTTGAGCCCAGGTTACTCTTGGTATCTTCCTGCTCTTTGTACTGATAGCCAGCCTGGAGATCATAGAATTCGGTCAAAGGGTTTCCGTACGGGATTTTATAACTGGAAGTCAGTTCGGTTCTGGGGGCTGACAGTAAGGCCTCGTTGGTCAGGCTATGTCCCTTATCGTTGATCAGGGGAATATCCCAGGTGAGTGATAACCTGGGACCTTCATCTGTGGAATAGCCGACACCGGTTTCGATCTCATGATTCTTGTTGGGTGTTACATTGATAAAAATCGGCACATGATAGTTCTCCGTGCGATTTCTCATAGGTCGAATATCAATTTGCTGAAAATACCCTGTGGAAGCCAGGTCTTTGTTCAGGTTGCCTAACCGAACCGATCGGTATTTTGAACCTGGCTTAAAGGTCAGCATTTCCTCAATCAGGCGTTTGGTGTTCTCCGGAATTTCGCCATAAACAATGTCTCCAAAGCGGTAGCGCGTGCCTGAGTCAAAAACCAGTTCAACGTCAGCGGCGTAATCTTCCGGGTAGATCTTGACGGTGTGAGTCTGCATTTTTGCGTCAAAAAAACCCAGAGACTGAGCCTGAGTGTTCAGGGAAGACTTTAGGTCTTCATACTCACCACTGTTGAACACAGAGCCTTTTTTGAGAGGGGATCGTTTGACGATTCTTTTAAAAGATCGATTCTTTCGAGCGTCTCCTTTCAGCTCGACTTTGATGTCCCGGATCAGAACTGGTTGGCCCGGGTCGACTTCAATGTTGAGCTGTTCTCTATCCTTGTCATCCCGCTCCATAGTAATGACAGGGTGGTAGTAACCCAGAGCTTGAAGGGACTTTTGTACCGCCTCAAGAATGCTGCTTTGATAACGAGTTAACTGATCGGGCTCGATAGCGGGTAAGGATTGCAGAAAGAGTTCGGCATTTCGCTTCTGACCGTCTTCCAGACCTTTGACTTCATAAGTCAAAGAAGACTGGGCCTGACAAACAGACACAAGTGTTGAAAGCAAAAGCGCGACAATCGATAGAAGTTTATTCAGCTTACCCACTGGAGACCATTTGTTGTGAAAAAGTGGTGGGACTGCCCGATATCCTAGAAGGTCTGTAGCGGTATCTCAATAAAAAGCAGCGCATAGCTATTTATTGAGTATTTGCGGATCCTGCCAGCCTTCTCTGATGCTGCATATTGGATAAACATTCAACGACCAATGTGTCCATCTGTTTATAAACAGCTGGATTTCCTATTAGCTCACTCTGACCTGCTTGTTCTAACAACATATCGAGAGTGGGCCTGGTCAGTACCTTTTCGCGATTGAGGTAGTCTGGTTCTATGACTTTGTTTCTAAAACTCTGTTCCAGGAACGCAGGCAAAGGGCCATTCCTGTTTTTGCCAAATAGTGCTTTTTTTAATTTTTGATAGAGTTTAGGACTTACGCATTGACAGCGTGTTCCGAAATTTGATAATTGACCCAAATGATTGTTTATCAGGGATGAAAATGAGAAGTACTACTCGCCCGACTACCGCACGATGCACCCTTTCACAATACA
>NZ_JBPCXO010000131.1:0-1048 GCF_051008435.1 Endozoicomonas sp. | reverse complement strand
AGGAGCGGTAATGCCAAGAGCGGTCTGAAACAGGTCTTCCATGTGAGCCTTCAGGTGAGTTCAATGGGGTGAGTGAAGTGGGTAAATATACATGGTTACCCACTCATTTTTCAAAAGAGCCAAAAATATCATGTCTTCCCCTCCAAAGTATTTAATTTTTCCGATGGTTCCTCCATTTTCTTTACCAGTGTTTATAACCAGGAAATGAATACTGCCTTAGCAGATTATAAGGAAGGGGATGAAGGGCAAATGATAGGGCTTTATGCCACCTGGGATGATCAGAAAAAGACTTATGTACTTTCAGATGATCAGCAGGCTTATCTTGTCATCCCTGAAGTTAATCCCATTTCAACAGGGGCGTCTGCTATCCGTTTAAGGGCTATGCCTACAAGGGAAACATTGCTCATTGATGTCTGCCTGCATGCAACTACTTTGGATTGTGAGCAATACAAGCTGGATAAAACGTCTTCAGATAAAGCCTACCGGACAACGGGGTCAGACAGTGAGGGCTATTCCTTTCAGGGGCCTGAATTTGCGCTGGTGAATTCATGGGCCAATATTTCACACCCTTTCATGTATTACATCGGCAAGAAGAATGGCTCTGTTTTTGTATTGCCGCTGAGTGCTTTCAAGAACAAATTTCCAACGGGCAGTCCGGTATTTGTGAATCAAGAGGATTCCAGAATGGCTGCACTGGATAAATCGTACGATTGCGAAGTGACGGTGCGAAATTTTGGCAGCAAAGGACAATATGCTTTCAGGCATTGCCAGACCCAGACTGTGAACAGTTGGGTTTCATTTAAACCTGTTGATCAAACAACCGGCTATCAGGAAGATATTGTCAGCTTTTTGAAGCAACGTGGCGTAGCCGATGCCATGACCAATGCCTCCAATATTCAGGTTAAAGACATCTTCATGGATGGTAACTATTCAGCACCCCCTGCTGGAAATGGGTGGTGCTGAAATGCTTACCGCACAAGGGGTAGAAAAAGCTGTCTGATCGTTTAGCTTTCTGAAAAAGGAGTTTTTGACGAAAAATGCACCTAAA
>NZ_JBPCXO010000130.1:0-12873 GCF_051008435.1 Endozoicomonas sp. | reverse complement strand
GCATAAAGGCGGTAAAAGGCTGCCAATCTGTAAAAATGAGCAAATCACGTCGGAGATATGGATGTTTTTTGCTCATTTTGTGATTTTGGATATCTGAATAACCTATTCTCGGTCAGGCTCCTAGTCAAAATCAGGACTTTTCAGTCTTCCCCTTATCCGTCAGGAGCTCATGATGGCAAGCTTGAAGCAGGATCTGACCCATCTATTTGAAGAAAAGTTTGGTAGCAAACCTGAGTACTTTTTCCAGGCACCCGCTTGTATAAACCTTATGGGTGAACCCGCAAACTACCATCAGGGATTTGTACTTCCCTGTGCCATTAATTATCGAACTCTGTTGGCAGCCTCAGCCAGAGGCGATGAAAAAATCGTAGTCACCAGCGCCAACTTTCAGGGAGAGATGACAGACTTTGAATTGACCGTCCCTATGGCTGCCAGTGTGCGTGCCACCTGGTGCAATTACCTGAAAGGTGTGGCGACCAATCTCATTGATCGAGGTTTTTCTCTCAGAGGCGCCAACATCGCATTGTCTGGTGATATCCCCATGGCAGAGGGACTTGGTTCCTCTGCCAGCCTTGAGGTTATTGCTGCACTGGCTTTGACTCATATGTCAGGCTATGACCTGGACGCAAAAGATCTGGCGGTCATCGGCCAGGAGGCAGAAACTGACTATATAGGCGTCAAATGCAGTGTTATGAAACAGATGGTTTGCGCTCTGGGCAAAAAAAATCATGCCTTGCTGCTAGATTGCAGAAGCCAGGAAAGTCAGCAGATCTCTATTCCTGACGAACTGACATTGCTGGCCATTGATCCGAATAAGAAAAGAGCCCTCATCAATAACGAGTTCAATTCACGCCACCACGAGTGTGAGAAAGTCGTCCGTCATTTTAAGGTGCGATCCATTCGGGATATTTCACTGGATGATCTGGAAGCAGAAAAGACGAAACTGGAAGCTACGGCCTATCGCAGAGCCCGACATATCATTTCTGAAAACGATAGGACTCAGCAAGCTGCAGCAGGCCTGGCCAGTGGTAATATTAAACTCATGAGTCAACTCATGGCGCAGTCTCATGTCTCGATTCAGGAAGACTTTGGCCTCAATGTACCTGCCATTAATGCCATTGTTGATATTGTCAGCCAGGTTGTGGGGGAGCACGGAGGAGTCCGCATGATGGGTGGAAGTCTCGGCAACAATGCTGTGGCCTTGATTGCAAAAGACAGAATCGGGGAAGTCAAAACGGCTATTACACAGGAGTACACCAAAAGAACAGGGCTTGAAGCGGTTATCTACGAATTCCAGACAAGTCATAGTGCCTCCATCCTGGCTAATGAGTAAATCCAAAATGTCAGCATTCAGCTTTCTCAGAAAACATCATAGTTTGACAAACCCTGAATCACACACAACCAAAATAAAACCCACTTTTAAAGCAGGTTATACACAGAATCCGATCGTTTAATAAACTACGATATGCGTATATATATGTATATCGTAAGACCTTGATATATCTAACCCCTCTCTTGTTGATCATTTTTTGATCAAATCAAGAATACCCTTTAATTTCGGGCACTTTATGAGTTATCCACAAGTAATTCAGAGTGTTGATCAGTTATTTTGTTGAAAAAAATCATCGCCCCTTTCAATCCACCTATAAGTGCCAGCCACACCGTGAATCCTCATCAATGGGTGCATTTCACAAAACAGCTACCCAATGACAATATTCAAATATATAAATCCCGAACTCAAAAAAATTGACCGCAACGGAGTACTTATGACTATTGGAGCCTGTAAGATTTGAATTTAAGCTGTCGGGTAGAATGAGAAACGCTCAAAACCATACAAAGACAGAATGAATAAGAAAATTGTGAAAATAATCAAAGAAAAATCATTTTTTTTGAATCCAAACACTGAAAGCCAGCGTATCCCCTGTGGACGAACTTATAGCTGCCACTGAGCGGCCACCATTTTACCCTGGCATTGTTTTTTTCAGGTAGACGTTGGGCAAGGTTGAGACACAACCCATGTTTTTTACTGTGTGGTTTCAGCCCATGTCATTAATCGATATACAACGGTTTGCCTGAATTTATCGGGATATACATGAACAGACGATCGCTTAATCAGCATTCAGCCACAGACTGTACTTCAACAGTTTCCAGGAATAGTAGGCAGCATTCAGCCACAGACTGTACTTCAACAGTTTCCAGGAATAGTAGGCAGCATTCTCTGCTTATGTTCTTCGCCTTGTGTCTGGTGTTACTCCTTTCTCTTCTGAATCAACCAGCCTATGCACTTTCAACCGACTGGCTGGTCAACCCACAACAGCCTGAAGCCAGAGTCAGGTTGCATTTCTCAGGGGAAGAAGATCCTGATAGCCGTCAACTTTCAGCGGCACTCGAAGTCCAGTTATCAGGCGACTGGAAAACCTACTGGCGATCTCCGGGCGAAGCAGGTATTCCACCAGAAGTCGACTGGCGTATAAAACAAGAGCAGGGCAGCAGCAATATAGAGAATGTAGAATGGCTCTGGCCTCTACCTGAACGCATTGAAATGCTGGGACTCCATACTTTTGGCTATAAAAACGGAACGGTTTTTCCACTCCTGATCCAGGTTGAAGACCTGAATAAACCGGTCTCCGTCAGTGCCACACTGCAACTGTCTTCCTGTACCACTATATGTGTGCTGACTGACTACGATATTCAACTGGACTTCATACCTTCAGAGTTAGAGACAGACCCTGAAGCTTCGTTCCTTATTGATAAAGCGTTATCCCAGGTTCCGACTTATATGCCGGATACCGGACTGAGCACAGAATCTGCTGTATGGGATAAAGGCAGCAACAAAGTCGTTGTGACTGCCAACTCAGAAGCTGGCTGGGAAGAAGATGTCGATGTCATTATCGATGGCCAGGAAGACATTACTTTCAGTGTTCCAACCATCAAAATCCAGGGCAATCAGCTTAAAGCTGTCATGGAAGCTTCAAGCTGGCTGGGTGACTACGACCTTTCCGGTGAATCTGTCACTATCACTCTGCTCAACGGCGACAGCGCTCTTGAAAAATCCCTGCCTGTTGATAAAGGTATGGTCAGCTCTCTGCCGGGTGACACCAACGCAGCCAGTCTGATTGTGCTGCTGGGCCTGGCCCTGCTGGGAGGCCTGATTCTAAATCTTATGCCTTGCGTCCTGCCGGTTCTTGGCATGAAGCTTTCTTCGGTATTACACGCTTCAGGACAGGAAGCCAACCTGACTCGCAAGCAGTTCCTGAGCTCTGCAGCCGGTATTATTTTCTCTTTCTGGTTACTGGCAACATTCCTGTGGGTGCTCAAACTGACTGGCAATAGCATAGGCTGGGGCATCCAATTCCAGAACCCATGGTTTATCGGTTTCATGGTAGCTATTACTGCCCTCTTTGCTGCTAACCTCATGGACCTGTTTGAAATTCGTCTGCCCTCTTTCATGACAACCAAATTGGCCACAACGGGCGATAACAGCACAGCCGGCCATTTTGTTCAGGGGATGTTCGCTACACTTCTGGCAACCCCCTGCTCAGCGCCCTTCCTGGGAACAGCGGTAGCCTTTGCCTTATCCACTAACAGTTTCAACTTGTTTGCCATTTTCACAGCTCTGGGCATAGGTCTGGCACTGCCTTACCTGTTGATTGCAGCGCGACCTTCACTGTTGAAGTGGATGCCGAAACCCGGCAACTGGATGATAAACCTGCGCCGTATACTGGCCCTGATGCTGCTGGCCACCACCTTGTGGCTGACCAGCCTGCTTCAGGCTTTTCTGCCGGTATATCTGCTACTGATAATCGCCCTGATTCCTACCGTGCTGATTTTGCACCGTCTCTTGACCAATATGATGCCTCATTCCGGAAAAGGACTGGTGCTACTGCCAGCCCTGTTCCTGTCATTGGCTATTGTTCTCTTTGGGGCCTGGTCAGCCGGCCTGTTCACCCCTGAAAAATCAACGTCGAACAATCTAACCTGGCAACCCCTTCAGGAACAGGAAATTGCCAGTCTGGTGGCCGAGGGCAAAACCGTCTTTGTGGATGTCACTGCCGACTGGTGCATTACCTGCAAGGCGAACAAAATCAGGGTAATCGATAGGGACCCAACCAACAGCCTTCTACAAAAAGACGGTGTCGTCACCATGAAAGGTGACTGGACTCGACCTTCAGACGAGATTAATGCCTACCTGCAGAAAAATCGACGTTTTGGAGTCCCTTTCAATATTGTCTATGGCCCGGGGGCACCGGAAGGATTGCCGCTACCGGTTATTCTCGACCATGAAACTGTTGCAGCAGCTATCGAGCAGGCATCGTCCAGATAGAACCATGAAATGAGCGTGAGAAGCTCCTCATCAAGATCATGATGGAATCCTTTTCACTTTTTATGACCAGAGCTGACTGTTTCTATAACAGGCGGGCTTTGTGTCTATGAACTGTATTGAGCAGTTCAGAAATCCGCGACTGATTCATAGAAGTACATGATGAAGAAAACACTGACACTGACATTGACTCTGACTCTGACTTCGGCACTGCTGATGGGCTCTTTTAATCTGCAGGCAGCCTCTCTGGATGACTCACAGAAACAGGAAGTAAAAGACCTGGTTCGTAAAACACTGGTTGAAAACCCAGACATTCTGATAGAAGCCATGAATGAATTGAGAAAAAAAGAAGTGGCTGTTCAGCAACAGTCAGATCAGCAGATTCTATCCGCCAGGAGCCAGGCTCTTTTTGGAAACTCCGACAACCCTGTGATTGGCAACCCCAACGCCAAACTGACCATTGCTTACTTTACCGACTATAACTGCCAATACTGTAAACGGCAGGATCCGATTCTGAGAAAAATCACAGAAGAGAATCCAAATGTTAAGTTCGTCATAAAAGAAACCCCTATCCTGGGCCCTGCTTCGACAGAAGCTACACAATATTCTCTGGCGACCTTCAATCAACAGAAAGATAAATATACGACCATTGGCCATCGCCTGATGTCAAAGCCTGGCAAGCACAATAGCAACTCCATAAAAGCAGCCTTTAAAGCCGAAGGTATCGATGTTAAAAAGCTGGAAATTAATGCTGCTGTTGCCAAACAAATTAATGACAATCTGAAGTTATTCCAGGAACTGGGACTAAGAGGCACTCCAGCCATTGTATTCCCGGATGAAATGCTTAGAGGTTATACCGATGAATCCGTTCTGAGAGAAATGATCAAAGAACGCACCTGATCTCAATCTTTGTCTGACTGACAATACTCCCCTCTTTTTTATAAGTAAGAGGGGTTCTCCCTCTGCTATTTGAAATAAATCCTTCTTATATCGTTAAGAAATGAACAGTGTGTCAACACCTGAAATCTCAATGCAATGTAATCATTTAGTAATTTCACGCCTAACCGTCTAGAGCCAGACACCGCAGCCTATTAGTCTTTGCCATTGCAACTGAATCATGACAAAGTGACAACCAAAGTCATTTCGCCCCCTGAAGCCGAATCGCACACTTCTTAGCTTCAGCTACGACTCAGGGAAATAAATACTGACTCACAGATGAGCACGATGAAAAAAACTCTTATTCTCAGCACTACCTTATTGATGAGCTCGCTCAACCTTCAGGCAGCTCCTCTGGATGACCAACAGAAACAGGAAGTCAGAGAGCTGGTTCGTAAAACCCTGGTAGAAAACCCGGATATCCTGGTTGAAGCCATGAACGAACTGAGAAAGCAGGAAGTAGCTGCACAGCAGAACGCTGACCAGCAACTGCTGAAAGCCCGTCACAAGGACCTTTTTGAGAACCCTGAAAACCCGGTCATTGGCAATCCGAAAGCCAAACTGACGATCGCCTATTTTGGTGATTACAACTGTGGCTATTGCAAACGTCAGGATCCTGTCCTGAAGAAGATCGTTGAAGAGAACCCTGATGTGAAAATCGTCGTCAAGGAACTCCCTATACTCGGCCCAGAGTCCCGTGAAGCCGCAGAATTGGCCCTGGCTACCTTCAAGCAGGACAAGAGCAAATACCTGTCTGTTAACCAGCGTTTGATGTCTAAGCCCGGCAGACACTCCAGCAGCTCTATTAAAGCGGCTCTGAAGGCAGAAGGCGTCGATTCCGACAAACTGAAAGTAGACGAATCCGTCAGCCGACAGATCAATGACAACCTGCGTCTGGCACAGGATCTTGGTATTCGCGGAACACCTGCACTGGTATTTCCTGATGAAGTATTAAGAGGTTATACCGAAGAAGGAGCTCTGAAGGAAATGATTAAGCAGCGCCTCTAATCATTTGAGTAGCTGTTTTTAAAGACTCATGGACGGTGATAAACGTTATTGATCAGCACCGTCTATGAAATACGACGTAGCAAGATGTTATCCATAATAAAAACAGCTTCTGATCACAGAAATAAAAAACCCCTGATCATCCGGGGTTTTTTATTTGACATCCTGACTGTCTATCAAGTTGAGCAATATTAGCTTCTCGACCTGATGTTTTAAGATTAAAGCTCAGCAATAATACAATCTTTGCGCTCTTTTCCTGTCCGTGTCAGATATTCAGTAAACTCTGCTGGAATACGACCAGTGGTAGCTCCCTCCCAGTCAACTACAGAGCCATCGGTTTTTTCATATTGAAAATGATAGCGCTGTCTAGGCTTTCCTTTGCGTACTTTCTCAACAACAGCAGAAGACTGCAGATCATCAAGGGTCAGACCTTTTTCCTGCAACTGACCAAGAATGCTTTCAACAGCTTCTCTTTTTAGACCTTCTTGTTCCTTTTGTTCGTTATGCTCACGAATTTTTTCTTCATGGATCGCTTCTACGCGTTTGATAACGTTCTGTATATCTTCAACATGCATATCCTGAAACAGTTTACGCAACTGTACTTTTGATTTCAGGATATTCAAGGACTCTTCAAAAATGTTCATTAGGAAAAACCAGGATAGGCAATATTTGGCAAGAGCCAAAAGTACCATTGCAATGGCTAGCTGTAAACAGTGTCGTCCATAAATTATGACTTTAAACAAATCAATAATTAATTCGCCAAGAAAATTTACAACTGCCTGTGTAATAGTTTTTAGATATTTTCACTCCATCACAGTGGAAATAATAAGTAAAAAAGCAACATCTCTATCAATAATCAATCATACGACCAATCAACTTAAGCCATACGTCTTAATGTGATGGTCTTATAACTAAAAATTGTTTCGGATATTATGATTCTCAAGTTTATTACTCATAAGAAGTGATCTACAGCAATCCAAATAAAAATGGCATCAGTATTTATCAACATTTATTGACCGCAGTGTAAATTAGCGGGAATCGCCTGATCCATAAACCGAGGCCTTGTCAGTTTCAGGGAAGACATCAGCTCTTCATACTCACTGCAATCTGCGACCTGAAGCCTGGGATTAAACAGCCTCTCTTCCTTAAGGGTACTCATGGTCATACCGTTGTAATCATGCCCGGGAAACACTTTTGTACTTTCAGGCAAGGTCAGCAGCTTTTTAAAAATACTATTGTATTGTTGACGCGATGAACCATTCTGAAAGTCCGTTCTCCCAGTTCCCCTGATCAATAAGGTATCGCCTGTAAAAAGTAAGTACGGAGTCACTTTATTGAGAAGAAAGCAATACGAATCATCTGTATGGCCCGGTGTATAAATGGCACTCAGGTTAATCTCGCCAGCTGAAATCAGGTCATTATCCTGAAACGTTTTACTGACGCCAGAAGATCTTGCAGGTATTCCTTGATAAATAGTGCATCCTGTCTCTTTACTCAACAAACCGGTACCGGTTATATGGTCTGCATGCAAATGAGTATCAACAACTATTTTAAGCGTTAGATCCAGCTCATTTAATAACTGAATATATTGATCCGTCATTTTTTTAACCGAATCAATCAAAATCGCTTCTTTGCTCACTTCATCACCCAGAAGGTAACTGTATGTGCAAGTTTCTACTTCTAACAATTGTCTGAAAATCATCCCCTATTCTCACTTGAAGAGTCTATGGATAAAGCATAGATGCAGAATTAATGAATGACTGTTCAAGAAAACAAAATTATCGCCCAATAAGTAGAACAACAATCCCATCTTGCGACATGTCTATTCGATTGTTCACGAAACAGAAATAATACCGAGTTCATCATAAGATCTAAAGAAGATTACACTGTCATTCTTATGCCAAGAATTGGTGGGAGGGGAGTATCCAAAAAGAATCACTAAAACGACACAGGCTCATTCAAGCAAGGAGCCTGAATAAGCCTGTGTCATAGAGTCAACAGAAACAACTTTTATAGCATCAAGCTGTTTCTAGTCTCTTAAGTTCTTCAGCACGTAGGTCCTTCCTTAACACCTTACCAACGGGTGTCATCGGAAGTTCTTCTCTAAATTCTACCTGTCTGGGAACCTTATAAGCAGTCATATTCTTACGACAATAATCCTTCAACTCCTGCTCGGTAACACTTTTATCCTGAGGAATAACAAACAGTTTTACCGCTTCTCCGGTTTTATCGTCGGGTATTCCGATTGCTGCACAGTTCTGAACTTTATCGTGTTTGACAACAACATCTTCAATTTCATTCGGATAGACATTAAAACCGGATACCAGAACCATATCCTTCAGACGGTCGACAATGCTCACATAACCATCCTCCTGAATAATGGCTATGTCACCCGTACGGAACCATCCATCGTCATCCAGCACCTCAGCCGTAGCCTCAGGACGATGCCAATAACCCGCCATCACCTGAGGTCCTTTTGCACAAAGCTCTCCGGCTTCACCAAAAGGTAACTCCTTACCTTCATCATCAATGACTTTCAGCGCGGTTCCCGGAACAGCTATACCCACGGTGCCGTCTTTAACAAAATCACCCGCAGGGTTAACCGTCAAAACCGGCGATGTTTCAGACAGACCATAGCCCTCACCAATACGACACCCTGTCAGCTCAAGCCAACGATCTGCTGTCGCCTGCTGAAGCGCAGTACCTCCGGAGTTGGTAGCCCGCAGATCAGAAAAATCGATATTCTTAAACTCAGGATGATTCATCAAACCAACAAACAAAGTATTGAGACCAATGAATGTATTGATACGCCAGGGCTTAATGGTTTTGATGAAGGTATCAATATCTCTGGGGTTGGCGATAAAGATACTGTGCCCGCCCAGAGAGAAATATGACAGCAGGTGAACCGTGAAAGCATAAATATGGTAGAGAGGCAGAGGCGCCACTACGATATCGCCATCAGGGTTAGAAACTGAACTACCATCGGCGTTTACCTGTCTTCTCAGCTCTGCCGTCTGCAGAACATTACTGACCAGGTTTGCATGGGTCAGCATTGCGCCTTTGGCTACACCTGTGGTTCCGCCGGTGTATTGCAATGCTGCCAGGTCTTCTCGGCTGGCTGGTTTGGGTGGTTTGAATGTTTCTTGGCTGCCCAGTGCCATGGCCTGCCTGAACGATACGGCTTTAGGAAGGCTATAACCCGGCACCATTTTCTTGATGTGTTTGATCGCGAAGTTAATCAAGGTGCGCTTTGGCCAGGGCAGAAGATCGCCCAAATCAGTCACTATCAGATGCTCAACACTGGTTTCAGGCAGTACTTCCTCAATCAGGTGCCCAACGATATTGACACAGACCAGAGCTTTGACTCCTGAGTCATTAAACTGATGCTTGATCTCTCTGGCGGTATAAAGAGGATTGATGTTAACAATGACCATTCCTGCCTTAATAGCACCAAATGCAACCACCGGGTATTGCAGAATATTGGGCATCTGAAGGGCAATTCGATCACCCGGTTGCAGGTTAGTATGTTGCTGCAGGTAGGCTGCGAATTGGTCGCTTAGTCTATCCACTTCTTTAAAGCTGAGTGTAACTCCCAGGCCTGTAAAGGCGGGCTTGTCTCCATGTCTATCAACAGCATCTGCAATCACTTCCCCAAGATTACAGAAGGCTCTAAGGTCAATATGATCCGTTATTCCAGGTGCGCGTTTGCCATCCCAAAAAGCTACTTCCATGGAGGGGTCCTCGTCTTATTGTTGTTTATGTCGTCCGGGGTGCCACCGGTTGCGCTCAGGTTTTTTAACCAGAACGCAAGTGCATCATACCTGCTTACTCAGCACTCTTGAATCAGTTTTGTAATATTTTGTTAATTTCTGGAAGATTTTCAGAGACAGTAAATAACTGTTTTTATGAGGGAAAGTCAGCGTGACAGCAGATCAGGCCAGATCTGCTGTCAGGAGTCGTTGAGATCAGCTATCCAGCGAACGCTGCAGGATAACGGCCATAGACAGTGCGTGTCGCTTAACCAGCTCCGGCGCTCTAAAATCCATTTTTAAAATAACTGGCTTGATATAGCGCCACTTAGCTGCAAATGAGTGATCAGCAACCGGTGTCACCCTGATCGACTCACTGAGCTCTGCAACCATTTCTTTGACATTACTGTTCTTAGTAATGTCGTATGTCATAGCCACTTCATTGCCCATGAACACATAGATTGAGGTAATCTGCAGCAACGACTCCAGTTGTCTGGCTCTAATTTCAGCTTCAGTTTCAGCACTCATTCGATCATTGATCAAGTTGCTTAATGCCTCTACTGAACCTTCAAGCCTTTCTCCAAACTCCCAACTTGGAATACCTTTTTCCTGCCAGTTCAAAGCAAAATCCTGGGCAGACGCCTGCACCCTATTCTTGGCATTAAGCAGCACTTCTTCAGGATCATCGACATTAAACAATCTCTGTTGCATAGAGAGCTCAACAGGGTAAACGTCGATATTGGGTCCTGTGTCCGAGTAAACGTCAATGGACGACCAGGTTTCAATTTTGATTCTATAGCTGTCGATCATCAGTCCCAGTAGCGCAACATCAGTGTGAGTGATTGACCAGCTGAAAGAGGAAAAAGTGAAGGTAAGCAACGCAAGAAAGCGGTGAAAGCGTGTTCTTTTTTGAACTCTGCTATTGGGGAGAGTCATAAGCAACATCCTTATTTGATCTCATATTTTTTTATTGTTGTTATTGTTGTTATTGTTGTTATAGGCGCAATATATTCCTCACAGGAATCAGTTGCAAGCCCGATTAAACCATACAACTTCCTGCTAACCCCTTCATGAAGAGGCCTGATAATCATTCTGTAGTAAATAAAGCCTGGCAAGGCTGATCAGCTCATCCCTGAAGAGCTCCTGATCAAGAATATCAGGGTTATCAGTGACTGCCGACAGCATAATGCCTTCTATTGCTCTGGTAATAATAAAGGCTTTGAAATCACAATCCCCCTGAGACCACCCGGAATGACTCTCACTGATCATAATGCTGATCCAGTTACTGGCAGCCTGCATCCAGGACTGATTACCATCGATAAATGGCCTGCTACCCACATAAAAATCAGCTTGATGAGTCTGATAAAAGTACCGGTGCAGAGCCAGAAAACGTCGCTGGGCTGTCAATAGAATATCGATAATGACAGTGATGGCTTCATCGGGTGTCACCTGATGATTCAATTCATCAAACAGAGGCATCAGACCCGCTATCTCGTCCGTTACCATCACTTCAAAAGTGTGAGCAACTACGCTTTCTTTGTTATCAAACCACCGATATAGAGAAGCGATATTTACACCAGCGACCTCAGCGATATAATTGGTATTAAGCGCTTGGGGACCTTCCTCTTTCAGGATCTTTCGACAAGCCTGAACAATGGCCTCTACAATCCTTTTTGACCTCAGCTGTGTAGGCAGCTTTCTGGAATATTGTTTCCTGCTGTCCTGCATGACCTGAACCCGAGTGCTGTTTAATACGTCGTGAGTAGTTTAAAATAGGACGCAGTCGATGTTCAGGTACTTTTACGCCTGTTTGGACTGACAATTTCCGCCCCTTCTGATATAACCCCCTCCATATTTGAAGCGGTAATCTGCTTAAGGAACCCGTCAGACTTATGCTTTCAAGTATAAGTTTTAGTAGAACGACACGTTCCCAGGCTGTTCGACTCAAGGTGACCCCCATTGCGCAAGGACACTATCGCCACCCGAAGTCTGCTGATCAATACAGCTGAAAAGCTGTTTGCTGAAAAAGGCGTTGAAAGCACCACCCTGTTCGATGTATTCAAGGCATCCGGTCTTAAAAATCGCAGTGCCCTGCAATATCACTTCAAAGACAAACCCGGACTGATTAATGCGGTTTTAAACAAACACTCTGAATCAGTAGCCAAAATCCGTTCAGAAATGTTGAACGAGCTGGAACATAGAGATTCCCATACCCTTTACGACATCATCCGGGCGATTGTCCTTCCTATGGCTACCCAGCTGGAAAACCCTGACGGCGGAGAAGAGTTTATTCAACTCCACAGTCAACTAATGGTTTCAAAGCAATATCGGGAACTCAGAGCCCAGCGCCCTGAGTATATGGAAGAAAAAATCAGAATCATGACATTGATTCGTCCTTTCCTGGCTACTGACAAGCCCGTAGAAAAAATGATGGCCTGCAGCCCTCTCTTTGACAGCCTCCTGATTCACGGACTAGCCCGGTATAAGGACTGCAGTCTCCAAGTCAGTCGTGAGGTCTATCTCCACACCATAATCCAAGCCATCGTGGACCTGTTAATGCAGCCTCATAAGGTGACCTAGCATATTCACGATTTAGATTGACACTATGGAAGAGGCTATCACTGTCGTCTTAGGTATGTTTGATATAGAATCCGTTTAGCAAATACTCTGTAAATGGATTCAACATGAGTACAATGATTTTTACCAAAGAAAAAATCAATGAAATGGTGAAATTTTGGTAACTGCTCAGAATTCGTAGGGAGTCAACACACAGGCATCAAAACTTTGTGTATTCGAGTCGGGCATAATCTCAACCCATGAAGCCGTCCAAAACCTCAGCACTTGAAACAGAAGTCAGCGAAC
>NZ_JBPCXO010000129.1:0-8033 GCF_051008435.1 Endozoicomonas sp. | reverse complement strand
AGGAGCGGTAATGCCAAGAGCGGTCTGAAACAGGTCTTCCATGTGAGCCTTCAGGTGAGTTCAATGGGGTGAGTGAAGTGGGTAAATATACATGGTTACCCACTCATTTTTCAAAAGAGCCAAAAATTTACATCCTTCTGCCCTTTTCTCAACCTGGATACCCGAGCTTTAACATCTTGAATATAGCGCCTTGAGAGTAGCATTCTACTTTCAGGGTTCCACAGCCTCGCTTCCACGCTTTGAAGAGAAGCCCAGAGAGCATTGCATTACGGATGAGATGTATACGGACCTTTATGGCTGTAGATCGTGCAGCCATGGAGATTGCTTACCAGTGTAACCTCTCTGGCAATGATCTACTTGAAGAAGGCATCTATATAAAGAGGGCAAAAGGAAGTATTCCAGAAATCACTTTATGGAATCGACGATTAAAAGCAGCTGTCGGTATGGCTTTAAAAGCAAATGTTGAAGCCGGTATCAAAAGCGCCTATCTATTTCCTGATAAAGACGGCTCCCGCCTGACAGAAGAAAAGCTCTCAAACCGATTCAAAGACAAAATGAGAAGAAGGGTAGCCAGCGGCAAATAGAACCTGAAGAGTGCTTTCCCTTCCATGATTTGAAAGCCAAGGGTGTATCTGATCATGAAGAGCAATACTCTGGCCACAAAACGAAGAAGGGTAAGAAGGTTTATATCAGAAAAGCACCAAAGGTGAAGGGCTCAAAATGAACGACGGCTATACCTTAAACAGCCGTTTTTTTCTCATTTTTGTTCTCATTTCAAGAAAATTAGGTACAAAAAAAGACCTACATCTCTGTAAGTCTTTGTTTTATATGGCGCTCCCTGGAGGATTCGAACCTCCGACCTGCCCCTTAGGAGGGGGCCGCGCTATCCAGCTGTGCCAAGGGAGCATAGAAAAGCCAGCGGGTTGATCTTTCCGGCTGGCTTACTTTGCATTCTAACGAATCGATGTAGTTTTTCCAAGAAATAAAGTCGTTCTGCGCGCAGCCCGGTGCTAAATCCTTATCGACGGATTCGGTCAGCTGCTTTTGTCTTTCAGATGTTTCTCAAGTGTACTCTCGAAAGCGAGCAGTTTGTCTGCCACTCTGGCGCTGTCTACTTTCAGCTCACCCGCAAGATAAGCTTTTCTAAGAGCCAGTAACCGTGCCTCAGTATGACGGCTGGGTATACTGCTGTGAGTCTCGGTATCGTTCTTTCGGCTATCGTCCATGATTCCTCCTGATCGCTAAGCACCTGATAGTCTCACAAGCGTTTTTCAGGTTCCAGAGCCAATACATAGCTTTTTACCATTCAGGTTTCATGCCAGATTCATTTACTTATGCATCGTCAGATACTTACCAAAATCAAGCCCGAAGCGATCAATCCAGTTCCCCACCACTTTTGTGACGAAGCTCTCTCTCCGAGCAGCCAAACGCCCATCAATACACCCACCGGAATACTGGTTTGCCTCAAAGCCACAATAAGGCTGACATTATCAGCAAACGCCATGGCAGTCAGCACTATGCAATAAGTAGAGAACATTGCCACTCCGGTGAAAAACAGAGCGCCCCGGTGATCTGCGAACAATTGAGCCATTTCCCTGCGCTGCTTTCGGAAAGGAAATGAGAAGAGCCCCAGCCAGAGACTGGTCGTTATTGCCTGGAGAATCAGATAGAGCAAAGCACTTTTGAAGGCCACGCCTTCAATAGGCCACAACTCTCTCATCAACATGAGAGCACGACTGTCGACCACGGAGTAGCCAGTAATGCCCACTGCGGCCATCACCGCAAAGGCAGAAGCAGGATTAAGATAATGAGACCACCTGAAGTCACTCCAGTGCCAAAGTGGCAGAATCATGCAACCCGAGACAATCAGAGTGAATGCCAGCCACTTTTCTGATGACAGCTCAGCCCCCCACCCCAACAATCCGATAACAGGAGGTACCAGAAGTACAGGCAAAGCGCGCGAGACCGGATACATCAATGACATATCCCCGAAACGATAGGATTGCCCTAATCCTAGAAAGTAGATTGCCTGGAAGAAGCCGCTCAGGATCAACAAATGCCAAATTCCCCAGGAAATTTCGCCCAGCCAGTCGATATAGAAAATCAGCAGGGGCGCAAAAGCCAACATGCCCAATAGGGCAGAAAGGGTAAAACTGGTTCCTGAAGGCTTGACTCTTTTTCCCAGGCAATTCCAGCCGGCATGCATGAAGGACGAAATCAATACAAGAATAATTGCCAGATTGTCCAAACTTGTACTCCTGAGCTGGCATGGCCAGAGAATGTTCGTCACCGAACGATGTATACTATGCGCAGGCTATAGCTTCGGCAGGTTCGCAAGAAGAGTGAATGATCCTTTACATTTTTGTGACTTTCGATTCAGTATAAAATCAACACCCTTTTACATATTTCACTCAACCGTGAAATGATTCAAACTATAACTCTACACACACAATAATTTCGGCTAGTTTCTATAAACAAGGAAAGCGAGGACAGGAATGTGACACGCTCACTGGCTGCAAACACGATAATTGCACTCAAAAATATGGTTAAAGTTTTACCCACCCTGCTGCTCGCCGGATTTGTTTCCACGGCAGGGGCTTCCGTCATTTCCTACGATGACCCTTGGGAGAAGACCAACCGGGCTATCTTCTCATTTAATGACAAGCTGGACACCTATGCCCTGAAACCAGTGGCTAAAGGCTATGATACGGTGACTCCCAAACCGATCCAGCAACTGGTCAGTAATTTCTTCTCCAACCTTGGTGAATTCAGAAATACTGCCAATGCCTTGTTTCAGCTGAAAGGCACTGAAGCACTGGCCTCTGTTGGGCGTTTTGGCATCAACTCTACAATGGGCATGCTGGGACTGGTGGATGTTGCGACCCCTTTGGGTATTGAGCAGAAATATGAAGACTTTGGCCTGACACTGGCTCACTGGGGTACCCCATCGGGACCTTATGTTGTTTTACCTATCCTGGGTTCCAGAACATTGCGCTCTGGTGTCGGCACTCTGCCAGACTCAATGATGAATCTGCAGGGCCAGATTAATCCGGAACGGGATCAGTGGACCGCCAGAGGGGTCGATATTGTCAACACCCGCTCATCTCTGCTCAGCGCTGAAGACCTGATTGTGGGTGATCGCTACACGTTCATTCGGGACGCTTATTTGCAGCGTCGGGAATATATGATCACTGGCCAGCTGCCAGAAGACGATTTCTGACTTCATCAGCGTCTGCATGCATGCCCCACATCAAAGTATTAACACACTGATGCGGGCACTCTTAACAGACACAAACGGCCGGCCAGGCAAGCGTAAACGGAACCTCAGCACAGGATCGATTTCTGTGCTTTTCCCTCCCCCGGCTTGCAGCACGGCCGGGTTGAGAGTATGTTTCAACAGACCACAAAGCAATAATGGTTCAACGTCAGATGCACTCTGTTTTCCTTGGCGTAGGTATTCCTGAAATGGTCTGGAGATGTCTCTCCAGCGGGCAGGATATATAAATATGGCCAGTAGTACTCTTCTGGTCATTGATGATGACACAATTGTCAGAGAAAGCATCGTAGCCTATCTCGAAGACAGCGGATTCAACATTCTCCAGGCAGAAAATGGTGAGCAGGGTCTGGCTGTCTTCAAAGAGATTCCCCCTGACCTGATTCTCTGTGACCTTCGAATGCCGAAAATGGATGGCCTGGCAGTGCTTCGAAGTGTTCGTGAGTTATCCCCAGACACCCCCTTTATTGTGGTATCCGGAGCCGGTATCATGGCTGATGTGGTAGAGGCACTCCGACTTGGAGCCAGCGACTACATCATCAAACCGATTGTCGATCTGGAAGTGCTTGAGTATGCCATTAACCGTGCTCTTGAAAATGCCCAGCTGACCCTGGAAAACCGCCGCTACCGCGAAAGTCTTGAAGAAGCTATCCACTCTCTGGAAAACAATCTGCATCTGCTGCAGGAAGATCAGAAGGCCGGTCGACAGGTACAAATGAAAATGCTGCCTCAGGAGCCGCTGACATTTGAAAATTTCAAGGTTGACCACCAGATCATTCCCTCTCTCTACCTCAGTGGCGACTTTGTTGATTACTTTGCCCTGAACGAACACAGCTTTGCTTTCTATCTGGCTGATGTTTCGGGTCATGGCGCGTCTTCAGCCTTTGTGACCGTGTTACTGAAACACATGTCCATGAACCTGCTCAGGGAATACCAGTCTCATGGTGGCCGGGTAAGGGTTAAACCTTCCCATGTGCTTAACTTCCTCAACCGAAGCCTTCTGGAAACAGGTCTGGGTAAGCATGTTGCCGTGTTTGGTGGTGTGGTGGACACCCGTGATCAAAAGCTGACTTATGCCTTTGGCGGCCATTATCCACTGCCCATTCTGTCGACACCGGAAGAGACCCGCTGCATTGAAGGCCGGGGGCTGCCCGTTGGTCTGTTTGATGATGCCACGTTTGAAGATGTAACAATTGACTTGCCCGAGCAATTTACCTTGACTATCCTGTCCGACGGTATTCTGGAGGTACTGCCACAGCAGACACTTCAGGAGAAAGAAGACTATCTGTTGTCTGTTATTAAAGAGGGAGCTGTCACGGTATCAGCGCTGACAGAAAAACTGGGGCTTAACTCTATCAAAGCGGCTCCAGACGATGTAGCCATGCTGATTCTGGCTCGAAACTGAATGATTCCTGGAAAAATACTGTTCGCAGAACACGATGGCACCTATGTCCTGAAACTGGTGGGAGAGGTACGCTTGACTCTGTGCTCCTCACTGGAAGCCTTTCTGGAAAAGATGTTCAATGAGCCGGATTTCAGCTCAGTCATCATCGACCTGACCGATACCGACACCATCGACAGCACCTCTTTGGGTCTGCTGGCCAAGCTGTCCATTCAGGCCAAGAAAAATCTGGGCCTGGTGCCTGTCATTATTTCAACCAAAGATGATGTCACCCGAATTCTATTGAGCATGGGTTTTGACAGAGTGTTTGTCATTGTCAGAGAGCTGGAAGGCTATGAAAATCTGAACCTGAACATGCATGACATCACTTGTGATGGGGATATGGAGCAGTCCACTCAGGCTCGCAAGGTACTGGATGCCCACAAGGTTCTAATGAGTCTGAATGAAGAAAACCGGGAAGCCTTCAGTGAATTGGTGAAACAGTTAGAACAGATTCAGACCAACAGCCAGGAAAATAATGAGAACTGAGCCTGCCACTAAAGAGAAGGCTTGAGCTCCACCGTATTACCATCAGGGTCATTGATGTATAAAGAAAGGCCCTGCCCCTGAGAACCATAGCGCTTTTTCATTTCGCCCGCTTCAACGCCCCTGGCTAACAGGTAGTCCACAAGTTCCTGCTCCGAAACTTTTTCAATCAGCAGACAAAAGTGATCCATGTTTCGGCCGGAAGCACCCGGTGCTGCTCCTCCGGAGCGACCAATGGCGCCACTGACGGTCACCAGGTCAATCAGGGCATTACCGGCTCTCAGTTGATAAAGCCCGGTTTCTTCCGAGGTTTTTCTTTCCAGAGAACAACCCAGAAGATCGCAGTAAAAATCCAGCATCGCATCCAGGCGATCGGTTCTTAAGACCACATGATCAATACCAAGAATCTTCAGCATATCTGCCCTCTGAACATTTCATCGTGAAACAATCATTCACCAGAAGATAGCGTAAGACTGTTTCAAATAAACGAGCTATTTAACGGGTTTCAGGCGGCATTCTGAGCCTGTTCCCTGAGACTTTCAACCTGCCTGACAGCTTCCAGCAACACCTCTAAACCAGCCCCTTTCTTATGGGCATTTTCACTGATATAGCGACGGAATCTCCGAGCGCCGGGCTCGCCCTGATAAAGGCCCAGCATATGACGGGTTATATGACTTAAATGACAGCCTTTAGTCAGTTCGGACTCTATGTAAGGCAGCATTTTCTCCACCACCTGATGACGATCAATCAATGGCTTACCAGTGCCATAGAGACGATTATCCACTTCAGCCATCAGATAGGGATTATGATAAGCCTCTCGACCCAACATGACGCCGTCTACCTGTTCCAGATGCTGTTCAATCTCAGCGAAGGTCGCAATGCCCCCATTGATTGTAATTTCCAGATTCGGGAAATCTTTCTTCAACTGATAGACCACCTCAGGCTTGAGAGGAGGAACATCACGATTCTCCTTGGGAGAAAGACCTTCAAGAACCGCAATACGCGCATGAACAATAAATGTTTCGCACCCGGCTTCAGCCACTTTGCCGACAAAATCCACCAGTTGTTCATAGGACTCACGACCGTTAATGCCAATCCGATGTTTCACGGTAACCGGTATATCCACTGCCTCTTTCATGGCTTTGACACTTTCTGCAACCGTTTCAGGCTCTGCCATCAGGCAGGCACCAATACGACCATTTTGAACCCTGTCACTGGGACAACCCACGTTCAGATTGATCTCCTGGTAACCAAACTGTTCAGCGTACTGTGCCGACTGGGCCAGATGTTGAGGGTCATGCCCTCCCACCTGAAGAGCCAGTGGGTACTCTTCAGGGTTGTGCTTGAGAAAGCGGTCTTTATCGCCAAATACCAGAGCCCCGGTGGTCACCATTTCGGTATAGAGCAAAGCGTGCTCTGACAACAAACGGTGAAAGTAACGGCAATGCCTGTCCGTCCAACCCATCATGGGGGCTACGGAGAACTTACGGTCTAGAGGTTTGGGCTGAGTCACTGGCACATTTGTTTTCAAAATCAAGGAACGGCTAATGATATACCAGAATGTCCTGCTCGGCAGTAAGGGTCACTCATTCTTGATCCGGGAATAACATCAGCAGGATAGGTAATTTGCCCTGCTCATACCGGCTACTCCCAGATTGTACTCATTTTCTGATTTCAGCTTTTTACAGACACACCCCTCCTACCAGAGGAATTCGTGTGGGCTCACAGTTGTAAATCAGCCGTCCGGTATCCCCATGCATGTAATCCAGCAACATTTCCGAACGTTTATCCGGCGCCATACTGGTTGCAGGCTTTTCCTGAAGCGCCTGAACAGGTCTTGGATAATCGGCCCAGTCCAGAGGTGGGCGCCAACCTGGAGGAGAAGAAATTCTCGCACGGGTACCATTAACGGGATAGAGCGCTCGCCTTTCCAGAATTTCCTTTGCCATTCGATCCACCCGCTTTGGGTGTTTACTGGCCAGGTTATTGTACTCCCCCGGATCTTCAGCAAGGTTGTACAGCTCCTGAGTAATGGTCATTGCCAGCGGATCTATTTTCAGCCACTGAATCAGCTTCCAGTCACCTTCAATCAGGGTAAATCCAAAGGAGTTGTAGAGTGGAATTTCAGAAGCGAAGAATAGATTTCGATCACGACTGATCTTTTTACCTTCCGTCAGTGTCGGAAGCAGATTCACCCCATCCAGTGGAAGCTCGTTGCGCGGCTTGATGCTGGCAGCAGCTGCCAGAGTGGGGAAAACATCCATTACCGTCATGGTTGTATCCACCTGACTTCCCGGCTTGATTCTTTTAGGCCAGCGCATCACCGAAGCAACCCTGATCCCACCTTCGTAGACCTCTCCCTTACCGCCACGGAAGGGACTGTTATCTCCGCCTCCCCTGCCATAAACTCTTGAGGCGCCATTGTCAGAGAAAAACATTACGATTGTATTGTCTGCAATGCCCTCATCTTCCAGAGTCTTTAAAACCCTTCCCATTGCCTGATCCATAGCATCCACCACTGCCGCATAAAGGGGTCTGCGGCTTTCAGTGCCCGACAGTTTGGCCAGCCTGGAAATCTTGTCCGAAGGACTTCTTGCCAAACCTCGATCGTCTTTCAAGCCTTCATACTTTTTAACCAGCTCATCCGGGGCTTCCAGAGGCTCGTGGGGAGCAAGAAAAGGCAAGTAGAGAAAGAAGGGGCTGTTTTTATGTAACTGCTCAGAATTCGTAGGGAGTCAACACACAGGCATCAAAACTTTGTGTATTCGAGTCGGGCATAATCTCAACCCATGAAGCCGTCCAAAACCTCAGCACTTGAAACAGAAGTCAGCG
>NZ_JBPCXO010000128.1:0-1917 GCF_051008435.1 Endozoicomonas sp. | reverse complement strand
CCTGGTCGCAGTGAACCCAGAGCAGTAAAAAGGCGACCAAAGCCATATAAGAGACTCCAGCACACAAGATCACAGGCTCGTAGACTCAATGTGTACCAACGGAAAGCGGCTTAAGTCAGTGCCATTGGTGTATAGAAGTGATTCTGGATGAAGCGATTGCTGATGTTCAGTGGCTTTAATTTTTGAGCGCAAAAGAAAAATATGAGCGTTTTATAGGATAGATGACGATTAAAAAAGCCTCTGATCAGTTCTGAGCTAATCAGAGGCTTTTAAATGGCGGTGGGTCAGAGATTCGAACTCTGGGTAGGCTATTAACCTACGCCGGTTTTCAAGACCGGTGCTTTCAACCACTCAGCCAACCCACCAGATAAAGATGCTCCAGTCAAAAACAAGTCGGTCAGTAATGAAAATTTACTGTCATCGTCATTCTTTTGTCTGGAATTAAATAATGGCGGAGGGACAGGGATTCGAACCCTGGGTAGGCTATTAACCTACGCTGGTTTTCAAGACCAGTGCTTTCAACCACTCAGCCATCCCTCCACAGGGAATAACTCCACATAAAATGTGAGGTTACTGAGACTCAATATGGAGTTAACCATAGAAAAATGGCGGAGGGACAGGGATTCGAACCCTGGGTGGGCTATTAACCCACGCTGGTTTTCAAGACCAGTGCTTTCAACCGCTCAGCCATCCCTCCGCAGCAACGGGAATGAATATTACCTGAAAACGATCAACTGTCAAACCCTTGAAAACCAAAGGATATATCCAGATCGGAATTTTTTTTGTTGCAGAGCATCCAGAAAAACCAGCCGCTGTTACGGTTTCGTAACAGCAATTACGATACTATTGGCATCTTGTAAAAAGAGGTTATGGATATAGCCGGTGTGTTCAGCTCTGGTATACTCCCTATATAAGCCCCAATGCGAGGAATAAAAGATGGAACGAAAATCCACCGCTGTAGCGTCAAGGTCGACACAGGTCGGCAGCGGCATTGAAATCAACAGTGTACTGCGCAACACCTATATGTTGCTGGGTATGACACTGCTATTCAGTGCTTTCACTGCTGGTGTAGCTATGGCACTGGAAATCAGCCGTATCACCGCTATGGTACTGAGCCTGGTGGGCTTTGGTCTGATTTTTGTCGTGAATAAAACCGCTGATTCAGCCAAGGGTCTGATCGCTGTTTTTGCTTTCACCGGTGTTCTGGGCGCAGCCTTGGGTCCCATGCTGAATTACTACCTGGCACTGGCCAACGGTCCTTCTCTGGTTATGCAGGCTTTGGGTGGAACCGCAGTTGTGTTCTTTGCCCTGTCAGCCTATGTGCTGGTTTCCCGTAAAGACTTCTCATTTATGGGCGGCTTCCTGATGGTAGGCCTGATTGTTGCTGTTATTGCCAGCATCGCACTGATCTTCTTCCAGATTCCGGCCGCTTCCATGGCACTGTCTGCAGTGATCGTGTTGCTGATGTCCGGTTTCATCCTGTTTGATACCAGCCGTATCATTCATGGTGGTGAGACCAACTATATTCGCGCTACAGTTTCTCTGTACCTGAATATCTACAACCTGTTTACTGCTCTGCTTTCTCTGCTGGGCATGTCGTCTGACGACTGAGTATTCAGCGTGTGATGAAAATACCCCGGGGTTTTGCTCCGGGGTATTTTTTTGTCTGACAGATAAGTTAGCCCGGGTATTTCTCCAAAAACACTTCTAAGTTCTACACTTTACGGTTCCCGATCGACTGTAAAGGTGTCCCCTCATGGGTAAGCGTTTCTCTGGTCGTCTGAAAGTCCTGTTTATCGGTTGAGCGTAAAACCCCGTACTTTGAGTGCGGGGATGTAAGCTCGTCGGCGATAGCCGACTAATGCGGTGTTCTCTGCTGCTGAACGTACTGTTTGATGACTTCTATAGGAGCGCCAC
>NZ_JBPCXO010000127.1:0-12151 GCF_051008435.1 Endozoicomonas sp. | reverse complement strand
GAAAGCTGGAAAGCTGGAAAGCTGGAAAGCTGGAAAGCTGGAAAGCTGGAAAGCTGGAAAGCTGGAAAGCTGGAAAGCTGGAAAGCTGGAAAGCTGGAAAGCTGGAAAGCTGGAAAGCTGGAAAATTCTTGGTGATAACCTTCGTTCTGTCAACCTTTACCTCTTCTAACCTTCTAACCTTCAAGCCCTCTAACCTTCAAGCCTTCGAGCCTTCGAGCCTTCGAGCCTTCGAGCCTTCGAGCCTTCGAGCCTTCAAGCCTTCAAGCCTTCAAGCCTTCAAGCCTTCGAGCCTTCGAGCCTTCAAGCCTTCGAGCCTTCAAGCCTTCAAGCCTTCGAGCCTTCGAGCCTTCGAGCCTTCAAGCCTTCGAGCCTTCGAGCCTTCGAGCCTTCGAGCCACAGAATAATGAATAGGAATCTTTTCGCAAACTGCTGTAAACTTCTCACCCTCAATTCATACCGGATTTTCTTTAAATGCAGGACATCTGTTCTACACTCGAGCCGCTACTGGACAAGTATGCGGATGAAGAGGGTTTTACCTTCGATGCCATCCATGGCTTCTATACTGCCAGGGCCATCATCCCCTTCGAGCTAAAGGTCGATGAGCGTAATGATATTCTGTTTGGAGCCCCGGTAAAGCTTTCTAAAGAAGACTCCGTTCAGCTGGAACAGGCTCTTGAGTTGCTGTCACGTGCTATCGACAGACAGTTCAACGAAGAAGAAGGCTTCGAACTTTCCTGTGAAGAGTTTTCGGATCCGGATGATGAAGATCTGATGGACTGGTGCTGTGGTTTCGTCCACGCGCATATCATGACTGAGAAAAAGTGGTTCCAGGAAAATGAACAGGAAGTCAGTGAACTGCTGCTCCCGATCATACTGGGTTCTGGTCTGTTTGATGACGAGCCTGAGTTTGAAGCTATCCTGGAAAACGACGAACTCACTGAAGATATGTGCAGCCAGATTCCGGAAGTGCTTATGGAACTGTATTTGCTGTTTAACTCTCCGGAAGAAGCCAGCAGCAAACCACCCGCGAACAAGTCCAAGCCTGCGAGAAAAGGTCCACCACGCAAGCGTCGCTAATTCGACCAGCACTGCTCAATTCAATGAGCAGTGCTGTACTTCTGCTCATCAGGCTTCAGGCAGTTGTTCCAGTAAAAAGCGCCGAGTGTTCTCACCCATCACTTTCCTGATTTCTGACTCGGTAAAATTCTGTTTCATCATGGTTTCTGTCAATATCACCAACTCTGAAGCATCCATGGCAGTAGTCACTGAGCCATCAAAATCAGAACCCAGCACAACATGATCTTCACCTAACAAATCAATAGCGTAGCGAAGTGTTTTAACAACCCCTTCAGGAGAAAAGTCGCAGACAGCATCCCAGAACCCAATGCCACCCGGAGTTGAGGCAACCCGGTCGGAAAGCACTGGATTAGACTCAAAGCGCTCAGCGGCTGAAGCTAACTTGTATTTTTTAGCCAGTACCAGATTTTTGAACGTATCCCAGGTACCTGAACGATCATCACGAGCAAACAGGGAAACTGGCAGGTCGGCACCTCCCAGCTCTTTCCAATTAGTGACCTCACCGGAAAACAGGCGAGCGACATCCGTTATGTCCAGCTGATTAACAGCATTACGGGGATTCACAACAATAGCCAATCCATCAATGCCAACAACATACTCCGCTTGACGGGTACTGAAGTCACCCATGTCAGACAACATGGCCTGCTCTTTCGATTTGATCGGTCGGGAAGCTGCAGCAATCTGCCCTTCTCCATTGGCCAGTGCTTTAAAACCACTGGATGAGCCATGAGCCGCAATAAAAATGCTGACCAACTGACCTTTACTGGGCAAAAATCCGGTTACTTTGACTTCATTTTCCCGACCCGTTGGAAAAACTCCGACACTCTCCGCTCCCAGATATTTTAGATAGGACTCAGCCAATGACGGACCCAGTTTGGCACCCACTGTATTCGAGCCATGAATAGAAAACAGTAATTCCTCTTTAGCCTGAGTAGCGACTGAAAAGAGGGATATTAATGAGGAAAACAGCAGAAAACGAAACGTTCTTGTTATTGTCATGAGTAAATTTCAGAGCACATGTCTTATTTTTCGGTGAGTCTATCCGCGAAATGTGACAGAAATATGACATTCGTGACCGATGACCGCCTGTCAGCTCCGCTTGACGCCGACTCTGTGGAAAAAGTCACATAGCCATTTATGCTGAAAGAATCAGGGAAATTTCTCAGGAGTGAGGTTGTGGGCGATCCTATTAATGGTGGCGGAGCTTCTCCAGTAAGCCATTCACAAACAGCAGGCACTGAAAACCAGAAGCCAATCACTGACACAGTAACGGTCAACGGCAAACCCTACAACGTGGGTAAAGCGAAAGTTTGGGGACTTCGAATTGCACGAGAGGTCCTCGGTGTTCATGGTTTGGTTAAATCCGCTTATAACCATTTTCAGGGTAAATTGCATGATCATCGCGCTGACGGTAATGTAGCGGGTACATCAAAACCACCTTCAACACCTCTTATGGAAAGGGCTGCCCGCCCATTACCAGAGTTACCCAATAAACTAAGTGAATCACCCGATACAACCGGGTCAAAGCCTTCTTTCACACCCCCTGAAATCATAGATAGTGCTCCTGAAACTCCACAACCAGCCAAACCTCTGACAGTTCCTGAAATTATTAGCGATTTAACCTTCGGAGGCTTCGAGGGAGATGATGGTTTCTCTCTAAGCAAATTCTCTGATACCGTCCAGCAACTACCCACTTCCGACATCAAAACATTATTAGTCGATCACAACGACAAGCTGTTAGCCGAAAACATCAGGCAAGAAGTCCGTGAAATCTACGCAGAAAGAAAAGTCACCGAAGCATTAGGTCCAAGTTTTGATGGGGATGTGCAAGGCCTCAAAGACAAATTTGCCAAACGATACACTTCATCTCCAAAGCTCGCTAAAGCAGTGAATACAGAGATTAATCGTCAACTTAATATTCAGCAAGGCCCTGACCCCCGATCCCCGGAACTTCAGCAACTCACTCCTGGTCTGCAGGGTATATACAGCTCTGACAATGGAGCCAAACTTGGGCTTAGCCAAGAGTTTCCCAAAGCTCCTGATAACCCAGCAATAAATAAGCAGTTCAGTGAAATTGAAGGCCGCAGCCCAGTAATCAAAAATAGAATTGACAATAATCAAGCTTTCAAAGATCAGGCATTCCCAAAATTCACAAACATCCATCTTGGTAAAGCAGACCAAGCTTTCGCACCAGGTGCTCCTTACCATGCTGCAAGAGTTGACCTGCCTGGAGGCAGTTTTATTGCAGGACAGGGGCCCCTTGAAAACACAGAAACAAACTTTGTTAAACTGCTTGCTCATCATCGCCCAGCGGTTTCGATTTCTCTTGTCAACTCAGAGGAACTCAAAGACCCCTCAATATCAGGTAGAAAAAGCACCAAGCGTTCTATTGAAATAGGTCCAAAGGTAGTCGGAGAAGAAAAAGACTATGGCGGCGTCAAGGTAAAACTGGATGGACAGTATTCCTTTGATGAAGGCCGAGTGACGGTCAAACAGCTCTCCGTCAATGGTGAGACACAGTTCAGGGTGTATGACAAAGGCTGGGAAGACCATTCAGCAGGCAACCCAGAAAGATTGGCAAAGCTGTCAGTGCTCGTTGAAAAGCTTCGCGAGCATCCCTCCGTTGCAGCCAGGTCAGATAACCCCACAGTAGTGAACTGCAATGCGGGTGTCGGCCGAACCGGAACTTTTGTCACTATTAATAACAGTCTGAGGGAATATCAAAAGACGGGCCAGCCTCCACAGGATTACACCCAAACGATTACTACCGCTCGTCAGGTTAGAAACAAATTCGTTCAAACACCCGGACAGCTCAATACTGTCGCAGCGGTTCACGGGCAGTTCACCCCACTGTTTGACCCATTATTGAAAGAAGCTGGACTGACTGTTTCTACCCCGGTTCAAACGCCTGTTACCCCACAAGAAGCCCCTGAACCTGAAGATAATGGACTTAATTATGGTGCAGACGATTATGCCACCATTAACCGTGATGAACGGGATGCGGGCAGAATCAGAAGAGCTTCTCAGGATGATACTTATGTAAATACACGTGTAGAACGTGATACCTCTATTGAAGAAGTATCCGAAGAGGAAGATACCGTTGAACCACCTCCAATACTGACACCCAGTCCAGCACCTGAAGATACCAGCTCGGTAAATCAAACCAGCCAGCAACTGGAGCTTCTGAATCAATTGATTGCCGATGCAGAACAGGCACGCAAACCAACAGCAGATAGAATTAAGCAGAAAGTTTTTGAGGGCAAGTATGATACTACCGACCAAAATGGTCAGCCTGACATAAACTACGAAGCTTTGAGATTTGACCTGGTGAAGCTCAGTCGGCGCAAACAAGATGGCCAACAGCAGCTAGAAAAGGCCATTGGTTACATTCAAGAGTTTAAAGCCGAGGGTGGAAAATTAGCTGAAGCAGCGAGTAAAGTCGAAGCGTTTGCTAATGATTTAATCATCCCTAATATGCAGAATCAGGCTGGATACTATAATCGCCCAACAGGTCAGGTGGGCTCAAACTAACTACTTATTCACAAGCCAATCGCTAACTGGATGGAATTCCATCCAGAGCGTCTACTACATCCTCCAGCTCAGCAATGGTCTGACGAATCAGCTGCTTGTACTGGGATGCATCCAGCTTCTGCACTTCACCCTTGAGATGATTACGGGCACCATCAATAGTGAAACGTTTGTCATACAACAAGCTGCGAATCTGTCGAATGAGCAACACATCCTGACGCCGGTAATAACGACGATTCCCCCGCCTTACCGGTTTTAACTGCGAAAACTCCTGCTCCCAATATCGAAGGACATGGGATTTCACCTGACACAAGTCGCTGACTTCACCGATGGTGAAGTAACGCTTGCCGGGAATGACAGGGAGATCACTCTTCCTGAGCTCTGTTTCCTGCATAGGCCTCAACTCGTGCCCTGAGTTTTTGACCGGGCCTGAAAGTCACCACCCTGCGGGGAGAAATGGGAATCTCTTCACCCGTTTTGGGGTTTCGGCCGGGTCGCTGGCTTTTGTCGCGCAGTTCAAAGTTACCGAATCCGGATAACTTGACCTGTTCATTATTCTCTAATGCCTGACGGATGTGCTCGAAAAAATGCTCGACCATATCCTTGGCTTCGCGCTTGTTCAAACCGAGTTCTTCATGAAGACGCTCGGCTATATCAGCTTTCGTCAGAGCTCCCATGGATAACTTCCGCTCTCTTTATAACCGGGGAGCGCCCTGCTTAAACCCTGCTCAATAGCAGACTTGAATACAGACCGCTCTCAATGGCTGATTAGCTTCGGAGGCTGGCTCCAAATTCGGATTCCAGCCGACTTACGATACTGTCAATCAACTGATTAACTTCTTCGTCTTTTAGAGTGCGGGAAGCGTGCTGCAAGGTCAAGCCCAAAGCGAGACTCTTATGACCTTCTTCAATGCCTTTTCCGGCATAAACATCAAAGATGCGAACATCTTTCAGCAACTCTGAAGCTTCTTCCCGAATCACTTGATTCAGACTGTCAGCAGCCACTTCCTGTTTAACGATTAAGGCCAGGTCACGACGCACTTCAGGGAATTTAGACAGCGGTGTAAATGTTGTCACCTTACCCTGACTCACGGCTTCCAGGCTGGCTTCAAACATCAGAACAGCACCATCCAGACCCAGCAGACCCAGCTCTTTCGCCAGATTAGGATGCAGAGCACCCATGTGGCCAATCACCTTACCGTGACGAATCAAAGCGGCACACTGACCAGGGTGCATCGCATCGTGACTGCCTTTTTCAAAACGGAAGTCACCAGCCGCACCACCCAGTTCCAACAGAGCTTCCACGTCTCCTTTCAGATCGTAAAAGTCTACAGACTCAGCCTTCAATGCCCAGCTTTCCGGATAACGGCTTCCAGTGATCACTGCGGCAATCTGATTCTCTTGTCTCAGCTCATCACCTTCCCGAACAAAAGTCTGACCCGTTTCAAACAAACGAACACGGCTCTGTTGACGATTCAGGTTGTAGCTGACCGTTTTAACCAGGCCAGGCAGCAAAGTAGTACGCATTACCGACAGATCGCTGGCAATAGGGTTGGCCAGAGCTACGGGTTCACGCTTTGGATCAAACAGCTGGTGCAGTTTAGGATCAATGAAGCTGAAAGAAACGGCTTCCTGATAACCACGGCCGACCAGAACACGACGAATGTCGGATTCTTTAACTTTATCTTCATCTACTTGTTTAAGCTTCAGAAGCGCCGTCGGAATGGTTTCTGGCAGTCGTTCATAACCATAGATACGACCCAGTTCTTCTACCAGATCTTCTTCAATGGAAATATCAAAACGCCAGCTTGGGACAGAAACAGTCCACTCACCTTCTGCGGTGGCATTCAGTGCCAGACCCAGACGGGTCAGCAGAGCTTCGATCAGATCATTCTCAATGGTAATACCCAGAAGAGAGGCTACTTTTTCAGCTCTCAAAGTCACCGTGCTCAGAGTGGGCAGATGCTCTTCACTCACAACTTCAGCGACAGGTCCTGGCTGACCACCGCAGATTTCCTGAATCAGGGCGGTTGCTCTTTCAATAGCCTTGCGCTGTAGCTGGAAGTCCACACCCCGTTCGAAGCGGTGAGAAGCATCTGTGTGCAATCCGTAGGAACGAGCTTTACCGGCAATGGTAATAGGATCAAAGAAAGCCGCTTCTAACAGAACGTTGCGGGTAGTCTGGGAAACACCAGAACCTTCTCCTCCCATAACACCGGCAATACCCAGGGCATGCTTTTCGTCAGCAATCACCAGAGTCTCGGTGTTCATGCTGACTTCCTGACCGTCCAGCAGCACCAGCTTTTCTTCAGCTTTAGCCATACGAACAATCAGGGAACCATTCAAGGTATCCAGATCATAACCGTGCATAGGCTGACCCAGTTCCAGCATGACATAAGCCGTCACATCCACAACGGGATCAATGGAGCGGATACCAGAGCGACGCAGACGTTCAACCATCCACAAGGGGGTGGGCTTAGTGACGTCTACATCCTTGAGCACCCGGGTCAGGAATCGCGGAGCACCTTTTTTGGACTCAACAGAAACCTTGAAAGTATCATCAATACCTGGTGCAACAGGCTCTACCTGAACTTCGCTGACATCAGCCAGAAAGTTTGCACTGACTTCACGGGCCAGACCGGCAATGCTCAGACAGTCACCACGATTCGGTGTCAGGTCAACATCAATAATCTTGTCATCAAGGTTCAGGTATTCACGAATATCCTGACCTGCAACCGCATCGGCAGGTAACTCCATCAGGCCGTCAGAAGATTCAGCCATACCCAGCTCTTCTTCAGCACACAGCATGCCGAAAGATTCAACACCACGGAGCTTGGCTTTCTTGATTTTGAAGTTGCCCGGCGCTTCTTTTAAAGGCAATTGTGCACCTACCGTTGCAAAAGGCACACGGATGCCAATACGGGCATTAGGCGCTCCACAAACCACCTGGAACTCTTCCGAGCCGATGCTGACACGAGTTACGCGCAGCTTGTCGGCATCGGGGTGCTGTTCGCAGGCAACGATTTCGCCCACAACCACACCGGAAAACTCGCCCGCTACCGGGTCAACGTCGTCCACTTCCAGACCAGCCATGGTGATCTTGTCTACCAGCTCCTGGGTACCCACTTCCAGGGCAACCCATTGACGCAACCATTGTTCACTGAATTTCATATGCTTTTCTCAACTCCGTTATTCGATCTAATCGCTAAAAACTTTTCAGTAGAAATGTTCAATAGAGCCGTTAGTTGAACTGGCTCAGGAAGCGCAGGTCGTTATCGAAGAACTGGCGTAAATCGTTTACGCCGTAACGGAGCATGGCAAAACGCTCAACACCCATACCAAAGGCAAAGCCTGTGTACTTGCTGGTATCAATACCGGAGTATTCAAACACTTTCGGATGAACCATACCGCAGCCCAGAACCTCCAGCCACTTGGTAGAACCGTCTTCATTGAGTCCCCACTCAATATCCACTTCTGCAGAAGGCTCAGTGAATGGGAAGTAGGAAGGACGGAAGCGGACTTTCAGGTCGTCACGCTCAAAGAACACTCTCAGGAAGTCACTGAGAACGCTCTTCAGGTCGGCAAAGCTGACTTTTTCAGCTACATACAAACCTTCTACCTGATGAAACATCGGGCTGTGAGTCTGATCTGAATCGCAACGGTAGACCTTACCGGGGCAAACAATAGCAATGGGAGGTTTGTCACCCGCTTTGCTCAGGGCTTCCATGACACGAACCTGAACCGGAGAGGTGTGGGTTCTCAGTACCCTGCTCCCCTCATAAGAAGCGTCATTAAAGTAGAAGGTATCGTGCATGGCACGAGCCGGATGGTGACCCGGAATGTTCAGCGCTTCAAAGTTGTGGTAGTCGTCTTCGATTTCTGGCCCCTGAGCCACTTCAAAGCCGATATTACCAAAGTAATCGGTGATGCGTTCCATGGTACGGGTAATAGGGTGTACCGTCCCTAAATCCTGGCTGCGACCAGACAGGGTAACATCAATGGTTTCACTGGCCAGACGGGCTTGGAGAGCCGCATTTTCCAGACCTTCACGTTTCACATTCAGCGCAGCCTGAACCTGCTGCTTGGCTTCATTAATAAAGCCGCCTGCTTTCGGACGCTCTTCAGGAGACAGCTTGCCCAAACCTTTCAACAGCTGGGTCAATTCGCCTTTTTTGCCAAGAAATCGTACCCGAACCTGGTCCAGATCAGCAGCGTTGGCGGCCGACTCAACTTCAGTCAGAGCAGAGGTGACTATGGGTGAAACTAGTGTTTCCAGATTCTCCATGGGATTCCCGATAACCGATGCGTAGAGAAAACAAACCGCCAATTCTAACGGTTGAGAATGCATTTGAATAGATGCGTACTTGCCTTGCTTTACCGGTTTGTCAAAGCCAGGACGGGTTCTGGACAAATTATCAATGAAGACTTTGGCCGAAAGCATTCAAAGTGTATGGTTCAGACAACTATCAAAGAATGAGACAAGGAATGGACTATGAGTGCTCAGATTGACCTCTACACGGCAGCAACGCCAAATGGCCATAAGGCTTCAGTGGTCCTTGAAGAACTAGGCCTGGAGTACAACACCCATCGAATCAACCTGATGGAAGGCGAGCAAAAACGACCCGACTTTCTCGCCATGAACCCCAACGGTCGAATTCCGGTTATTATCGATCGTGAAGCGGATGACTTTGCAGTCTTCGAATCAGGCGCCATCATGATTTATCTGGCTGAGAAAACCGGTAAGTTACTGCCTCAAGACCCAAAAGGCCGGAGCCAGGTGATTCAATGGCTGATGTTCCAGATGGGTGGCGTAGGCCCCATGATGGGGCAGGCCAATGTTTTCTTCCGGTATTTCCCGGAAAAGCTTCAGCCTGCTATTGATCGTTATCAGAATGAAACCCATCGCCTGCTCAGTGTGTTGAACCATCATCTGGAACAGCATGAGTTTCTCGCTGGCGACTTCAGTATTGCCGATATAGCCAACTGGTGTTGGGCCAGAACCAGCAGCTGGTCAGGTGTTGAAATTGATGACTTGTCCCACCTGCAACGCTGGATTGACCAGTTACAGGCTCGCCCCGCCTGTGCCAAAGGGGTAGAAGTCCCACCCAGAGCCGATGCCGAAACCGTTGTTACCAGTGGCAAGAGCATGATCATTAAATAAACTTCCAGTTAACATGTATAGTGTTAAGGCTCCCCCCTCATTTATCCGGAGGGGGATTTGCTTTAAACTGCCCTCCTGATTTCAAAACCTTCCAGAATGATCTATGCAATTTTTTGTTAATGACCAGCCTTTGAGCTCGGAAACTCCTCTAACGCTCGAACAACTGCTGGAACAGATCAATCAGGCCGAAAAAGGTGTGGCACTGGCGGTCAACCGACAGATTGTCCGCCGCACCCAGTGGCCCCAGAAGAAAGTAGAAGATGGTGATCGTATCACCCTGATCAAAGCCACCGCAGGTGGTTGATAAACGATGCCTATAGCGAATAAAGAAACGCTTGGAATAACAGACAATTTTTAGGACTGCAGGGCTGGCATGCTAACCATTGCTGATAAAACATTTAATTCTCGCCTGTTTACCGGTACGGGGAAATTCAATAACAGCCAGACCATGGCTGAAGCCATCAAGGCTTCCGAGAGCGAACTGGTCACCATGGCACTCAAGCGAGTGGACCTGCATGACGACCAGGATGACATCCTCTCTCCACTGGTCGAAGCCGGTGTTAACCTGCTGCCCAACACTTCCGGCGCCCGTGATGCCAGAGAAGCGGTTTATGCTGCCCAGCTGGCCAGGGAAGCCTTGCAGACCAACTGGCTAAAGCTGGAAATCCACCCTGACCCCAAATACTTGCTGCCAGATCCCATCGAAACGCTGAAGGCCTGCGAAGAACTGGTTGAGCTGGGCTTTGTGGTTCTACCTTACGTACACGCTGACCCGGTTTTATGTAAAAAGCTGGAAGAAGCCGGTGCCGCTGCGGTCATGCCTCTGGGAGCGCCTATTGGCAGCAACCTGGGTCTGAAAACGGAAGAGTTTCTGAACATTATCATCGAGCAGAGCCAGGTACCCGTGATTGTGGATGCGGGTATTGGCAGCCCATCCGATGCGGCTAAGGCGATGGAAATTGGCGCTGACGCCGTACTGGTGAATACAGCAATCGCTGTTTCCAACAACCCTGTAGCCATGGGGCTTGCCTTCAAGGAAGCCGTAGTAGCAGGAAGACGTGCTTATGAAGCCGGTTTGGGCGCACGTTCACATCAGGCTCAGGCAAGCAGTCCACTGACGGCGTTTCTGGAAGATTTCTGATGTCATTCATAGACAAGTTTAACCAGTTAAACTGGGATGAAGTCAGGATGAACATCCTCAGCAAGACCGCTGCTGATGTTGAGAATGCCCTGTCCGCTCGCCGACTGACCCACGATCAGTTCCTGTCCCTGATTTCCCCGGCGGCAGAACCCTATCTGGAACAGATGGCACAGAAAAGCATGGCACTGACCCGTCAGCGCTTTGGCAATACTGTGCAGATGTATATACCGCTGTACCTGTCCAACAAGTGCACCAACATCTGCACATACTGCGGCTTTAGCCTGGGCAACAAGATTCGGCGCAAAACCCTCAGCATGGAAGAGCTGGATCGTGAGCTGCAAGCTATTAAAGCCATGGGCTTTGATCACATTCTGCTAGTGACGGGTGAAGCTGAAGGAACCGTCGGCACCGAGTACTTCAAAACCGTACTTGAAAAGGTTCGACTCTACTTCTCCCACATCACTCTGGAAGTCCAACCGCTGGATCAGAATGATTACGAAGAACTTATGGAGTTAGGTCTTGATGCGGTTCTGGTCTACCAGGAAACCTACAACCGTTCTGCTTATGAGAAATATCATCTGCGTGGCAGTAAAATGGACTTTGACTATCGTCTGGAAACCGCAGACAGGCTTGGTAAAGCAGGTATCGACAAGATCGGAGTGGGTGCATTAATTGGTCTTGAAGACTGGCGAACCGACTCAGCAATGACCGCCGCACATCTGGACTATCTGGAAAAGACTTACTGGAAAACCCGCTACTCCATCTCTTTTCCAAGACTTCGCCCCTGTGAAGGTGAGTTCCAGCCTGTCTCAATTATTTCAGACAAACAATTAGTGCAACTGATCTGCGCTTATCGACTGTTTAAACCTGAAGCGGAATTGTCACTGTCCACACGGGAATCCGAAGCATTCAGAGATAACGTTCTGCCTTTGGGCATTACCACAATGAGTGCGTTCTCCAGCACCCAGCCCGGTGGTTATGCGGATGGTGCGATTGAGTCTCTGGAACAGTTCTCAATAGATGACAACCGTCGCCCAGAAACAGTAGCAGCAGCCATCAAGTCAAAAGGTCTGGAAGCAGTTTGGAAAGACTGGGATCGCAGCTATAGTCATTAACAGGCTTTATCGGTTGAGCGTAAAACCCCGTACTTTGAGTGCGGGGATGTAAGCTCGTCGGCGATAGCCGACTAATGCGGTGTTCTCTGCTGCTGAACGTACTGTTTGATGACTTCTATAGGAGCGCCA
>NZ_JBPCXO010000126.1:0-5371 GCF_051008435.1 Endozoicomonas sp. | reverse complement strand
CTGTTGCACCTCCTGTTGCACCTCCTGTTGCACCTCCTGTTGCACCTCCTGTTGCACCTCCTGTTGCACCTCCTGTTGCACCTCCTGTTGCACCTCCTGTTGCACCTCCTGTTGCACCTCCTGTGGTAGCAATGCCATTTGAGCCAGCTCCCATGCAGTCTCTGAGAATGGATCAGGCCTTAATGAGCATGGGAATGGATGATGATCCACGAGTTCAACAACAATTCATGCAGATGAAAGGTCAGTGGGATCGTGTTCAGCCATCCCGACAGCAGCCTGATCGAGTAGTTAACGAGAAGTTTAATAAGCATGGAGTCAAAGCCGGATCTTTTGAAGATGCTGAGCGCGATCTGGTAGGACAGCACCATCAATTGCTTACAGATATGCAAAGGGAGATGGAGCAGGATATTTTTGTTCAGATCAAGACAGACATGGAGCGGGCTCATAACTGTGCCAAGATTAAGCTTGAATACCAGTTTGGACGGATTTCTAAAGATGAAGCCAGACGACAGATAACTGAGAGAAGCTTTGCTGGTGAGAGAGAAGATCACCTTGCAGAGCTGGATAGACTTACAGTTCACAAGCAGACGCTGATTTCAGCAGATGAAGAAGTTGAATTTGAACTTCTTAATAATGTCGTCACAGAAATGTATAAAAGACAGGCTGCGGGTAATTCAAACTGTCAGGGCTTTGCCAACTCTCTTGAACATTTTGCCAGAGGCAGGGGTTATAACCAGGTTCAGGCTGTTTCAGTCGCTGTAGAGCTTCCATTTGATACCAGTCAAACGACGCCAATTGTGGGTTGGGTCCAGATTGATGGTATTGAGGAAAAGCAGTATCACCATGAATATCAGAATCGTGTGGGAGAGTTTTTCGACGCTATCAAAAGAGGGCAGCAAAGACAGCCTGGTGCGCCCAGGAGGCCTTTAGGTCAAGCTTTTGATAGTGACCGATATGTTGTATTGAAGTCAGGTACCGGTGGTGGCGCGGGGCATTATACTTTTGTTCAAAGGCTTAAGTCATCCGGGCGCTTTATTGTACTGGATGCTCAAAATAGGCAGATGTTCCCTGTCCTTAATCCTGATGGAACACCTACTGATGAAGCCAAGGCTTTCTTCAATAATGTGTCGGTTCAGGCTTACTCTCCAGAATTTGTGCCTGATGAACAATATGATATGGAGATCAAGGGTGCCAATCTATGTCTGGCCAGTGATCGAAACTATGGCCATCTGGTTGGGGTATTCGATCATCTGGATCAGGTGCCTAAACAGTGCCAGAGAAGTATTGAAGATGCCGCTGACTGGCTATCCAGAAGTGTGCCCAGGGCACCTGTCAGAGCTGAAATCATCAAAGGTTTGGAAAGAGCTCCGGGACGTGATCTATGGCCTTCACTGTGGGACGGCACTTATCAGTTGAAAAGGCCCAGTGAAGTGGAGCCTCTTAAAAGACGCTTTGATGCCTTCGACCCAAAGAAAGGGCAGGAATGGTGTCGATTCCTGATAAAGAATATGGGCCTTCTTACGCCTCAACAGAGAAGTACCCGCCGAATGGCATTTGAGACGTTCCAGCGACTCAGAGGAAGCGATACTCAGATTGATCTGGCTGTGAAAGAGGTTCTGGAAACCAACTTTAATGCTGCGTTTCCAACAGAACGGGAATGGAATCAGTATTGTGGCCCTGAAGTAGATATGCGAGTGCAGGGTAATATCGACAGAGCTGAGCAACGAGTTATCAATGCCCAGCCAATTCGTAACTCGGCCGCGATGAAGCAACTTATGGATCATTTGTGGCAGCTATCTCCACGTGCATCAGAAAGTCGGAGACAGGCTGCTGAAGAATTGGTTCAGATCCGTCCTGACCTCCAATTGAATCCAGTAGAAGTGGAAGCGGATTTATCAAGATGTTTCTCTGAAGAGGGTTGGGATTTCCTCTGGGGTGGATTGAACTTGAAGCCTAGCCAGTTGATCTCTCTGCAAATGAGAATGGACTGGGCACAAGTCTCCAGACCCGGGGAAATGAAAGCACTGATGGATGAGCTGTTGAAGATTTCTGATCGTGCTGTCAATGATATAAGGCTTGCCTCGCAAGAGCTGGCTCAAATTCGACCTGATTTAAGGCTTTCTCCGGCTGAAATCGAACAAAGCTTGAAAAAAGCCTTCCCGGGTGATGACTGGAAAATGCAAAACCGGGCTCTCAGGGGCAGGGCAAGAGAAGTTAAGGACGACATCAAGCTGAATCTAATGGGGCGTGGACGTCAGGTGATGACCTGGGGTCAGAATGTACAGGTACCACCTGTTCAGGCAGCTACAGTTCCACCTGTTGAAGTCAAAGCGCCGGAAAGCGTGCAGGCTGTGCCAGAACCCGTAGTAGTGCGTGAATCAAGAAGACTTGAGAGATCACAAAACATCAGGGAGGTGTTGGCTCATATCAAGCCTGGAGAACCTGTTGTCGTCTGTTTTGATTTGGATGACACGCTCATAGCCAAAGATGTAGTGGCTGGAGGTCGTCAAGAGAGGTGTGTGGTCAATCCTGACACGGCCAAAATTTTTCAGGATATTCGAACCAAGGCGGGTCCTGGGAATGCAAAAATTATTCTGCTTACCGCCAATGAAGAAGACTCTCTAAGAGAAAAGCTTGAGAAAACAAAACTCGACAGAAACCTGTTTGATGATGCAATTACTGTCAAAGTTCAAACGGGTCCATGGGAAACCAAAGGTCAGGGTTTGGAGCACTACCTCGTCAAATCCCAGCATCCAGCTCAACACATAGTGATGGTGGATGACGTACAAGGTATGTTGGAGTCTGTTGAAAAGGCAGCTGACCAACGAGGTATACCCTATACAACATTCCACTTCTACGGTGCTAAGCCGATGATTTACAGGGTGGATTTTGCCGTAACTAAAAGCACGTTTATGTCTGAAACGGGAGAAGGTCCTGATATCAGTTTTGAACGATTTGTTGAGTTGCAGAAGTTGTCCGATGATAACGGTTGGAGTTCTGATGAGTTGAGGGCGATCTACATAAACGAGTCGCGTTTAATGAGGAATACGTTTGATGGGCTGAGAGCGTACAGCCCTGATTATGAGTGGCGAAACTATAAATTACCTGGAAACTATCAGCCTCCTGGGCACTTGGGGATACCAGTAATTGGTTTCCAATAAAAGCCTATAGCCACAGCTATAGGCTCTGATAATCAGATTATCTGGGATAAGGTTTGGATCAAAGATTCAGTCTGAGCCTTATTCCCCAGATTAATTCTTAATCCTACTCTGCCACTCTCATCAGCTTTAGGGCGAACCAGAATACTGTGAGCTCGAAGGTGCTTTTCAATTTCATCCGGATTGTCCGGGAACGTCCAGATAAAATTAGCGACACTGGGCCAGTAATCAATCCCTTTCTCGTTTAGAAAATCTTCAAAAATGGGTTTAGAAACTTCCATAACTTCTTTGACGTACTGTTCGGTATAACCAGGGTTGGAAAGAGCTGCATCTATTGCAACTACAGCCAGCTGGTTAACGTCGTATGGACCACGAACGTTTAATAGTGCGCGTATATTTTCTACATTACTGATGACATAACCCAAACGGACAGAGGGTAATCCCCAGGTTTTTGAAAAAGTTCGGGTGATCAGAAGGTTCGGATATTGATCAACCACATCGGCAACGGTTTCTCTTGTGTATTCGAAATAACATTCATCCACAAGAATAGCGGCATTGGGTGCTGCGGCTGCAATGTCGAGAATGTCTTCCTTAATAACAACCGTTCCGCTGGGGTTGTTAGGGTTGGAAATGACTATCAGACGCGTTTTATCAGAAATAGCATCCAGCACCGTCTGTTTGGGAAAACCTTTGTCTTTTGAATAAGAAGGTTCAATGATCTTGAGGTTTTCGACTTTGGCTACCTGGTGATACATGGCAAAGGAAGGGCCAGGAATAATAGCCTCGTCTCCTTCTCTGCAGGCTGACCGGATGATCAGGTCAATGCCTTGATCGGAGCCGTTGGTAATCATGACCTGTTCTGATTCTACATCGCAGTATTGGGCAAGCTTTTCGGTAATGTTTCCATAGGATGGATAACACTGAAGACGATCATCCTGAATGAAATCAATCATGGCCTGCTTGACCATTGGGCAGACCGGCAGGGTACGCTCATTAAAGTCCAGTAGCAGATGCTCATGAGGATCCCGCCCTTCAAGAGGTGGCTTGTAGGCACCCATTTGGGTTATGTGGAATTTAAAAATACTCATGACAAACGACCCTGCATACTTTTGTGGTGATGATTAGCAGGGCCAGTATATGCAGAGCTTTACGGTCAAGCCAAGGGAAATCCGGTGTGAATGAGCAGACAGGGTGAATCTTGTGCCTGCTCACAGTCGTTATGTCAGGTAGGATCAGCCCAAAAGGTCAACCAGAAGTGAGTTGGAGTACACCAGGCTGTTATCAGAGCCCGTATTGGCTACTAAGTGAAACAGTCCTCGTTGATCAGCCGGTCGCAGATAAACCCTGAATTGGCAATCTTTCAATGGACCACATTCATCCGATGTATTCAGTTCCATAGTGCTCATATCTACAGGAATAAAGAGTTCTCCGCTCTGCTTTTCCTGCAATTCTTCCTCAGCCTGCTCCAATAACAGCCGGTAATCTTCATTAACCCGGAAGTGGATATGCTCAATCGGTAGTGGGGTGGATTCAGGGGCGGATTTCAACCAGCCTTCTACGGTCAGTGTGTTCATAGCGGGGTAACTCCATGTACTGCATGAACTAAGTATAGATAGCTGTTTTTTAAACGGAAGAAGAGAGTGTTCTTCTCCCGTTTCTTCCTAGAGTTCCTCGTCTCTGGGAGAGGCTACTGTGCTTTTGAAGTAGCTGAAGATAAACAATTGATTTCGGGTGATCCAGGCATTGTAGGGAGCACTTTTGAAAACGGGGTAAATACCTGAAAGACCTGTGATATACCATGTACCGCTGGCATTCAGGCCAACGGGGCTCAAAGCTATGAGAGGCACTTCTTCATCGTCTTTTATGCCACTTCTTCTGGCATCTGTTGCAGCTCTGGCATCCAGATTCTGTAGTTCTTCAACAGTCATGCTGCCAAGGCAGGCGGCTTGGCTGCCTGTCCCAAAAGACACAAACCGGCCAGGCTCACAATGTTTTACCATTGCTGCAAAAAGGCTGTCTGGATCACTCTCGCCAGTGCGTGTGCTGTCATAAACGCGCTGGGTTTCCAATCCTGCATCTAACTGATCTCTAGGAGCCTGTCGGACTTACCACTGACCTACTGCGAAAAAGCCGGATTTGGCCATTTTTTATGATTCTTTTCGTTGAATAGCTCGCTATTCGCCTCAAATAATCATAAAAACTGTCTCAAACCG
>NZ_JBPCXO010000125.1:0-22880 GCF_051008435.1 Endozoicomonas sp. | reverse complement strand
AGCTGGAATCCAGTACACGCCTGTTGATTCCATGACAGCTGTTGTAATACCGGATTTAACCAGCCACTCTGCCATTGCCTCCAGATCAGCAGTGAAGCAAGAAAACTCGCGAACTGCTCGCGAACTGCTCGCGAACTGCTCGCGAACTGGATGGTCACTGAGTTCCTTAGGTACAGCGACAAAATGCGATACAGAGCCAATATCAATACCTGCAGCAAAGAGGTTAAGTGTCTCAAGATGTCCATCAATGCGCTTTTTGACAGAATCTGAACGACAGTTGTCTGATTGGGTTCGACGGGGCATGACTTCCACTTATACTTTGGGGTGAAGGTATATCCGAATGTGGGGCTGTCGAAAATGTGCATTCTTCTGAACGAGATCGCTTAATGCGTCATCAGTGATGAGGTCGCCAGCTCCCGGACCACGCTTTCAAACGGGCAAAAGGCACCAGTGGCTTTACGGTCTCTGGTTCGGGTATATCTTCCTAACATCATAGAAAACGTCAGGCTTTGGTAGGAAAAAGTTACTCATAGATGTTTGGCCGTGTGCGGGCTGGGACGCTTTCAAGATGCTACGTTGTTGTCAGCAGTTCGGCAACTGCTCCTGCGTTGCTCTACCTCCTGCATCCATGCAGTCGTCGCTCGCCGGGATGCCGGACCACCCAGTCACATACTGTTTGTAGGCTCCCGGGGCTTCGTTCGCTTGCCGCCTGGTAGCATCTTGAAATCCAATGGGTATAGGGATGTCGTAGATGGTTAAGCGGTTTAGGTATATGGGGTTACCTGTTTTTCTATTTATGAATATTGGCTTTTCTTCGGCTTGTTCCATTGAGGGGAAGGGTTGCAAGAAAACGACAGATTGCTGTAATCCCAATACAGAGCGAATGTGTAATGTTGAAGAGGGGCAATGTGTGAAGTGTCTGGGG
Source organism: Endozoicomonas sp. (assembly GCF_051008435.1). Lineage (GTDB taxonomy): Bacteria > Pseudomonadota > Gammaproteobacteria > Pseudomonadales > Endozoicomonadaceae > Endozoicomonas_A. Next base: position 21,955 of record NZ_JBPCXO010000125.1, on the reverse strand, counting down.
GAGACTGAATTGTGCGGCTCTGAGAGTCCACCTTGCTGTTATTTGTGTACCCCGGAGCAACCAGGTTGTTTTCAGATGGAGTGCAGAGCCGATCCTGACTATGACCCGGATAGAGTGCGTTGTCTTCCGCCAGTGCCCAGCTTTCAGTCGGATGAATTGTAAGAGAGGAATGGCCTTACCCGGGAGGGAAAGGCCATGGAAGGAAGGATTTAGTTAAAAAACCTGTTTTCCTGTTCCTGTACGCGAATGAACGTGGTTCGCTTGGTCAGTTCTTTCAAGGTCGCTGCACCTACGTAAGTACAGGTGGAGCGAACCCCTCCCAGAACGTCCTGAACGGTATTCTCAACCGGACCGCGATAGGGCACTTTAACCGTTTTGCCTTCAGACGCTCGGTAGTTGGCAACGCCGCCGGAGTGTTTATCCATAGCTGTCTCAGAGCTCATACCGTAGAACAGCTTAAACTTCTGACCGTCTTCCTCGACTTCTTCACCCGCTGATTCGTCGTGACCCGCGAACATGCCGCCGATCATAACAAAGTCAGCACCGCCACCGAATGCCTTGGAAACATCACCAGCACAGGTGCAGCCGCCGTCAGAAATGATCTGACCGCTTACGCCGTGGGCCGCATCGGCACACTCAATGGTGGCAGACAGTTGTGGGTAGCCAACACCGGTTTTGACTCGAGTGGTGCAGACAGAGCCTGGACCGATGCCTACTTTGACGATGTCAGCACCTTTCAGGATCAGTTCCTCAACCATTTCGCCAGTCACAACGTTACCGGCAATGATCACTTTGTCAGGATGCTGTTGACGAACTTTGGAGACGTACTGAACAAAGTGTTCAGAGTAGCCATTGGCAACATCGATACAAATGAAACGAAGTTTGTCGTCCAGTGCAAGGATGTCGTTGAGTTTGGTGAAGTCAGCTGCAGAGGTGCCGCTGCTTACCATGATGTGGTTTTCAATACCTGCAGGTGCGCTGTCCAGAAACGCTTTCCATTCTTCAATGGTGTAGTGCTTGTGCACTGCGGTCAGCATTTTGTGTTCGGCCAGTGCAAGAGCAATGGAAAAGGTGCCCACTGTGTCCATATTGGCAGCAATGACAGGGACGCCAGTCCACTCCTGATCGGTGTGAACAAATTTGAAGGTGCGTTCCAGGCTTACCTGGGAGCGGCTCTTCAGGGTTGAACGCTTGGGCCTGAACAAAACATCTTTAAAACCCAGCTTGATATCAGCTTCAACACGCATAACTTTCCCGTTAGACCTTTTTACAGGTTAAAGACTTAGTCTTCGACAGGTTAATGACAAGGGAGAGTGTACAAGCGGCAGGATTTTGGAGGCTACCTATGAGGACTGTTTCATAAAAGATAGCTTTGACCCGGAAAGCGCGCGCACTTTCGACGCTTATACCGGTCGATTATACAAAAACAGGTATTCAGGTCAAAGGTTGATTTTCCGAAACGTGTTTTCGCCGTTTGGGCAAGCTCACCCGAAGATGTTGCCAGAGGGGCAATGCCCTGTCTGAAATCAAAATCTGCTTTATAAAATAGCAGAGTCAGAAGCAAGGCATTGGAATCAGTCAGCGATGAATCAGTCGATCAGATCCTGAATCTTGGTCTTGATCAGGTCGATGGCTATTCTGTTTTTACCACCATGAGGAATGATAAGGTCGGCATGCTGGCGTGCAGGTTCAATGAACTGAAGAAACATTGGGCGAACCGTTTCCAGATACTGTTTGATGACTGAGTCAACATCGCGACCCCGCTCAATAATATCTCGTTTCATTCGTCTGATCAGACAAATGTCCAGTGGCGTATCCATATAGAAGCGGAGATCAAAGGTCTCGCGAATTTCCGGGCGGGTAAACAGCAGAATACCTTCGATCAGAATAACGCGGGCAGGCAGAACGCTTCGGGTTTCCTGCTTGCGGTTATGCTCAGTGTAATCATACAGAGGCACATCGACCGCCTGACCCTCTTTCAGCAGCTGCATGTGCTCCAGCATCAGATCATGGTCCATGGACTCAGGGTGATCGTAGTTGGTTTGAACCCGCTGTTCCATGGTCATATGAGTCTGATCCTTGTAATAAGAATCTTCAGAGATGACACAAACGTGTTCCGACTGAAGTTCTTCGACCAGTGTGTTGGCCAGCAGACTTTTACCGGAAGCAGAAGCGCCGGCAATGCCGACCAGGATGGTTTTTTGTTTCATCATTTATATCCCGTTATTCATCTCTATCCACAGGTTGGGGGCGACCCTGTTCGTCAATCGCTACGTAAGTAAAGATGCCTTCCGTTACTTTGATGCGTTGCTGATTGAAAGGCATGATCGTGATCCAGACCTCCAGCTTGATCCGCATAGACGTGGTGCCAACGTGCATGATTTCAGCATAACAACAGACCACATCACCAACATTCACCGGATGGTGAAAAGACATAGATTCAATGGCTACGGTAGAAATGCGACTGTGGCTTCTCTGCTTGGCGGCAATACCGCCAGCAATATCCATTTGTGACAACAGCCAGCCACCGAAAATATCACCATTGGGGTTGGTATCAGCGGGCATTGCGAGGGTTCTCAGTACCAGCTCGCCTCGTGGCTCGAGCATGAGGGGTCTCCAGTAAGCACGAAAAATACTGGCGCGAATCCTAAAAGTGATGGGAGCCCATGTAAATCGGTAGTTTCAGAAAAATTGTGCGCACAAGGGAATTTAATAGAATATTATTCAAACTTGCTTTGCAATACCTTGTGATTTCGGTATAAGAACCTGCTGATTTCAGGTCGGAACAGACATCCATTGCTGGGCCGTGAATTTATTTTTTGATTGAAGGATTTTATGAGCGCTCGAGTTCTCTCAAACCCAAGCCAGCTGGTGATTCGTAACTGTGAATGGCTGAGCTGCAATCAGTTGCTTGTGCTGGGTATGCCCGCTGATGGACTGGGAAGAGAGCTTCTTCAGGAAAATATTGCTGAAGAGGTGTATGGGCTTACTCGTGATTTTTCTGTCTACACAGCCATTAAGAATGACTGGTCTGAAGAGAGTCAGCTGACTCTTCAATATGGATCAGAGATTGAGTCCCTGGATAAGCAATGGGATGGCGTGCTGATTTTCCTGCAGAAGAGTAAACCGTTGATGGACTTCTGGCTGGCCATGATCGCCTCCTTATTGAAAGAGGATACTGTCGTATGGCTGGTGGGAGAGAACAGTGAAGGTATTAAGTCCTGGCGCAAACGTCTGAAGCAGAATTTTGCTGCGGTCAAAAACATGGATAATGCCCGACACTGCAGTTTGATTGAAGCTTCAGAGTCATTGAGCAATAACACTGAATTCTCAAAGTCGGAATATTACAGTGCTTACGAGTTGCAGGTTCGGGGCACACCCATGCCATTGTTTTCACTGCCTGGTGTGTTCAGTCATGGGCGTGTAGATGTGGGCACGGCTGTGCTTTTGGATACTTTTGATACTTTTGATACTTTTGATACTTTTGATACCGGACGCGTGCTTGATTTTGGCTGTGGTGCCGGAGTTGTTGCAGGATTTCTTGGGCAATTGAACCCTGATGCTCATTTCACGCTGGTGGATTCAGATGCATTGGCATTGGAAAGCTCTACTCGTACTCTGCAGGAAAATAATGTGCAGAACTTTAATGTGGTAGCCAGCGATGGTTTATCTGAAGTCAGTGGTGAGTTTGACCTGATCGTTTCCAATCCTCCTTTCCATCAGGGAGTAAAAACCCACTACGCGGTGACCGAACAGTTTCTTGCCGAATCGGCTCAACGCCTCAGGAAAGGAGGTGAGCTTCGAATCGTAGCTAACAGTTTTCTACGCTATGAGCCCATCATCAAACAGGCTTTTGGTGATTGTAAAACACTTGTCGTAAAAAAAGGTTTTTCGATCTACCAGGCATTCAAGCGCTGATCCAGCCCGGATATTTCATAACGAAAGTGACTTCCTGAGCCAGGGACTGGCTACAAGCCTTGTGAATCGTTTTATATAACTTTTAAGAATAAAAAGTGTTTAAAAGAATATTTAAGTTATAAGTGGTAAGACTGATAATCTGCGATCCTGATTTTGGGCCGGCAATCAACACAACGGATTTCTTTTGTGTGAATAAAGGTTGCAACCCTATGCCCATAGTTGTTTTCAGGAGTACCTCATGTTCGGTCTTACATTCAAAAAAACCATAACTACTGCCATTCTGGCTACGTCTGTGATGCTGGCCGGCTGCTCTGATGAAAAATCAGCACAGACTCAAGACGAATCAAAGACGTCTGTCGTTAAAGTCGGAATGTCTGGCACTTATTATCCGTTTACCTTCATGGAGCAAGGTGAACTGAAAGGCTTTGAAGTGGATCTCTGGAATGAGATTGGTAGTCGCCTGAATCAAAATGTTGAGTTTGTGACTGCACCCTTCTCAGGCCTGTTTGGCATGCTGGAAGCAGGGCAGTTGAATACCATCTCCAACCAGATCACTTTAACTGATGCTCGTGCTGAGCGTTATGCTTTCTCCGAGCCATACGTTTATGACGGTGCTCAGATTGCCGTGCATCAAGATAACAATGAAATCCAGTCGGTGGATGATCTGGCTGGTAAGAAAGTGGCTGTGAACCTGGGTTCTAACTTCGAAGCCATTCTGCGTCAGAATGATCCTGAAAAGAAAATCAATGTGGTGACCTATGATACGGGCATTGAACAGGATGTCGTGCTTAAGCGTTCCGATGCTTTTGTTATGGATCGTGTCAGTGTCATGGCTCTGATTGACAAGTCTGAACTGCCTCTTAAATTAGCGGGACAGCCTATTGAAATTCTGAAGAATGCCATGCCTTTTATCAAAGATGAAAAAGGCCAGGCTCTGAGGGATCAAGTCAATGCGGCTCTGGATGCCATGCGTGAAGATGGAACACTGGCCACTATTTCCAGTAAGTGGTTTGGTGGTGACATCACGGCCAAACCTGCGGGTTAAACCTTTCATCCATCACGGTTCTTTGGAATACTGCCCCGTTTTTCTTACCATGAAAAACGGGGCAGTCCTGTCTCCTGATAATGTTGTGTTGCAGGATAACGAGCAAGGCTTACTTTACCCGGGGCTGTTCTATTCCATCGTAGTTACAGGCACTTGAATGATTGATTTCGAATACACCATCGGGATGTTACCGACGGTTGCCATGAGTCTGGACACCACCTTATACATGACACTGGGTGGCCTGGTTCTGTCATTATCTCTGGGTCTGGTTCTGGCCCTGGTGAAAATTACCCGGCCTCTTCACCTTCACCATGTGGCTGACCTGTATATTTCTTTCTTCAGAGGGTCTCCTCTGCTGGTTCAGCTCTTCCTGTTTTACTATGGTTTGCCTCAGGTCATTCCTGCTTTGGCAGGTATGCCGGCCATTGTGGCAGTGATTATTGGCCTTGGATTGCACTTTGCAGCCTATATGTCAGAGAGCATGAGAGCGGCAATTATCAGCATCCATTCCGGACAAATGGAGGCCGCTTTGAGTGTGGGTATGACCCGGGCCCAGGGGATGCGAAGAATCATTCTTCCTCAGGCGGTGAGAGTGGCTTTTCCAGCTTTGATGAACAATGCGATCGATCTGCTCAAGAGTACCTCCCTTGCCTTTACACTGGGGGTTGTAGAGATAATGGCGCGTGCCCAGATGGAGGCGGCCAGCAGTTTCAGATTCTTCGAAAGTTACCTGAGCGTGGCACTGATCTACTGGCTGGTAGTGATGGTATGCACCTGGTTCCAGAAGTGGGCTGAAGCTCGCTTGAATAGAGCCTACCTCTAGGAGCCTGTCGGACTTACCGCTGACCTACTGCGAAAAAGCCGGATTTGGCCATTTTCTATGATTCTTTTCGTTGAATAGCTCGCTATTCGCCTCAAATAATCATAAAAACTGTCTCAAACCGGACTTTTTCTCGCTACGGTCGGCTAAGTCCGACAGACTCCTAGTCGATGTAAAGCTGAGTGATTGTTATCTTCGAGTTAGCCAAGCATTGACGTCACTTTAATAGTGTTTCTGAGTGAGTTCTGCTTTGAGATACGCAGGTATTCAGGGAAGTGGCTGAGCACTTCAGCAGGAAAGGGAAAACAAACTAAAAAAGCCCCAACACTTTCGTCATCGGGGCCTTTCAGAATCAATGATGGAAAAGCTTAATCCAGCTGTTCCATCACTTCGGCAGAAATATCCGCATTGCTGTAAACGTTCTGCACGTCGTCCAGATCTTCCAGACGATCCACCAGCTTCATAATTTTTTCTGCGCCATCTTTATCCAGCTCTGTCTGAGTGGAGGCAATCATAGCGACTTCACCACCGGCTGGTGTCAGACCTGCAGACTCAATGGCTTCTTTAACAGACAGAAACTCGGTCCATTCTGTCACCACTTCGATGGAGCCATCGTCGTTAGTCACAACATCTTCGGCGCCAGCTTCCAATGCAGCTTCCATCACCGTATCTTCATCCAGACCCGGTTCGAAGAAGATTTGTCCCTTTCTTTCAAAGAGATAAGCCACTGAGCCATCGGTACCCAGATTGCCACCGTGCTTGGAAAATGCGTGACGTACTTCAGCAACAGTACGGTTACGATTGTCTGTCAGGCATTCAACCAGAACAGCAATACCACCAGCACCGTAACCTTCGTAGGTGACTTCTTCCATGTTGGAATCGTCATCACCACCGGCGCCTCGTGCAATGGCACGATTGATGGTGTCACGAGTCATGTTCGCACCCAGCGCTTTGTCTACCACAGCACGCAGCTTGGGATTATCCTCTATATTACCGCCACCCTGCTTGGCAGCCACCACCAGTTCACGAATGATCTTGGTGAAGACCTTACCCCGCTTGGCATCCTGAGCTGCTTTGCGGTGCTTGATATTGGCCCATTTACTATGACCTGCCATAGAAAATACCCTTTATCTTTTTTTCATCAGAAGGCCGATCTTAAACCGGCCCTCTGGGATTTATCTTGAAAGATCTTTCATCATCAAACGGTGTGAAAGATCGTTTCCAGCTTACGACGATTAACTATTAGCGGTTAACTGCCTACTAACACTTAATGACTGGTAGCAGAAGCCGGATCACGACGAATACGGATGTTCAGATCCCGCAACTGGGTCGCTTCAACATCCCCAGGAGCCTGAGTCAACAGACAAGCTGCAGACTGGGTTTTCGGGAAGGCAATAACGTCACGAATGTTATCGGTACCGCACAGCAGCATAACCAGACGATCCAGACCAAACGCCAGGCCACCATGAGGAGGCGCACCGTACTTCAGTGCATCCAGCAGGAAGCCAAACTTCTCTTGCTGCTCTTCTTCCTCAATTTTCAGGACCCGGAATACCGTCTGCTGCATGGCTTCATTGTGAATACGAACAGAACCACCACCCACTTCATAGCCATTGATGATCATGTCATAAGCACGGGACAGCGCTTCAGTGGGGTTGGCTTCCAGTTCTTCAGGGGTACTGGTTGGCGCAGTAAATGGGTGATGAAGAGCCGTCAGTTCGCCGTTGTCAGTTTCTTCAAACATCGGGAAGTCAACAATCCACAGTGGAGCCCATTCTGCAGTGTACAGATTCAGGTCAGCACCAATCTTGCAACGCAAGGCACCCAGAGCCTCATTAACAACCTTCTCTTTATCTGCACCGAAGAAGACGATGTCGCCATTCTTCGCGTCCAGACGCTCCATGATCTTCATGGTGACATCGTCGCCCAGGAACTTGATGATCGGAGACTGCAGACCGTTAGCGCCGTTTTCGATGGCGTTGACCTTGATCCAGGCCAGACCTTTGGCACCGTAAATGCTGACAAACTTGGTGTATTCATCAATCTGCTTACGGGACAGTTCAGCACCACCCGATACTTTCAGAGCCGCTACACGACCTTTCGGATCTTCAGCTGGGCCTTTGAATACCTTGAATTCAACACCTGCCATCAAGTCAGCCACGTCAACCAGTTCCAGCGGGATACGCAGATCCGGCTTGTCAGAACCGTAACGGTTCATGGCTTCAGCAAAGGTCATGTGTGGGAATTCGCCCAGCTCGACACTGCCCACCTTTTTGAAAGTAGTTTTAACCAGATCTTCAGCCATCCCCATGATCTGGGACTCGTCCTGAAAGGAGGTCTCGATATCAATCTGGGTGAATTCAGGCTGACGGTCAGCACGCAGGTCTTCATCACGGAAACATTTAACGACCTGGTAGTAACGGTCAAAACCCGCCACCATCAGCATCTGTTTGAAGAGCTGAGGAGACTGAGGCAGAGCAAAAAATTTGCCTTCGTGAGTACGGCTTGGCACCAGATAATCACGGGCACCTTCCGGAGTAGCACGAGTCAGAACCGGAGTTTCTACATCCAGATAACCCCGCTCATCCATGTAGCTGCGAACCGCACTGGTCAGCTTGCTGCGAAGGATCATTTTTTCCTGCATTTCCGGACGACGCAGGTCGATCACACGGTTTTTCAGACGAACTTCTTCGCCGACATCGGTGTAACCTTCGATCTGGAAAGGAGGTGTCTGGGCTTCGTTCAGGATTTCAACCTGCTTACCCAGTACTTCAATCTCACCCGTACCCATGTTTTTGTTCACGGTCCCTTCTGGACGAGGGCGAACAAAACCGGTGATTTTAAGCACATATTCACTGCGTGCTCTATCGGCCAGGGCAAAAGCCTCTTCGGTGTCAGGATCAATAACGATCTGGGCGATTCCTTCACGGTCACGCATATCCAGGAAGATCACACCACCATGGTCGCGACGGCGGTGTACCCATCCACACAGGGTAACCTCCTGCCCGTCATGGGAGAGATTCAGTTCGCCGCAATAATGGCTGCGCATAACATACCTCGAAACTGGGGGGCTATTCTGGTTCCAGCACAGAATTATCTGAAATTCTGTGCCTGAATTCATGGCAATGAGAATGCCGCTCAAAATAGAGCTTTAGTTCTCAAAAGGCCGGGTTATTCACTGGTGGCTGCTGAACCACTGGCATTATTCGTGCCCTTGGCAGGACCCTGATTATCATTGGAGGACAGATTCTTTTTATTGCCACCTTTGAAGTCTGTCTCGTACCAGCCACCGCCTTTCAACCTGAAGGCAGGGGCACTCAACAGTTTTTTCAATTCAGGTTCACCGCAGGCACCACAGTCGGTCAGAGGCCCATCGCTGAACTTCTGAATCACTTCCTGCACATCACCGCAACTTCCGCACTGATATTCGTAGATCGGCATTGAATCTGTCTATCCTTCGCTTGCCACTGTCAAAAGTGGTGCATTATACCTGAACCCTTGATTTTCACCAGATAGTGTCAACCCCAAGATGCAAGAATGGGCAATATTATTACGGAAGTTTTTGATTGCAATGGCAGATATGAGGAAGGAAGGGAGAGCAGCGCTCCCCCTATTGCTTAAACTCGATTGTTTTTACTGATCTGAAGAGCGGCTTCCTGCTGTTTTTCAAGAGATTCCGCCACCTCCAGAGGAATGGACTCAAAATCCTGCAGGTGCTCTGCAACACTCTTGCGCTGGGACTCGGTATTTTCAGCCACTTCATCCAGATGATCTTCTTTCACGTCCTGGGTATCTTCCCCTTCCTCCAGCTTGGCTTCTATCCAGAGACGGGCAAAAACCTGGGGACTGCTGGCTCCTTCAAAGCTGAGGTTGTCACCCCGGTGAGTCTCTGCTGCAGGATTTGCAGCATCTTCCAGAGCTTTATCTGAAGGCGCACTATTCAGCGCAATAGCGAACCCCTCTTCTGCAGCCGGATAATTTTCGGCTTCCGACTGGGCATCAAGGCGCTGAGTAGCACTTCTAAGCTCCGCTGGATCTGAAGGCGAGAAGACGAGACGCAGGGTTTCAAAGTCTTCTGCGCTTAGATACTGATCCACCCCCTCTTCAAGTGCTATACGCTCATCCGCCACTTTTATATCATCTCGTCGGTGTTGCTTATCCAGAGACATGACTTCATCTTTGTTCTGCAACCTCTTCCTTGATTCTCTGACCTGTTCTTTTTGTACTATCTGCTCTAGCTCTTTGACTATCTGAACACCTTCCTCACCTGTTTCAAGCGCTGCAGGATCAAACCTCTGACGAATCCTGCCCAGCAGGCTATTCACACGGACAAACTCTTCCGTCACTGAATTCAGTTGCTTATTAGCTCTGAGCAATGCTGCATTATCCGTAGTATTGCTGGCCTCCAGAGCCTGTATTTGCTGATTAAGATTAGTGATTTCAGTGGTAATACCCGCTATTTCATGCTCGAGTAACGTGATTTCAGTCGTCAGCCGGGTAATCTCTTCACTGTTGTCGTTTTCCGGAGAGTGACTGGACTGGGCATCGGCCAATTCATGCTCTTTGAGGGTTTTGGAGAGGTTCTTATTCGTCAGATCCCCCGCACGAGCATCGCGCTGAGTCGTTTTTTCGGTTAGGTCCTGCGTTCTGGTCCGGATACTGCCTCTCAAGGTTCGTGCCTCACTGGCACTATCCTGCCTCCTGCTTTGCTCGTAAGTCCGGTTACTGAAGGTCTGATCAATAGATACGGCACTCACTAATGCCTGAGTATCACTGATCATCCCTTTCACAATCAGAATGAGTGACTGGGTGTCATTGATATCTATATCCTGGGCATTAAAGCGTCGATTGAATTCATGCACAGCAGCTCTGAAACCATCCAGTTTGGCATCGAATGTCCTCTGCAAAAAATCCCGACTATCGGCATTACTGGTCCCTGGCTGATCAGGACTTACTTCTACGGTCTGACCTGTATCACTATTTTCAGAGCTGGAAACCGAGTTAGTACTGCTAAACCCCTGACTAACCTGATCTTGAGAAGTGGTTTGTGGTATACCCCCACTTTGCTGTGCAGGGGTCTGGGATACACCTGAATTGGGATCAACTGGGTCCATATTCACTTCCTCCCTGAAGGTTCAATCAAATAGTGTTTTAATTGTCTGGCCTGCTTTCGCTCTTCTTCCCACCCTTTAGAGGATTTAAGAATTTTTGCCGCATGACTCAAAGCTTTAACCGCCAATTTGCGGTTCTTAAGACGAATAAAACACTCTGTCATACAAATTGAAGGGCGAGGATCTTTGTTATCCAGCTTTTCAGCATAATTAAGAGCAGGTATTGCCGCAGCATCCTGATTTAAATGATGCAGAGCCAATCCAATGCCCAGATAATAACGAGGGCTGTGATGATCCAGGAGCGCCAGATAACGAAAGACTTTAAGAGCCTCAGCGTAGTGACCAATACTGAAATGACTGAATCCAAGCTGGTAGATGGCTTCCATCTGATCCTGATCCAGCCCTCTTAATTCACGGATGGTCCCACCCCGCTTTAAATAAGCAAGCCAGAGGTCCTTTCCTGCTTCAGCACTTTGCTGCAAGCTGCTCATAATTCGTCCCTGAAAAACAAATGATCTCAATTCATTATAAACACTCGTTTTTTTCTGCCATTCATTCATTAGTCTTGTTGGTCTAATAAAAAGAAATTAATAGAAGTAATTCTTATTCATTAAGGTAATTTGCAAAATACCAGATCACTGTTTTACTCAAAGACTCATGTTGCCTAAACACTCAATCAAATAAACCGGGCTTAATAACATCAGGTTTCAAAACCTTTGGGACTATTCCCGCTGGGGTTCTCCTACAGGCAAGAAACACACAACCTGCCCGGGAGCACAGGAGTCCACCCCAATGAAACTTGCCGTTTTAACTGCGACAAGTACTGCTGTTTTTATTGCATCTGTATCAACTGGTGCACTAGCCGATCAGTCACCCCAATCAGAACATCCCAGTGACAACACACTGTCTCTGAAACTACGCAATTATTATCAAGATCGTCAGCTCAAGGATTTCAAACAGCCGGATTACGAAGACGCCAAGAACAATGATCGAGTGGTTAAAAACCATGATAGGCAGCTGGCTTGGGGACAGGGTCTGGAAGTGAATTTCGAGTCTGCGTATCTGGGCTCAGCGGAAGCAGGTGTTGGCTTTGACTTTTCTTTATATGGTGGCCTTAAGTTGCTCGGCGATAAGGATCGGTATGGCACCACCATACTGAAGCAGGGCATTCCTGTTTATGACCCGACCAAGCAGGAATACCTGGCAGATCAAAGCAGCTATGGCAAGGTCGGCCTGGCAAACATCAAAGGCTTTGCCGGCGATGATCAGCACAATGTTCATGCCCATGCTGGCTGGATCTCCATTGAAAAGCCCTTGATGAAGACATACCACCGCCTGACTCCGACCAGTTTCAGAGGAGCTATAGCTGACGCCAAACTGGGAGACTTCGACCTTTACGCCGCCTGGACTGACCAGGTTTCCCTCTACAACCACGATAAAATGGAAGACTTCACCAGTGCCAAGCCAGGCAAAGATGGGCGCAGCGGTGAACACACCAAGGTTGATTACATATACACAGTCGGTGGCTCTTATGATCATGAATCAGGTCTGGGAGGCGACCTAGCCTATGCCGAAAGTGATTCCTATCTGAAGCTTTATCATGGCAACCTGAATTACACCTTCCTGCTGGCTGAAGAAACTTCCCTGTTGCTGGAGGGGCAATTCTATAAAGGTAAGGAAAACGGTGACAAATGGAAGTCAGACGGTAACACCTACGGCGGCTTTGACAAGGACGCTAACCTCTATAACCTGAATGCCAAACTGACCTACGACATGGTCTCTGTCAGCGCCTCCTACAGTCAGATCAATGCGGAGAAAAAGGAAGGACTGGGCTACTTTGACTATCATCTGGCCTATGAGTCCGGTCACGATTATGATGATTTGGGTTACTGGACCAAACGCCAGATCTCAGACTTCAACTATAACGGCGAACGCGTCTGGCAGGCGGGTATTCAATACAGCTTTGACAACCTTGGGTTACCGGGCCTGACCATGGGTTACACCTTTACACAAGGTTCCGATATCGAAGCCAACAACCTGACCGAATTCCGCGACAAATATAAAGAAAGTGAGCATAACGTAGCCCTGGGTTACTCTTTCCAGCAAAAAGAACTTAAAGGTTTGAGTGTCACTTTCCTCTATGCACAGCACAAAGGTGATAAAGAAATCAGCGAGATCAAAAATCAAGATAAAGATGGTTATGAATACGAAGGCATGACTGATCTTCGTCTCTACGTCGATTATACAGTCAGCGTCTTTTAAGGGCAGTCCTGCAGGATAACTCCATGGGCATGGATGCCCTGTCTGCCAACTACTTGCACCAAAAAACCACTTGCACCAAAAGATGTCATATTTCTGTAAACCCTGTTGCATCCTGTTCAGGATTGTATAAAAATCTCCTTTAGCCCTATGGGGAGGTTTCGCTGTACATTCCGTCCAAGCAGTACATGGATGATGAAACCAGGGCCAGAACACACATCTAAATACAGCAAGGAGCTGCAATAATGAAACTCGCACAGATTAGTGCCCTGAGTGCTGCCATCTTTATGGTGACCTCTGCTCAGGCTAACGCCTTCCTGGACGACTCAAGCCTGAACCTGGAACTGCGCAACTATCATATGACCAAAGGTCAGGATGATGGTACTAACGATGATTCCACTTCACAGTGGGCTCAGGGTATCCGCGCAGACTTTACCTCTGGCTACTTTGAAAACATCGTGGGCTTGGACTTCAGCGCTTATTACTCTCTAAAACTGGGAGCTTCTCATGCAGATTTGGAACCTGGTCTATTAAAAGTCGATAGTAAAGGCGAGTCCCACAGCTACGGAAAAACTGCTTACGCCATCAAATTCAATTTGGCGGATATGGGCGTAGCTAAGTACGGCCGCATGTTTATTGATACTCCCTTGCTGAATGACTCTGACAGCCGCGTATTACCTAGCCTTAGTGAAGGTCTTTATGCAGACATTAACTACGGTGGAGCTTCTGCTCACACTGCTTGGGTCAAAAAAGCTAACGGCAGAACGGAATCTGGCTTCGTTGATTACGAAGCTGATGGAGATAGCCAAGCAGTCAAGTTGATTGGTGGCGCATATGACTTTGGAAACGGCTTGAGCCTTAGCGCTGATTATGCAACTCAAAGCGACTTCGCTAAGAAGTATCTCACCGAAGCAACTTTCTCAACCGCGATAGAAGGTATCGACCTAGGCTTTGCTGGCCAATATGCCAACCTGACCAAAACAGGTGCTGCAAAACCAGCTTCCGGTGATAAAAGCCAATACGCATACGGTCTAAAAGTCTCTGCAGACGTTGGTAAAGCCAGTTTCGGTGTAGCTTACACCAAAGTTGAAAGCACTGACCTTGGAGAGTTTGGCATTGGCTGGCAAACAGCTGAAGGAAACGTTAACGACGACGATAACGGCTACTTCGGCTACAACTCCATCCAGATTTCTGACTTCAACAGTAATGGTCAGAAAGCCTGGGGCTTCAATGCTGGTTACGACTTTAACGAAATGGTTGAGGGTCTGAGCGTTGAAGGCATTTACGTTATGGGCGAAACCAAACCTCAGGACGAAACCGAATACAACCTGGACATCAACTACTCCATTCCTCAGGTTGAAGGACTGTCTGCTCGCCTGAGATACGCCAAAAACACCACTGATTATGATGCCAGTAATACCAAAGACCTGGTTAGAACTGACACTCGTGTCATCATTAAGTACGAAGTAGCAGTATTCTAAATCGCTTCTGATACTTAGCTAAACAAAAAGCTCTCGCACTGCGAGAGCTTTTTGTTGTCTGAATACCGGAATACCCAGCAGTTACAGCTAACCTACAAATCTTTCAGACATGAAAAAGGGAGGCTATATGCCTCCCATGATGAACTCCAAAAAACTCAGAGAACCAACGCCAACTACATCACGTAGTGGCATACTCCTTGAGCTTTTTCAAAGGACGAACCTTCACCTGTATACTGGCTGGTTTAGCAGGCACATCCATCAACTCACCAGGCTTGAATGGATTGGGCACTCCCTTTTTGGCTTTTTGAGCTGGTTTTTTCCTGGTCACAATCTTGAGCAGTCCCGGAAGAGTGAACTCGCCACAACCCCGCTTCTTGATATGACGCTCAACCAGTATTCCCAACTCTTCTAATACAGCTCCCACTTCTTTCCGACTCAAACCGGTACTTTCTGAAATATCAGCAAGAATCTGGGTTTTACTGTACCTATCCTTGATAGCTGCGGCTTTCTTCGCTGCCATACTTTTACTCTCCTGATGGTTTTCCCTGTAAATTACTTTCCGCACCTGCGGATTGTGATCTGCCACTTCACCAGGCTGATTCAATGCTTCAAGAGGTTAGCCGGTAAAAAAACCGGACATTAAACTTCCCTGACCTCACAGAGCCTGTAAAACCAGACTTTTGAAACATCTAAAATCACTATAACAAGTGATTTTTTACAGTGGTAGTCTTTTTTTGCACCTTTATGCATTGCTGTAGCCCTTTATATACGGCGTATAGAAAGAGTTTGAGATAGAAGCTCAATGGCGTTACATTAATCCTTACAGCAGTGTTACGCTGTGGTTTTTTATTGCCCTGTTTTACACACTCCGAAATGGCTGCAGTACAGGTTTGCCAGCATTCCCATTATTTCGGGAGGCAGTCATTTCGTTATAAGCGGGCGGTAAAGAGCTTTTTGATGTTTACCCGGGTAAGGCGCTTTTTAATGCAGTAATGCCGGATACTCACGTATTTTTCAGTCACACTCATAACAACCAAAAGGACTCAGTACTTGAAACATCTTAAATTAATCCACATGATCCTAGGCATCCTTTCACTGGCAGCATTGATTGTGGAAGGGTCCATCCTCAATGTGCTGCTGGGTGGAGCCCTGGCTATTGCCTCTGCGACCATGCTGTTACTGACCGCAGCTCTGATCCACCTCTGCCTCGGCTGCTACCTGACAGTTTATCGCTGCAAGAAATCCTACGTTCAGACACTGGCTTCGGTCATGCTGATTGCAGCCACCGCCCTCAGCGGCTGGGTCATGTTCTCCCACCAAACACCCGAGATTGGTTTTGA
Source organism: Endozoicomonas sp. (assembly GCF_051008435.1). Taxonomy (GTDB): domain Bacteria; phylum Pseudomonadota; class Gammaproteobacteria; order Pseudomonadales; family Endozoicomonadaceae; genus Endozoicomonas_A. Next base: position 5,981 of record NZ_JBPCXO010000125.1, on the reverse strand, counting down.
GCCAGGACAGTTGTCTTCCCTGCTTATTGTTGCGGGTGTTCTGCTTCACGTTGCTATCAACCTGAAATCCCTGGGCTCTACTACCACAATTGAAGTGAGTGACTCCGATAGAGAAACGGGCACCGTCAAATGGTTTAACGTTTCAAAAGGCTTTGGCTTTATTACCCGGGATATCGGTGAAGATGTCTTTGTCCACTATCGTGCGATTCGGGGAGAAGGACACCGGACTCTGTCTGAAGGACAACGGGTTGAATTTATCGTGGTAGAAAAAGACAAGGGACTACAGGCAGAAGACGTTATCGCTGCCCCAAGAGGCCACTGAAGACCAAATCAATAACAGAACGGGGCTCACAGGCCCCGCTCAATTAGACTATTCCCAATCAATAATGAGGAGGAGGCGCATTTTCCTCCGGCTCTTCCAACTGCGAGTTAGCCACAGAGCTTAACTGTTTTTTCAGCTGAATCATTTCCTGCTTCAAACTGTCAATTTCCTGCTGCTGCCGCGTCACCACTTCATTAAGCTGAGCGACCGTATCTTCCTGGAAGCTGACCTGGGTTTGCAGTTCAATCAGTTCATCATTCATTTCCTGCACTCCACTCACTCAAAACAACTGAACAGTGATTCCAGCTTCTTTTTGATCTCACTGACCTGATCCTTGTCATAAGGTTTAGCTGGCAACCTGCCCCAAACCGGATTTGGCCAGGCAGCATCACTTTCATATCGCACAATATGATGGACATGCAGCTGCTTAACAACATTACCCAGAGCAGCTACATTCATCTTCTCCGCCTCAAATACATCATTCAGAATGGCCGCAGTCAACGAGGATTCACAAGCCATCTGCAATTGCTGCTCTTCATCAAGATGAAACACTTCATGAACCCCAGCCACCCTGGGCACCAAAATAAACCAAGGGTACTGAGAATCATTCATCAGCAAAACTCGGCAGAGAGGCAAGTCCCCCATGACAAAGCAATCCTCATCCAGTCGGTTATCCAGCTGAAATTCGCTCATAATTTACTCCGATTTAGCCGAGTTGCCAGAAATAATTCGCAGCACTATAGCTAACCTGCTGGTGAAATTCGACCATGATTGACTCAGCAGCCATGACGTATCAGCACAACCGTAGTAAAATGCTGCCTTTGCGTTTTGATAATCGGATAACTGAGCACATGCGTACTAGTCAATCCTTGATCTCAACCCTCAAGGAAACACCCTCCGACGCCGTAGTCATCAGCCATCAGCTGATGCTGCGAGCAGGCATGATCCGCAAACTGGCTTCTGGTCTCTACAGCTGGATGCCCATGGGTCTGCGTGTTCTCCAGAAGGTAGAGAACATTGTTCGTGAAGAGATGAACCGCTCTGGCGCGCAGGAAGTTCTGTTGCCGGCCGTGCAACCTGCTGAACTCTGGCAAGAAACCGGCCGCTGGGATCAGTTTGGCCCTGAGCTGCTCAGATTCAAAGACCGCCACCAGCGCGACTTCGTCATCGGCCCCACCCACGAAGAAGTCATCACTGATATGGTTCGTGACACCATCAGCAGCTACAAACAGCTGCCCACGAACCTCTACCAGATCCAAACTAAGTTCCGTGATGAAATCCGCCCTCGCTTTGGCCTGATGCGTGGTCGTGAGTTCATCATGAAAGATGCTTATTCATTTCATTCCAATGACGAATGCCTGTCTCGTGAATATGAAAACATGCACGACACTTACAATCGCATTTTCACCCGTCTGGGCCTGAATTTTAGAGCAGTTGAAGCGGATACAGGCTCCATCGGCGGCAGCGCTTCCCACGAAATTCATGTTCTGGCTGAGTCGGGAGAAGATGCCATCGTATTCAGCAATCAGAGTGAATACGCTGCCAACATTGAAAAAGCAGAAGCCCTCGCACCCGCTCATGAAAGAGCGGCCCCGTCTGAAGAGATGCGACTGGTAGACACTCCCGAGGCAAAAACCATTGCAACTCTGGTTGAACAATTCGACCTGGCTGTTGAGAAAACTGTCAAAACCCTGATTGTTGTTGCAGACGAAGACGCAGAAGCTGATTTCGTAGCCCTGATAGTACGCTGTGATCACGAGCTCAATGAAATTAAGGCCGAAAAACTGCCTGAAGTCGCCGCTCCTCTGTGCTTTGCATCAGAAGAAGACATTAAGTCCGTTATGGGTGCCGGTCCAGGCTCTCTTGGCCCTGTAGGTATCAAAATCCCCTGCATTGTTGATCGAGCTGTTGCCGTAATGTCTGATTTCGGCGCAGGTGCCAACATTGATGGCAAACATCATTTTGGTATCAACTGGGAAAGAGATGCGTCCTTCGACAACGTTGCTGACTTGAGAAACATCGTTGAAGGTGACTCCAGCCCATGCGGTCAAGGCAAACTGGAAATCAAACGCGGCATCGAAGTCGGACACATCTTCCAGCTGGGCACAAAATACTCCGAATCCATGAACGCTACCGTTCTTAATGAAAACGGTAAAGCCGTCACCATGGCAATGGGTTGTTATGGACTGGGCGTTTCCCGAGTAGTGGCTGCTGCCATTGAACAGAATCATGATGATCGCGGAATTATCTGGCCAGAAAGCATTGCACCTTTCCAGATCGCCATTGTCGGCCTCAAGATTGAGAAATCTGAAGCTGTTCGCGAAGCCGCCGAAAACCTTTATAAGGAACTGACCGAAGCCGGCTACGATGTTCTTCTTGATGACCGCAAGGCCAGCCCGGGCGTCAAATTTGCCGACATGGAACTGATTGGTATTCCACATCGGGTAGTCCTGAGTGATAGAGGACTGGCAAACGGTCAGGTAGAATACAAATACCGCAGGGCAGCAGATCGCGAAGACGTGGCACTCAGTGAAATTTCGGACTTTCTCAAAGAACGTCTGGCCTGAACGATTTATTAAACGGCCGTCGTTTTACAATAAAAACAGCCTGATAAAAGGCTTGGCTCTCACACTACTGCTTTCTCCAGTCACAGGCTGGAGTCAGCAGAAAGTGGATGAAGGGCTGCGCATCTATCTGGAAGAAGCTCTCAGCACCACTGAGAGCTTCTTCGATCGTTTCGAGGCTGAAGTCTGGCTGGTCGATATGTCCAACCGGCTGAAGCCCTTTATGAAACACCAGGATCCGCGCCAGCGCCTGGAGCTGCTAAAGAAAATCCACAAGAAGGCAACTGACGCCAAACTCTCCCCTGAACTGGTATTGGCACTGATTCAAACCGAGTCATCCTTTGACCGATTTGCCGTTTCTTCTGCCGGAGCTCAGGGTTTGATGCAGATAATGCCGTTCTGGAAAGACGTCATTGGTCGCCCACAAGACAACCTGACCGACATTGAAACCAACCTGAAGTATGGCAGTCATATTCTCAGTTATTACCTGGAAAAAGAAAAAGGCAATCTCACCCGGGCTCTGGCTCGCTATAACGGGAGTCTTGGCAAAACCTGGTACCCGGAGCGAGTGTATAAAAACTGGGACCGCCACTGGCGAAATGATTGAGAATCATCTCAAAGCTGAAGCCTCGGCTGAATAAAACCAACTGCGAAAGACTTATAATAAACAGCACTCACCTGTTCACGGGCCTTGTTGATCCATGAACTCCTGGAATTTACCAGCCAGAACCCCCTGCTCTTCTCTCAAACAGGGAACACCTCCAATAATGGGATAAACCAAAGGTGAGCTTTTACTGAACAACACATTTCCCTTTTTCAGAAGGGCTGTTTTGTACTTTGGGCACACCCAGGTCAAGCCAGCTTGATGATGTTCCCCATTTTTTCTGATAATGGTAACGGCGGATGGATTCATTGGATTGGCCACCGCACCCAGCATCCAGTGGTCAAGAACCTCATAGCCCAGATCTTCAGAAAAGCCCACCAGATTCTGACAGTAACCATGCTGCTCCATTCTTTCTCTGGCTTCAGAAGAAGCCAGTTCATAACCTGGCTCAATCAAAATCAAATACTTCTTTGCCACTCGATAAAGCTCTGCCAAAAGAGGCAACTCTTTACCACCATTAGGCTCGATTGAGTGCGAGGTATAAACAACATCAACAGAGTCGTCTGCTAAAGGAATCTGAAAAAGATCCCCCATACAAAGCTGGACTCCATTGTGCTGATTGGACTGAAGCCATTTCCTGGCATAAGCCACCCTTGACCAACACAAATCAAAACCATAAAAGTCAGGTTGATCACCAAGACCTGCGATTACACCCGAAAGAGTCGTTGCCTCTCCTACCCCTGCCTCCAGGACAGTCTGAGGATTGCATACAGATCGAATGACATCGGCAACCTCAGCAGAATACGCCTGTTTGTGTTTTTGCATGGATTGACTGTCCATGGCAGAAGAGTAGCTGCCGGACTGCAGGTCATAGGATTGTTCAATAATGTCTGAAGTATTCTTCGTCAGCCCTTTTACTTCCCTCAAGTGAGCTGAGATGTTTTTGCCCTGATCATACAATTTCTTCAATTCTTCTGGATTAGCCATTTCATCACTCAATCTGGATTCAATGTCATTTATCAAGAAAATCATTTTGTTGCTCAAGGCTGTTTCGGCCAGATCAACATTGAATCCAGAGGAAAAATCATGAGAATGTTAACTTGGATTAAGAAATAGCTTAGCCCGTGGAAAACTCAGCAAACTCCTGCTCAGGCTCAACAGAAACGCTAACATCGGTCACTCTTGCCAGAGGTGGGCCTTTATGAAGCCAGTTTTCCAGCTTGTCCAGAGCTTCCCCTTCACCACACATTAAAACTTCAACTCGCCCATCTGGCAGATTTTTAGCCCAGCCGGTAACCCCTAACTTTATGGCTTCCTGCTGGGTCGAGCCACGATACCAGACGCCCTGTACCCTCCCTTCAATCAGTGCTCGCCTGCATTGATTAGCCATTTGCGCCCACCTTGTTCTTCAATGCCTGAATTTTCTTTTCCAGGCTATCCCTAGTCTGAGGTCCGTATAATACTTCTATCAGCTTTCCTTGCGGATTAACAATCATTGTCGCAGGCAAAACCTGAGGGGTTTTGGTTTCCAGTAGCGCTAATGGACTTTCCGTGATAACAGAAAACTGTATACCCAGCTTTTTGGCTTTATTGACGAGTTCTTCACCCTCACTGTTATCAAAATCATACCCAAGAACCCGAATGCTTCCGGCACTTGCCAAAGCGTTCAGCTCCGGGATTTCTTCTCGACAGGGATCACACCATTGAGCCCAAATATTGATAGCTGTCCACTGCCCTTTACCATCCTTGAGATAAACATCTTTTCCTTGAGTATCAGTCAAATCCGGCTTTGAGCAGGCAGACAGAAAAAGAGTCATCAATACCAGCGGAAACAGGCGGGAGAAAAGTAGTCGCATAGCCAACAGATCCTGTAACAAGGTTGCTCTGATTCTAGCCGGAATGCGTCACAAAGTCGCCGAAGGCCTTGCATGAAATGGCGAGAAAATCCGTTTAGGAAACCCTTCTGTAATCTCTTGCCGAAAACCAAGAATCTGCTTGTACTACCCACCCTCATTTTGATACATTTTTGTCTCATTATGGACCATTTAGAAATTGTCACTTAATAGCAGTGAGGTGATTACATGGATTTTTCAGTCATTGAGTGGGCAGAGTACTCGGAGTACCTGGTCGGCATTTTTATCCTGATAGCATCAGCATTATTGCTGACCTATGAGCTGACCTATGAGCTGACCTATGAGCTGGCCTGGAAGTTGGCAAAGCGTTGCTTTGAAACACGGGAACTGGCCGACATCCTTTCCAGTGTCGTTTCCTTCTTCGCCTACTTTGGCGCTGGGGTTCTCTATTTCGGCCTGATTCTCACCGCATTTTATGCGGCGTCTGAATATGCACTGTTCCAGTTTGAACCTAGGAGCCTGTCGGACTTACCACTGACCTACTGCGAAAAAGCCGGATTTGGCCATTTTCTATGATTCTTTTCGTTGAATAGCTCGCTATTCGCCTCAAATAATCATAAAAACTGTCTCAAACCGGA
>NZ_JBPCXO010000124.1:0-3420 GCF_051008435.1 Endozoicomonas sp. | reverse complement strand
CTGTCGAGTCTATGCGTTAACTGCAGTGCGTATCTTGCAGCAACACCGTGGATTGGATCTCGAGCGACTGGCTGAACAGCGGCCAGAGCCGGAAGTCCAGATTGAACAAGAGCAAGCGGAAGCAGCGAACAAGCCCCGTCCCAGAAGAATGACACGCAGTGCCTACCTCAACGGATAACCGTCCTGAGTGATAAAAAAATGATTACGGATGCTGAATACCAGGCGCTGAAGCGGGCTGTATTGCTGCGCGAAACGCGCACGGTGGAGTTTGAAGGGCGCAAGGTGGAATACGCCAGCTTCTCTGAAATGGAACGACGACTGCAGGCCATTGAGCGGGAACTGATCAAACAGCAAAAGCGGCCCCGACAGTACGGTTTTTATTCCACCAAGGGAATTTGAATGAAGCTCCGACAAAGGATGGCCGGGTGGCTACTACCTGAGCTAAAAAACCTGGCCTATACCTCGGCAGGCCAAGGGCGGCGCAGTCAGAGCTGGCTGGCTCCTTCCAGTGGTCCCAACAACGCATTAAACGGCAATCTCGGTACCCTGATCAACCGCTCCCGAGCGGCGATTCGTAATGATCCCTGGGCCGCTTCCGGGTTGGAAAAACTGGTGGCTAACATTGTCGGCACCGGTATCAAACCCAAATCCGAAGCAGAAGACGATGCATTTCGTAAGCAGCTGCAACAGCTGTTTCTGACCTGGACCGATGAGTCCGATGCGGATGGTCAACTGGATTTTTACGGCCAGCAGTCATTGGCGGCGCGATCCATGCTGGAAGCCGGTGAGTGCTTTGTACGCTTTAGAACCCGTAAGCCCGGTGACGGTTTGAGTGTTCCTCTTCAGCTGCAATTGCTGGAGGCAGAGTTTGTGCCCTCGGATTACAACGACGATCTTAAAAAGGGTCGTAAGATCAGAGCCGGTATCGAGTTCAATGCCATTGGGCAGCGGGTGGCTTACTGGATGCATAAGCAACACCCTTCGGATTACACCACTCTGGATACTGCAGGTCTCCGTCGTGTGCCTGCGAACCAGGTGATGCATCTTTATGAACCCTTGCGGCCCGGTCAATTACGAGGCCAGCCATTGTTGTCACAGGTGTTGTTAAGGATGTTCCATCTGGACAAGTTTGACGATGCCACGCTGCTTCGGCAGGAAATCGCCAACCTGTTCACCGGTTTTATTACCAAGCCTTCACCGGAACAGGAAAAGGTTGATCCTCTGACCGGCAGACCCATTGTCTATGACTTGCAGGGAGTGCCCATGGTGGCCATGGAGCCGGGTACCATGCAGGAGTTGTCACCCGGCGAAGAGATTACGTTCAATACCCCTCCGGGAGCCGCCAGTAACTACCCTGACTTCATTCGACAGCAACTGATGGCGGTGGCGGCAGGGATGGGGCTGCCCTATGAAGTTTTGTCCGGTGATATGAAAGGCGTCAGTGATCGAGCACTTCGCGTTGTGTTGAATGAATTCCGTCGTCGTATTCAACAGATCCAGCACAACCAGATGGTCTTTCAGCTCTGTCGACCGGTCTGGAACCGCTGGTTGGAGATGGCGGTACTCAGTGGTGCGGTTTCGGCTCCTGAGTTCCATCGAAACCCATCGCAGTACAACCGAGTGAAGTGGATACCCCACGGTTGGGCCTACATCCATCCGGTGCAGGATGTTCAGTCCCAGAATATGGCGGTGCGCAGCGGTTTCAAGTCTCGTTCGGAAGTGGTGTCTGAGCAAGGCTACGACAGCGAGCAGATCGATGACGAAATCGCTGCCGACAATCGCCGGGCGGATGAACTGGAGTTGCAATACGACAGTGATGCCAGAGTTCAAGCACAAGAAAACCCTGTCACGGATGAGGATAAAACACCGGATGAACAAGAAACCGCTCAACAAAAATAGAGCCTGGTACGAACTAAAGGGAATTAGGAGTGTCGCGGGAGGACAGGAGTCCGGAGCGACCACGCTCAAAAACCAGTCCGGCCAGCCAGCCGAGCTGCTGATTTATGATGTGATTGGTGACTGGGCTGGCGTCTCAGCCCGGCAACTGGTTAGCACCCTCAAAGATATTGATGTCGATGAGATTACCGTTCGTATCAACAGCCCGGGCGGCTCTGTCTTTGATGGGGTGGCCATCTACAATGCCCTGCGTTACCACAAGGCCCATATCCACGTCCGGATTGAAGGGCTGGCCGCCAGTATCGCCAGTGTGATTGCCATGGCAGGCGACACGGTTCATATGGCTGAGAATGCCCTGTTGATGATTCATAACCCCTTCGGTTGGGTGGGCGGTGATGCTGGGGAATTACGCAAGATGGCGGATATGCTGGATAAAACCACGGAGGTGATTGCCCAGACTTATTGCAGTCGGTGTGAACTGGACCTGGACGCCATGTTCAAGCTGATGAATGACGAAACCTGGTTTACAGCGACAGAAGCAGAAGGCCATGGTTTGATTGATGTCGTTGATAGCCCGGTGAAAATGGCGGCCAGCTTTGATCTCTCCAGCTTTATGCATCCGCCACACCAGTCTGATCCTGAATCCAAAGAAGAGAAGGGTATCCATGCTTTGGCGGTGATGACACTGTGCAATCAGGCCGGTTACCCGGAAATGGCGGAACAGTTTGTCCGACAGCAGCAAGGCATCGAGGATGTAAAAGCCCGGCTGGCGGAGTGTGAAGCCATCAAGTCTCTCTGTACTGCAGCGCACTCACCGGATCGGGCCAGTCAGTATATCCAGTCAGGAAAGTCCAAAGAGCAGGTACGCACGGAACTGTTTGATCTGCTGGTGCAGGACGATGATGGCATTGATAACAGCCTGACCCCTAACCAGCAGGAACAAACTCTCAAGCCTTCCATTAATACCCAGGCCGTCTACCGCAAGCGCAACGGTCAGACGGTCACTTAACCCCTCACCTAATCTCACTATCCAACTCTCTCAAAGGAACTGAACCATGCCTGTGATGACAGAGCCGGTGCACGCTGGCGAATTTATCGTGTCCGAAGGAAACAACAGCATCAGCCGGGAGCTGGTTGAACTGGCTGCCGACTTGACACTGCTGCCGGGTACGATCCTCGGTAAGAATACATCCACGGATGTGTTTGGGCCACTTGATCCAGCGGCAGATACTGGCCTGCAAATGGCCTCCGGTGTGCTTTGGGAGCATGCCAGTACCGATGCTACAGGTGGGGAAGGTGTCATCATTGCCCGACTGGCTGAGGTGCATCAGGACTTACTGGTTTGGCCGGACGGCATCACCGACGAACAAAAGACCACTGCCGTCAGTGAGCTGAAATCACTGGATATCATTCTCAGAACAGGAGAGCAGGGATGAGCTTACTGGATATTTTTAACAACGACGCCTTCAGTCTCACCAGCCTGACCGCCACACTCAATGAACTGCCTTATAAACCAGGACGTAT
>NZ_JBPCXO010000123.1:0-4880 GCF_051008435.1 Endozoicomonas sp. | reverse complement strand
CGAACTCAGTAGTGAAACGATACATCGCCGATGGTAGTGTGGGGTTTCCCCATGTGAGAGTAGGTCATCGCCAGGCATTGAATAGAGAAAAGCCCGATCAGGAAACTGGTCGGGCTTTTTTTATGGGGTGTATTTTTATGGCTCTCCCCGCCTTACAAAGCTACATTCCTATCAACGATGATTGTCGTTCACTCTGTGTTTTCTCGTCTTTGTGGGAACGCATGGCATTAAATCTAAAAAACCCGACCAGTGTCATGATCGGGCTTTTTTATGGATTGAATTTTAATTTAACGTCTCCCTTCGAAATTTCACCCTATTAACGATGATTGTCGTTTACAAGGTATTCCCGAACTCAGTTGTGACTAAGTCATCAGTCATGACCTTAGGCTGCTTTAGCAACTGACGGGGTGAAACGAGCCTTGTTCAGAAGCCCTGCTCCCAGACAGATTAGAACCAATCAGGTCACAACCCGTCATACTGTGGCAACTAGACTCTGCAATTTATCATTTCTTCTGATTAGAAGGATCATGGCAGACCTTGTCTCCGTAATAGTCATTGTTGAAATTACAATGGCTTTGATCTTTTGGTTGCTGAGCTGAAGCTTTGAAACCATCATGTTTTTTTTCTGTTTGTTTGCATACAGTCATAAGATCGCCCTCTCGTTGTATGGAATAAAAGTCTACGGATAAGCGGATGAAACTGGAAATTGGCAATGGCTATTGCAATGATAGAAAGGTTGTATTCAAGCTTTTGTAGTGTGTTGGGCTAACCCAGTAACAATAACTTGGAAGGCCAACCATGCAACATAAAGCTAAAGCGATTTATGCAGAGAGGCTGCGAGTTTTCGTTTAGAAAATAAAAAGGAATATGGATGATGCCGCTCGAGAGCTGGTTGTTGTTTTGCTCGGTTGCCTTGATAGCAACGTTATCCCCGGGACCTGCAATATTGCTGGTTATGACTCAAAGTCTGCAGTACGGTCCTGTAAGACCGCTGTTTGCTATAGCAGGCAATCTGACAGGGTTGTTACTTCTGTCTACCTTGTCTGTTTTGGGGCTGAGTACTCTCATCATGTACTCTGCATTAGCATTTACTGCTGTGAAAATTGTTGGTGCAGCATATTTGGTTTACTTGGGGCTGAATCTCTGGCGAAAAGGACTGTCCATCTCACTATCCGCTACGAAAGTGGAATCTGGCAGGCACTGGCCTCATTTATACGTACAGGGTCTTCTGGTGGCAGTAACCAATCCAAAAGCCCTGGTGTTTACTATGGCTCTTTTTCCTCAATTCATTAACGTCTCGGAGTCACTGCTGCCGCAGTTTACTATTATGGTGACAACACTGATGTTTTTTTCCCTCAGTTGTCTCCTCTTCTACAGTTTACTGGCTCACAGTATCAAAGGTCGTTGTCAGAGTTGGTTGGCCAGTCCGTTCTCGGGAAAAGTGTTCGGCTCTACCTTCATAGGTGCTGGAACTTTATTGGCATTAACAGGCCAACGCTAATCTGGGTTATTTTCAGCAGAGATCGGTTTGATGACTGTTTAAGTCTCGTACTTTAATCCTGCTTTGAGTTAGTCTGTTGGCACAATAACAATTCCAATGAGAGCTGTGGTTATGTCACATCAGAATTTCTTTTCCCTAAAGGAAAAAACCGCCATCATCACTGGTGCAGGAAAAGGCATTGGTAGAGCCATCGCATTGGCTTTTGCAGAGGCAGGAGCTAATGTCGTTTGTGTTGCCAGAACTCAGGCCGATATTGATGCGGTTGCTGAGCAGGCCAGCCGATATGGCGTCAAGTCACTGGCCGTTGTCTGCGATGTGATGGATGAGTCTGCTTTGAATGCTATGGTGATTGAGACTTTAGAGGTCATGGGACAGATTGATATTCTGGTAAACAATGCTGGAGGTGCTCGTCCAGGACCTGCCATGTCCGTATCAGGTAAACAACTGACCCGAGACTTTGAATTCAATGTGACCTCTGCCTTTAATCTCTGTCGTATTGTTGAACCTCACCTGAAGGCCCAGGCAGGAAGTATCATCAGTATCACTTCGGCAGCGGCAAGATACAGTCAGAAGAATTTCAGTAGTTATGGAACAGCAAAAGCAGCATTAAACCACCTCACTCACCTGCTTGCAGCAGAGTTTGCACCAGCCATCAGAGTGAATGCTATTTCTCCCGGAGCCATCATGACGGAGGCTCTGGAACAGTTTCTTGATGAAGCCTCTGCGCAGGCAATTATTGAGAGGACGCCTATGAAGGCTATGGGTAAGCCGGAAGACATTGCTCATGCAGCAGTGTTCCTGGCATCGCCTGCTGCCCGATGGATTACCGGCAAAACGCTTGAAGTGGACGGAGGGGCTGAGTCGACGGCCTGGCCTTTTTAAGCATCTGTTAAAGATGCTTTCGATCTGAATAATAAATCTTTATTCTTCTCCAGATAGCTGTAGGAGAAGACTATGAGACCCGCTTTATATGTCCTGTTGATGACTCTATTAACGGGGTGTGCCTCTTTGCAGGGACATAACAGTCAGTATCCACTTCAGGTTTATACTCAATCTTCTCCCTCCGGGTATATCAAAGTCGGGGCCTATATTTCTGACTCAGAGGCTGTGACGTCAGCTCAGGTTCGTGTAGAGACTGACTCGAATCGACTGATTGCTGAGAAAAGTCTTGAAGACGGTGAAGCTCGGTTTCTTTACCCTGTTGGAGAAAATCGTGTGACCATTCTGGTGCAGGATCCTGAGGGCAAAAAAGGCCGCAATATCCTCACCTATGGTCAGGCTTTTCCTGGTCGTGATTCGGGGCGCTATTTCCGAGTCTCCCAGTAAATATTTTTGATAATCCATGATCTATTAAGGAGTTCAGATAGATGAAAATCCTTGTGTATAACAGGAAGAATAGTGAAGTCTGGACTTCAGCCGTCAGGAAAGCTTTTCCTGATGCCGACGTACGTCACTGGGTTGAAGAAGAATGTCATGACTGGCTGGCTGATTATGCGGTCATTTGGCAACCACCGGCTTCTTTTTTTCTGCAACAGACTCAATTGAAAGCAGTCTTTAACCAGGGGGTGGGTGTTGATAGCCTGGTGAATCTTGGCAGCCTCCCTGTTGATCTTCCTGTCTTTAAATTACGGGGAGTGGGTATGGAAGAATACATGTCGGACTATGTGACTTATGGCCTTCTGCATTTTTATCGAGATTTCGATCTCTATCGGCAACAGCAGTCCGATGTGCTCTGGCAGCAACATAACATTGACCAAAAGTCAGACTGGACAGTCGGGATTTTGGGCATGGGAGTTATTGGGAAAGCCGTAGCAAAGGCAGTCAGTGCCTTGGGATTCCCGGTGATTGGCTGGAGTCGAACGGAAAAGCAAATTGAGGGTGTGGAGTCTGTATCGGGTGATGAAGGGTTGGAGCATCTTTTGAAGCATTCCCGAGTTCTGGTCAGTCTTTTACCCTCAACACCTGCCACCCGGAAGCTTTTAAATCAGAAAACCCTGGAAAAATTACCCAGAGACAGTGTGCTGATTAATGGAGGACGGGGTGATGTGATTGATATGGAGGCTTTACAGCAAGTTCTGGAGTCAGGTCATATGAGAGGCGCCATGCTGGATGTATTTGAAGTTGAGCCACTGGACAAGAATCATCCTCTTTGGAAGAACAGCAGAGTCATTATTACGCCTCACATTGCAGCCCCGACTCCGATTGAACAAGCCTTGGAACAGATAGTAGCTGATGTTGCTGGTATAGAGCAGGGAGAAATGCCGCCAGCGATAGATAAAAGCCTGGGTTACTAGATTGTTCCGGAGCGTATAGAATACCGGCCTTCAGCACACAGAGGTTTTGTTATGGCAATTAACTGGTTTCCCGGGCATATGCACAAGGCTCGAAAGGAGATCAAGAAAGTGGTTCCGGAAGTCGATCTGATTATCGAGGTTCTGGATGCCCGTCTTCCTTTCAGCAGTGGAAACCCTCTGGTGCCTTCCCTGCGTGGTACAACGCCCTACATAAAGGTGTTGAACAAGAGTGATCTGGCTGATCCTGCTGTCACAGAGTTGTGGATCAGGGAGATGGAAAAGGAAGAAGGTGTCAAAGCCATTGCCCTGACCCAGAGCCAGCCTGAAAAAGTACGTGGTGTACTGAAGCTTGCGGAAAGCATGGTAGAGCGCAAGCTCGACATATCAGGCATGAAGGCCATGATTCTGGGGATTCCCAATGTGGGTAAGTCCACCATGATCAATACTCTGGCCAACCGCATTATTGCCAAGACCGGTAATGTACCCGCTGTGACTAAACAGCAGCAGCGGATCAAGTTGCCAAACGGTATGATCCTTCTGGACACGCCAGGATTCCTCTGGCCCAAGCTCGAACCGGAAGCTTGCGGTTATCGTCTGGGCATTTCAGGAGCGATCAAGGATGCGGTACTGGAATATGAAGACATTGCTTTATTTGCTGCCGAGTATTTTCTGAAGGCCTATCCCCAAGCGCTTAAAGCGCGTTTCCAGATTGAAGAGTTGCCCGCAACCGATATTGAACTGATGGACGCAATTGCTGCTCGCAGAAATTGTATGCGCAGAGGGGGAATTGCTGACCTTCACAAGGTATCTGAAATACTGCTTAACGAGTTTCGAAGTGGTGGTTTGGGGAGGATCAGTCTTGAAACACCAGAGATGATCGAGCAAGAAAGATCTGAGCCGAGTCCGGAAGATTCATAAAGTCGCTTTGATCAGGGCGAAAGCCACGAAGAATTTGAAATTTCCGGGCTAGGAGTCTGTCGGACTTAGCCGACCGTAGCGAGAAAAAGTCCGGTTTGAGACAGTTTTTATGATTATTTGAGGCGAATAGCGAGCTATTCAACGAAAAGAATCATAGAAAATGGCCA
>NZ_JBPCXO010000122.1:0-22214 GCF_051008435.1 Endozoicomonas sp. | reverse complement strand
AAAGAACGGCCCAATTATTCGATGAATTCGATTAAATAGGTCAACTATTCTCACGAATCCATCGAATAATTCGACTCGTTCTACTGAAATTTATGCTCGAAAGCATAAGTCCGACAGGCTCCTAGCTGCTTTCAGGATGGAAGAACAACAGAGTATTGCGATTAGCCCGTAACGGGTTTTCTATCGCAGAAGGCAAAGGGTTTCATGGCAAAGCGTGAACACATTAAATATTTTTTAAAAAAATAAATCTGTTAAGCATGGAGTCTAGCGGATAAATGTGAATTATGATTTTTATCTATAGGGAGGTAAAAGGGTGAACGACAGTCATCGTGGATGACGGCTGCCGTTCTTGCTTTATGGGCTTACAGAGCAGCTTTCGCTCTAGTGACCAGATCGTTCAGGAACATGGTTTCATAGTGGTTTACGTCATTAGCTCGATTTTTCATCGCGACCAGAACGTCGTATTTCAGTTTTTTATTCTGGTTATTATCGGGCTCAACAGATTCCACCATCTCAATGAAGTAGAGGGCTTTTTCCAAATCACCTGAGTCCAGATTGGATTGAGCTTTACTTATAATCGGATCAGTACTGCCTACCAGTTCAATCAGCTCTGGGTAGGTAGCTTGCACCGGGACACTGTACATTTCATTTGCTGTATCCATCTTGAACCAGCCAGTGTAAGCCTCCCAGATGCTTTTGATGCCCCAGGACAGCTTGCCATGAGCTTCGAACAGGTAGAGTTCTTCGGGCAGTTTAACTTCTTCCATCAGGGTATAAACATCTTTACCGGCGTTCATGCCTTCAATCACCGCATCGTCGACATACTGAACGGCGTCCCGGGTGCGGGTAATGGTTTTCTTGATATATTCCTTGCCCTTTACCGGATAGAAATGACTGGGGATGAGTATTTCAGGTTCCAGTTCCAGCATCAGATTTAAAGATTCAACATAAGGGCGGGTAAAGCGAGCCCGCTCACCCCGAATCGTCGTCAGGTTTGGCCACATACCAAACATGTGACCGAATACGTCACCGGTAAACAGAATCTTGCGCTCAGGCATCCAGACAGAAATGTTGTCATAACCTTCTGCACCGGGAGTATGGTAAACGACAAACTTCTGACCTCCGGCGGTGAACTCATAAGGTGCGCTGTCGATCACTACTTCAGCTTCAACAATCGGGTAGGCTTTCTGAATCAGCTTGGTGGTCAGTCCACCAAAGTCAGGCAGGTCGGGAACATCATTGGGGAAGAACAGTTTATTTTTGGGCATGACATGAGGGATCAGATCTTTCAGGTATTGCTGGTTAAACAGGAACTCCCTTTGGACAATCACCTCGGTATCGTCATTGGCAAATTCTTTAATGCCAGAATAGTGGTCAGCGTGAGCATGTGTCAGGACAATATGCGAGAAGGGGTTGCCATTAACCCGGTTCAATTTATCGGCCAGAGTATTTTTTTGCAGCGGACGACCAGCCAGGCCAGTATCAATCAGCACGTTACCTTCATCGGTTGCAACCATAACCGCATTAGCAGTGCCTCGAGCTTGATAGATGCCGTCGGCTATTTCAATGGCATCGGTGTATTCCCGGCCAAAGCCATCCAGATCTCTGGTTTTTGGCTGCCAGTCATAGGGCTGGTATATGGATTCTTTCTGCCCGTCTTCTGATGATACCTGAGATGTTGTAGTGGGCTCATCCGATCCACAGCCTGCCAGTCCAACGGCAACGCCCGCTGCCAGAACAGCGCGTAGTGCTTTTTTCATTATTATTGTCCACCTGCTTGGCTTTTTTAGGAGAAGGATTTGGTATTCAACCCTTTTGTCCTCAAGACCGCCCAGCATGGACTGCATCACCATGCTGGAAATTAAGACTTAAGACTTAAGTATTATATTGAACCATACAAAATGTGATGGTATTTGTAAACATCTGTTCAGCTGTTACGTTTGGAGCAGGTTGCATGGGTTCGTGTGACATTATCGTTTAGACGATTGGACTTCTGGATGTAAACTGCGGCTTTCGATATGAAAATGCAGTGGATGTCGCTTTGTTTTCATTTCTGATGGTCAGATAGCTTTAAGGCATGCAATGCTGGCTCGTTATTATCTGGAGAAAAGGAGTTGCCCGTGCGTCAGGATACCGCTGCAACCAAGGCTCGTATTATTGCCATTACCGAAAAACTGTTTGCTACCAAAGGGGTTGAAAACGTCACTCTGGCTGAGATTAATCAAAAGTCAGGCCAGAAGAATCGTTCGGCGCTGCAATATCACTTTGGCGGTAAAAAAGAGCTGATTGAAGCCATTATTCACAAGCACCTGGTCTGTATTGATGAGGATAGAAACCGGATTCTGGACGAATTTGAGCAACAGTCATCGGTATCAGGAAAGGATATTGCCAAAGCCATTGTTGTTCCTCTGGCAAACCGGTTGGACGCTAAAGGTGGACTCAGTTACATCAGGATTACGGCGCAATTGTTTGGTGACAGGAATTTTCCCTATCTGCATCAGGATGACATCGCCAGCCATTTTTCATCTGAACGACTATGGAAGTTTATGAGGAAAGCGGGGCTGGAGTTACCAGAGCCTTTGCTGTTCACTCGCACTGTGGTCATTCTCTCAACGTTGTTTAATGGATTGGCGAATTATGCCCAGATATCCGAGTTTGGCAAAAAACTGCCAGCAGGCGTTAACAATGATGTGTTTGTTCTGGATCTGATTGAAAGTGTAGAAGTATTACTGATGAAGCAGCCATCAGAAGAATTAAAGCAGCTTCTGCAACACTGACAGTGGGGCAAATGCTGCTAGTACTGACCATTCAGAGATAAGACTGACTGACCTTACAAAGACCAGGATATTCCGAGCTGAATAGCCTGATAGTCGGTCTGATACTCATCGGCCTTACTGAGCTGATAACTGCCGTAAATCTCAACATTGCTGCTCAGGGTGTGGCCCACTCTCATTTTCATTCGCCAGGCATCGTTGTTGCTGATATCTGCTGGCAGATAAGCCATACGTTGAATCATTTTTTGTCGAAGATGGATCGTTCTCACATCATCATTATCGAGATCCTTGTTGTAATCAATCTGTATCCCAAGGCGGGTTTTGTCATTAATAGCGTCCAGAAAAACACCTGCCGCCGCATTTTTGAAATCCAGTTCCTGATCCCCAAATACCATGGCGGTCAGGTTGTCTCCGGACTCGGTAAAGCCATCGGTTGATGATTTATGATAGCTGGCAGAAACAATGGGGCCTGCTTTGAGTTTTCCATTGTCATAGAGCGCATAGCCGGCATCCAGTGTTAAACCATAGAGTTTGCCTGAAGTGGAGCTGCTTTCCTTACGTGTCTGGGCTCCTAAATGGAAGCCACGCTTATTTTTGTAATCCAGGTCAAGGTAGTTCACTGCTGCATTGGAAAAGAATCTTTCCCGTTGGTAACTGGCAAAAAGGCTGCCACCGACACTGTCGGTTTTATAGTTGGACTGCTCAGGTTCATACCGGGCTTCTGCTCTCTGTATCGCCGCACCCAGTTTAAGCCCTTCCATCACTTGGTAGTGAAGGCCTGCCTGAATCACATAACCTTTGTTGTCATTGGTTTTCTTATCAACAGAATCATAAATCTGGTTTTCTATGCCAGCTCCGCCACCAAAGAAGGACCAGGTGCCTGGTTCCTGATCTTTCCAACGCTGTTGCGACAGTTCATTCAGAATGCTGCTATCCAGTGTGGTTGAGTGAGAGTCAGCAATTCTTGGCAGGCTGGCAATTTCAGTGGCACCCCTGATCGCCTGCAGAATATAGTCGCTGGCAATTCTATTCATGACACTGGTGCCGTGAAATCCGTCCCAGAAAACAGATTTCTGTGCATTGCCAGTGATGATTCTGGGAGGCTCATTAGGTGGGGCTACACAGGGAACACCAGGAGCCTTGTTAACCATACAGGTGATTGGGACATTCTGAGGCGTTAAATCGACAAAGCCAAAAGAAGCCGGATTTTGGGATATTTCTTTAAGCAGTCCATTCAGGTTTAGGAAAAGGATGTTAGCCTGGGATTTATGGAGTTCTTTGAGTAAAGCGTCGTTTATTTGATTGCTGGCAAGAGTCAGCTGAGCTCTGGAGTCCTTGAGAAGGTTTTCTCCTCCTGGTGTTTCTCCAACATCAGGTACATTCAAGATAATGATATAGCGAGCACCGAAGTTGTGTAGCGCATTGACGCTTTCGATGAGAGTCTGGGAAACATGAAGCGGTGTTCGTGATTTATTAACGATATCTTTTACATCATTGCCACCCCCCATCAACATGTAGATAGCTTTTCTGTCCGCCTGTCCCTGGTATTTCATGAAAAAGGTATTTTGTTTTTGAGCCTGAATCCAGGCCTTGGGGTCATCCGGAGTGTAGGGAGTATCTGACGTAACGGACAACAGAATTTCTTTGCTGGTATTGCCCGCTACGGCGTAATCATTGCCACCATCCATTGAAGGCCGAAGTTGAAGTTTTAAAGTGCTGGCTACGTTCTGAAGTGTGACTGTTTTATCAGTAAAAATAAGGGGCACTTCCATTCCCTTGAAAGGAACCTTGAGGTTTCCGATATCAGAAAGACTGTCTCCAAATCCGAAGAACTGACTGAAAAGCTCATCCGAATGGGCCTGAGACATGAGTATTGAGAAAAATGCAGCGGAAAGGGCTTTTAGCAAAGAGGGTTTGAAAGAAGGAGCAGCTTTCATAATAAACCTTTGTTTGCTTAATATTTTGTCTGGTGTTTTGTTCGTTGGACGTCAGGGGCGCTAAAAGGGGTTTATAAAGACCAGGAAATTCCCAGTTGAATCATCTGGTAATCGGTTTCGTGCTCGTCGGCTTTGGTGAACTGATAACTGCCGAATAACAAAACGTCGGGTGTCAGGTTATGACCCAGACGAAATTTCATTCGCCAGGCATCCTGTTTGGTGACATCAGCAGGGAGGTAGGCCATCCGGGTCATGGTTTTCTGGCGCAGATCGATATCTCTTACATCGTCGTTATCCAAATCCTTGTTGTAATCCAGTTGCAGACCCAAACGGTTCCTGGTGTTTTGCACATCGAGGAAAACTCCTCCGGCAACGGATTTGAAGTCGAGATCCTGATCGCCAAAAGCCATGGCAGTGGAACTGTTACCTGATTCGGAAAAGCCATCGGTAGTGGATTTGTGATAACTGCCAGTGAGAATAGGGCCTGCTCTCAAATTACCATCGTCGTATAGTGCGTAACCAGCATCCAAGACGATGCCATAGAGTTTGCCGCTGGTTGAGCTGCTTTCTCTTCTCTGTTGAGTGCCCAGATTAAAGCCACGCTTGTTGTGGTAATCGAGATTCAGGTAGCTGAGCGTGAGATCTGAAAAGAAACGTTCTCGGGTGAAGTTGGCAAAAGCGCTGCCACCCAGACTTTCGGTTTTATAGCTGGACGAGCCAGGTTCATATTTTGTTTCTGCCGTTTGCACCGCCGCTCCCAGATTGAACATCTCATTTAACTGATAGTGCAGCCCTGCTTGAACGACATAACCCCGGTTGTCATCGCTTTTATTATCCACTGGATTGTAGATCTGGTTTTCCATACCACCGACACTGCCGAAAAAGTTTAAAGTGCCGGGTTCTATGACATTCCAGCGATACAGGTTCAGCTCAGTCAATACGCTGTCATTCAGCAGGTTGCTGTGGGAAAAGCCGAGTCTTGGCAGGCTACCGATTTCTGTGGCACCACGAACAGCTTGAAGAATGTAGTCACTGGTTATTCTGTGCATAGTGCTGCTGGGATGAAGGCCGTCCCAGAATATTGACGTTTCCGGGTTATCAGTGATGGTTCTGTTTTCTCCCATGCCTCCGCAAGGAACAAAAATCAGGCCTTTAGTCATACAGGTTTTGTTGACTTGATCAGGTGGTAGATCCTTGAAACCGTACGTGGCTGGATCTTTTTGAACTTCCTGAAAAAGACGGTTTAAATTCAGTAGCAGAATGTTGTCGCTGGCTGATTCTATCTGAGTCTTGATATTAATATTCATGGCTATACTGGCAGCGGTGAGCTGGGGAGCCGTTCCCTCCAGGTAATTTGGCCCTCCAGGAGTATCTCCAACGTCAGGTACATTCAACATAATGATGTATCTTGCACCATAACCACTGAGTGACTTGGCGCTGTTGACCAGATTGGTTGCTACCTCTGACGGAGATCTTGCACCTGAGACAATATATTTCGCATCGTTCCCTCCACCGATCAGCATATAAAGAGCATTTTTATTGGCTGATCCTCCATAGCGCATAAAATATGTGTTTTGTGCTTCACCGGGACCATCGGGCATGTAAGGCGTTGGCGAGGTAACCGATGCGTAGATCTCCTTGCCAGTATTACCTCCCACGGCAAAATTATTTCCTCCTTTCATAGAGGGTGTCATGGGATAACCCAAAGCAGCTGCCACATTTTCAACTGCAACGGTTTTGTCAGAGAAAACAAGGCCCAGGTTCCCCGTATCCGACAGACTGTCTCCGAAGCTGTAAGCAGCTTTATAGAGAGGGTTGGCTGCTATAGCCGTTGATGACAATACTCCGGCAATAGCGAGCGCTATTACTTTCAAACCGGAAGCATGGAAAGGCAGAACATCTTTCATGATTGGACCTTACTCTGACTGGCTCTATGGCAATAGAGTCTGCTAAAGGTTGTCTGAGTGCTCAGATCAAAATAGCAGTAAGTATGGTCAATATATTTTGACTAGGCGGATTAAAGTGAAAAAAATCACTTCCTGTCAGCTGCATGAAGGGATCCAGACTCTCGGGTTTTGAATAATGATGTTTTTTATTTGTTTGCCCAAAGTCGTTTAATTTGTTGGTTTTCGAATTTAGCTTATTCTCTATCTAAGCTGCCCTGCAGCTATTGTTCTATTTTTCCCGTTTTCTCCAACTTCAAAAATGCCGTTAGTAATACTTTGCTATGAAGATTGAATATGAGAAAAACCGCAGACCGGGCACCGTGATTGTTGCCGGTACAGGTAATGCAGCGTTGAGTGCTGCTATTGCTGCCAGAGAAAAAGGGGCTATTGTCAGAGTGTTTGACATGGCTGACTATGCCAACAGGGGAGGCAACAGCCGTCTGACTGCTGCTGTGCTCAGAATTGCCCTAAATGCTCCTGACAAAGTAGAACAGCTGATTCAGAAGTCACTGTCCCATAACGTTGAAATAGAACCTTATGGCCCAGATCGCTATTTTTCCGAAGCTACAGCTTCAGGCAAGGTCGATGAGCAACTGATCAGATGGATCGTTCAAAACAGTCATTCCACGATGCTATGGCTGGTTCAACATGGCGTTGAACTGGAGTTATCTGACCATACGTATTCCACAGCAGCTCGCAGTGGTCAGCAAATATACAGTGGTGGTCTTATTCTTCAAGCCAGGGGCGAAGGAGAAGGATTGATTAACGCAGAACTTCGAATTCTGGACGATATGGGAGGAATGGTTCAATACGAAAGCCGAGTAGTGGATCTGATTCGCTCTGATCAAAGTGGTGCTGTGATAGGCGCTTGCATAGAAGATGCTCATGGGAAGCAATGGCGAGAGTACGGAAAAGTTATCCTGGGTTCAGGAGGCTTTGAGTCAAACAGAGAGATGGTCAAAGAACATCTGGGAGAGCTGTTTGCAGGGCTAAAACAGAGGTGTGTGCGCTTTAACACCGGCTTGATGATTCAGAAGTCTCTGGCTATTGGAGCCAGGCCTTATGGCCACTGGCAGGGTTGTCACTGCTCACCCATTGATGTTAATGCACCGTCATCGGCTGATCCGACCATCAAGGAACTCACCAACAGGATCAGTTTTATTGCCGGTATCGTCGTTAACAGGGAAGGAAAGCGTTTTACGGATGAAGGCGTCAATTACCCTCCCAAGTGTTATGTCGGGGTGGCTCTGGATACCGTGCATCAAACGGATCAGATGGGTTTTCAGATTTTTGATCAGAAAGGTATTCCCTACCTGGACAACTATTACAGTGCTCATGGTTCGACCCGAAGAGAGGCCATGACCCTGCAGGAACTGGCAAGAAAATCAGGTATCGATCCCAGCAATCTTATTAAAACAGTTGAAGCGTTTAACAACGCTTGTCGTAAATACAGTCATCTTGATTATACATTTGAGACTCTGGATCACTGCCAAACCGATGGACTGACTCCTCCCAAGTCAAACTGGGCAAGACCTGTAGAGGAGCCTCCTTATGTGGTCTACCCCTATACAGCAGGTATCACTTATACCTTTGGTGGACTGAAAGTGAATCAGCATGCACAGGTGCTGGATTGTCATGACCAGGTCATTGAAGGGCTTTACGCCTGCGGAGAAGCGGTTGGCGGCGTCAATCATATGCCTTTTTATATTGCTGGTCAGGGGCTGGTGAAAGGAGCCGTAACAGGGATGTATGCAGGACATCATGCCGCGATGAGTTAAACAGGATGGAACTCTTTCATAAGTTTTTGGTCTATTGCTTTTTATACCGGGAGTGCTTCAGGTACACTCAGCTCCCCGTTTTTTCTGATAACGTTTTATTTTTCTGGTTATGGCATCCGATCCGAGTACACAGACTGCTGCTTTTGAAGAAAAACTGCCTCCGGCTATTTTTCTGATGGGACCTACTGCATCCGGTAAAACAGATCTGGCTATTCAGCTGGCTGATAGATTGCCCTGTGAACTGATCAGCGTTGATTCTGCGCTGGTCTACAAAGGCATGGATATAGGGACGGCCAAACCCTCTGCAGAAGAGTTAGCGCGGGCTCCTCATCGATTGATTGATATTCGTGATCCTTCCGAACCTTATTCTGCAGCAGACTTCCGTAAGGATGCTCTCAGAGAAATGACGGAAATTACTAATAAGGGAAAAATACCTCTACTTGTGGGAGGTACCATGCTCTATTTTAAGGCGCTTCGAGATGGGCTGGCGACTCTGCCGGCGGCTGATTCTGAAATCAGGGAAGCGTTGACAAAAAGAGCTCAGTCCGAGGGCTGGCAGGCACTTCATGAAGAGCTGCAAACGGTTGATCCTGAAGCCGCTCTTCGTATCAAAGCAACGGATACTCAACGTTTGCAAAGAGCTTTGGAAGTCTATCATGCGACAGGTAAAGCGCTCTCACAGTGGCATCGAGAGCAGGAAGCCAGTCGTTTGCCTTATAATGTAGTGAATCTGGCCATTGCTCCCAAAGACCGCTCAGTTCTCCATCAGAGGATCGAAACTCGCTTCAAGCTTATGCTGGAAGGGCATTTCGTCGATGAAGTGAGAGACCTGTATGAGCGGGGTGATCTGGATATTTCACTGCCTTCCATCAGAGCAGTTGGGTATCGCCAGGTTTGGGGGTATCTTGAAGGAGAGATAGACTATTCCACCCTGGTGGAAAAAGGTGTGATAGCCACCCGGCAGCTGGCTAAGCGGCAGTTGACCTGGCTAAGAAGCTGGCCAAAGGTTCACTGGCTGGACAGCTTGTCAGAAAACCGGGTAGAAGATGCCTTGAAATGGCTGAATCCCGTCCTTATATAAGGGATAATAAGCGAGTGATTTCTGTACGAGTCTCCTGACCTCGGCTTTGTATTGGTTATAAGCATTGGCAAAGTGCATTGGAAAAGACTGGTACGTGAGCACCTGCAATAGTTTCTGCAGGTCCGGCATGAGTAGCTAGTATTACCTATTGATGGCAGTGTAGGGCATCGCTTACTGTTGCCCAGCTAAATTTCTGGGCTGTACACAGATTGAACAATCAGGTACTGGCGCTGCCGGTCAAACGAATAGCCCACCTAGAAGTGAACAAAGGCTATTCAAAACCCGAGAATTAATAAGGAGTACAGAAATGTCAAAAGGGCATTCTCTACAAGACCCTTACCTTAACGTGCTGCGTAAAGAGCGCGTGCCAGTTTCCATTTATCTGGTAAACGGCATTAAACTCCAGGGGCAGATCGAATCTTTCGATCAGTTCGTAATCCTTCTGAAAAACACTGTTAGCCAGATGGTTTACAAGCACGCAGTATCAACTGTAGTGCCAAGCCGTCCGGTACGCCTGCCTATGCAGGGTCAGGAAGGCATGGCTGAGCACGACGAGCAAGAATAACTTTTTGCTGGTTGACTGAAAGGCGCTTTATAGCGCCTTTTGGCGTTTATGAGTTTTATAAATCAGTCATAAGCGACAGAAGTGATTTTTGACGCCCTTCGAGGGTGAAAAAAAATCACAGTAAAAAACAGCTGTGTAGAACAATAACCGGGCAGTATACTGTTACACTGGCAGTCTGTTTTTGGTTATCTATTCAGGCCGTCCTAAGATCACCCTGTTCTGTGAATCCTTTGATCTACAGAAGCAGTTAGCAGCCATGAGATGAAAGTTGTCGTCCTGCTGTATGCAGCCTGAGGCTTAAATCATCCAAGAAGGACGTCTGGTTCATGGTAAATGATCCCCTAGCGAAAGAAAAATAGCGGCACGGTTGATATTGAAAATATCAGTGCCTGGTGTTTTTCATGGCAAGTCCATCGCGAAAGAAAATAATCCCAGGAGTTCTGTTTGTTTTTTGAGCGCCATGAAGGTGGTGAAAGTGCAGTCCTTGTTCATCCGGAAGTGAGTGATGACAAGGAACGGGAAGATCCACAGGAATTTATGGAGCTGGTTCGTTCCGCTGGTGTTGAAACCCTCGCTTTTATCACGGTGAATGTCCGATCCCCCTCACCCCGTTATTTTGTCGGCCCCGGCAAAGTTGAAGAAATTCGTCAATCTGTGTTGCAGCACAAAGCCGAAGTCGTTCTGTTTAATCACGCTTTGTCACCCAGTCAGGCCAGAAATCTTGAAAAAGAGCTAGAGTGTCGTGTAATTGACCGCACTGGCCTGATTCTGGATATTTTTGCCCAGCGTGCCAGAACCTTTGAAGGTAAGCTGCAGGTAGAGCTGGCCCAGCTTCAGTATATGAGCACACGACTGATTCGTGGCTGGACTCACCTGGAAAGACAGAAGGGGGGTATAGGCCTTCGGGGACCGGGTGAAACACAGCTGGAAACAGACCGCAGACTGCTTCGGGCAAGAATCAAAAGTATTACCCGTCGACTGGAAAAAGTCCGTAAGCAGCGTGATCAGGGGCGTCGTTCCCGAAAGCGGGCAGAAGTGCCTCAGGTTTCTCTTGTGGGCTACACCAATGCGGGCAAGTCAACGTTGTTCAACAGCATGACACAGTCCGATGTTTATGCTCAGGATCAGTTGTTCGCAACACTGGATCCAACGTTAAGACGACTGGATCTCTCTGATCTGGGGCCGGTTATTCTGGCCGATACTGTTGGATTTATCCGTCACTTACCCCATAAACTGGTAGAGGCCTTTCGGGCTACTCTGGAAGAAACCCGTCAGGCTGACCTGTTGTTGCATGTGATCGATGCCCACGATCCTGAACGTCTGGACAATATCAAGGAAGTGCATGCAGTTCTGAAAGAAATCGATGCCAATGATGTTCCAACATTACAGATCTATAACAAGATCGATCTGTTGGCCGAAGTTGAGCCAAAGATCCAGCGTGATGATGATGGCCAGCCCGAACGGGTCTGGGTCTCCGCTAAAAGCGGTGCCGGTCTGGAGTTAATTGAGCAGGCCATCACCGAGTTGCTGGGCGATGATATGATTCAGGGGCGTTTGCAGCTCCAGGCAGCTCAGGGAAAAGTTCGGGCACGTTTGTATCAAATGGGAGCCATCCAGTCAGAAGGGTATTCTGATAGTGGTGAGCTACTGCTTGATATCCGTATGCCCAGAAGTGACTTTGAACGAGTGGCTAAACAGGAAGGATTGCAGGCGGATTGCCTGAGAGTAGGGTAAGATGGTAGCTGTTTTATGGCTACTAAGGTGTCAGGAAGTTGCGGCGATTACTAATATGGGCTTGCACTTCCTGCTGTCCAAACTCTACAATCTGGCCTAGAACGACATATTAGCCTTGGTCCGTCGCCGAAAGTCGTGGTGTCTGAAAAGTGCTGAATATTTCCTGTCCCAGTCGGTCCCCAAGGTGGCGTGATCGGGACATTCTGGCAGAGACGCCATGCCTGGTCGGGCAAGGTCACGTTCATGGATCTGTCTGGCCGATCGCCTTATAGATTTTCTTTTGAATGTTGTAAAAAGAATCATTCTGCCGTTATGGTGAGGATCAGTTTTTACAGCAAATTAGTTTGCTCACAGAGCCAGTTTGGACGATGCAAGTCCTGACGCACCAGCTGGGCAGTGAATTCGTTACTGACTCTACGGAGACATATATGGCCTGGAACGAGCCGGGTGGAAACAGCCAGGATCCATGGGGTAGTGGGAATAATAAGGGTGGTGGCAAAAACCAAGGGCCACCTGACCTGGATGAAGCATTTCGCAAGCTGCAGGATAAGCTGAACTCTATGTTCGGTGGTGGCAAGAGCGGAGGTAATTCAGGTGGCGGGAGCAGTGACTCCGGTGGTTCCTCTTCAGGAATGTTTATCGGAATCATTGTTCTGGCAATTGTCGCTTATCTATGGAACGCAGTGTACACCGTTGATGAAAAGGATCGTGCTGTTATTCTGCGCTTCGGCGTCTATACCGAGACCGTTGGTCCTGGTCTGCACATGTACTTTCCACCGATTGAATCCAAATATCAGGAAAAGGTGACGGAACTTCGTACCTATAACCTGAGACAGCATATGTTGACGGAAGACGAGAACATTGTAGAAGTGTCCATGTCGGTCCAGTACAACATTGATGATGTCAAAAAGTATGTTTTGAATGTTGCCAAGCCGCTGATGAGTCTTGAACAGGCTACCCAGAGTGCTCTGCGTCATGTGGTTGGTAGTTCTGAAATGTATCAGGTGCTGACTCAGGGTCGTGAGATAATGGGTCAGGAAGTTCGTAAGCGTCTGCAGGATTATCAGGACAATTACGGTACGGGTCTGCGTATTGGCAAGGTCAACATTGAAAGTGCACAGCCTCCCAAAGAGGTTCAGGCTGCATTTGATGATGTAATCCGTGCCCGTGAAGACGAGCAACGTGCCAAGAACAAAGCAGAAGCTTACGCAAACAAGATTATTCCTGAAGCTCGTGGTAAAGCACAGCGTACCATTGAGGAGGCTAATGCCTATCGCGATGAAGCTATTGCAAGAGCGGAAGGTGAGTCTCAGCGTTTCATCAAGCTGTTGACAGAATATCACCGGGCGCCAGATGTTACCCGTGAGCGTTTGTACATTGAAACCGTACAGAGTGTGCTCAGCAATACCAGCAAGGTGCTGGTGGATGTTAAGGGTGGAAACAACATGATGTATCTGCCTTTGGATCGTTTGACTCAGGGCAAATCTTCCATGCCATCTGGACAGTCTGCAGAGCTGAACAGTCAGGATCTGACAGATATCAGTAACAGGGTTGCCGAGGAGTTAAACAAGCGTGTGAACAGTGCGCGTAGCAGTGGGAGGATTGGACGATGAGTCAGAAAGGTTTTTCAGCTCTGATCGTTGCTCTGGTTATTCTGATTGTTGGCTGGGGTAGCCTGTTTGTCATCAATGAGCGCGAACGTGCTGTCCAGCTTCGGTTTGGTCAGTTGGTGGGTGCAGACCTCAAACCGGGCCTTCACTTTAAATTCCCATTTGTGGATAACGTACGTATTTTTGATGCCCGTCTTCAGCATCTGGAAGTGCCTTCTGAGCGTTTCCTGACTCTGGAGCAAAAAGCTGTAATTGTGGACTCTTACATCAAGTGGCGTATTGCTGATGTTGCCAAGTTCTACAGAGCTACAGCCGGTGACATCTATCGTGCCAACACGCTGTTGTCCCAGCGTGCTGAATCCAGAATGCGTAACAAGTTCGGTGGCTTGACCTTGAATGAAGTGGTGTCTGGTCAGCGTGACAAGCTGATGAATGATATCACCAGCAACCTTGACCGAGTGGCTCGTGAAGAGCTGGGTGTCACTGTTGTGGATGTTCGGGTTAAGAAGGTTGACCTTCCACCGCAGGTGAGTGATTCCGTGTTCGAACGTATGTCATCTGAGCGTGAGAAAGAAGCTCAGGAATACCGTTCAAAAGGTCAGGAAATGGCTGAAGGTATTCGCGCTAACGCCGACCGTGAGCAGCGTATAATTCAGGCTGATGCTTATAAAGAGGCAGAAATTGTTCGAGGTGATGGTGATGCGAAGGCTGCAGATGTGTATGCCAAAGCTTACCGCCAGGATCCTGAGTTCTATGCCTTCACCCGTAGCCTTAAGGCTTACGAGGAGTCCTTTAGCAGCACTGGCGATATACTGTTGCTGGAGCCTGACAATGACTTCTTCAATTACCTGAACAACAAATCAGGTAGTAAGAAGTAATTGGTCAAAATCTGAAAATGCCACCATTAGGTGGCATTTTTTTTGCCGGACATGATTCTGTAGAAGTGCTGTACAACGGAAACAGAGCAAATGTCCCAACCGGCTGATCAGAAACTGATAAATAATCGGTAGCTGGCCGTGAACTCTGCTTCAGCCGGTGGTATGATACCGCAAACCGGGTTCTGCCCGGTTTTTTTGTGTGCCTGCTTGCTTTGTGGAGTCACCCTGTGGATTTGTTGCAACACTTGGGCATAGCCTTCAGCCTGATGCTGATACTGGAAGGCGTACTGCCTTTTTTGTACCCCCAGCGCTGGCGCAATATGGTCACAAAACTGTCAGAGATTAATAACCGGCAACTGCGTATCGCAGGCTTGTGCAGCATGCTGGTGGGACTCATTATTCTGAGCATGCTCACATAATGAGGTCATATTGATGGGGAAAAATATTTGGCTGTACTGTATCCCTTGAACCCAATCGGTCATTAAATCCGGTTTGATTCCTGGAGTGGCGCCAAATATTTTTCTTTCGCTGTAGACTTTTCTATCGCTGTGGACTTTTCTATCGCTGTGGCACTAGTGGTAAGAGCGAAAACAAGAGGGCTGTGATGACTGTAGCAGATCGCTGGTTGTTACCAGATGGTATTGAGGAAATCCTGGCACCAAGAGCGCGCCAGGCAGAAATGCTGCGTCGTGAGATGTTGGATTTATTCGATCGCTGGGGCTATGACCTGGTCATTCCACCTCATCTGGAATTCATGGAGTCACTGACCGCTGGTGTGGGTCATGATCTGGAGTTACAGACGTTTAAAGTAACGGACCAGCATACAGGCAGAACGATGGGACTGAGGGCGGACACAACGCCAGCGGTTGCCAGAATTGATGCTCATACCCTGAAAGAAGAAGGGCCAGTTCGTCTTTGCTACGCGGGCAGTGTTTTCCATACTCGCCCTGCATCACTGGGTGCTTCAAGATCACCTATTCAGCTTGGCGCTGAACTGTATGGGCATGCTGGAGCAGAGAGTGACATAGAAGTTATTTCTCTGATGCTGGAAACACTGGCGGCAGTGGGTATTGAGTCACCGAACCTCGACTTGGGGCATGTCCAGATTTACCGCTCTCTGGTGGAGTACGCTGGCTTGAATGAAGGTCAGGAACAGAAGCTGTTTGATGCTCTGCAGAGAAAAGCTGCGTGCGAAGTTTCTGAGTTACTGGCCAGCTGGCAGATCTGCTCAGCCACAGCAGATATGTTTAAAGCACTCACTACTCTGGCAGGAAATGCCAGTGTAGTGAGTGATGCTCGTGCGTTGCTTAAAAAAGCACCGGAAGCTGTTTTCAATGCACTCGATCAGCTGGAAATGATTGCCGGCAAAGTCGCAGAGCTTTACCCGTCGGCTAACCTCTATCTCGATATTGGTGAGCTGCGTGGCTATAACTATCATACAGGCGTCGTGTTTGCAGCCTATGTTCCGGGACAGGGACAGGCGATAGCCAAAGGTGGTCGATACGACGGCATTGGACGAGTTTTTGGTAGAGCTCGTCCTGCTACGGGTTTCAGTACAGATCTGAAAACATTAGTTGAGCTGAAGGCTCTTCTGGATCTGAAAGCTGAAGCCAGTGAAGAACGAATGATGATATTTGCTCCTGTTGATGCTGATCCTGCCGTTGTGCAGAAGCTGCGTCGCCAGGGACAACGGGTAGTTTGCCAACTGCCTGAACAAGAGACAGACGCTGCGGGCACGGGTTGCGACCGGCAGCTGGTCTGCCGTGACGGAGAATGGTTGGTAGTCTAGGTTTCTACCTGACTACCCGCCTCCGGCCTGTCACAGATGCATGAGAGTCGGTTCAGAAAATGTCTTGAACCGCACTTTGTCATGTCTGTTTATTTTGGAAAGTAAGAGACCGTTTACCATGGGTAAGACTGTTGTCGTACTGGGCACTCAATGGGGTGACGAAGGTAAGGGCAAAATCGTTGATCTGCTCACAGAGCAGGCAGAAGCGGTTGTGCGCTTCCAGGGCGGCCATAACGCCGGCCACACACTGGTGATTGACGGTGAAAAAACCGTTCTGCACCTGATTCCTTCCGGTATTCTGCGTGAAGGCGTCGTATGCTACATCGGTAATGGCGTAGTACTGTCTCCGGAAGCTCTGCTGAAAGAGATCCACAAGCTGGAAGAGGGCGGAGTCCCTGTACGTGAACGTCTGCGTATCAGTCCATCCTGCCCGCTGATTCTTCCCTATCACGTTGCCCTGGATCAGGCTCG
Source organism: Endozoicomonas sp. (assembly GCF_051008435.1). Classification (GTDB taxonomy): domain Bacteria; phylum Pseudomonadota; class Gammaproteobacteria; order Pseudomonadales; family Endozoicomonadaceae; genus Endozoicomonas_A. The sequence goes on along the minus strand of NZ_JBPCXO010000122.1, from coordinate 5,651 downwards.
TGAAGTTGCTCGTGGCAAAGAAAAAATTGGTACTACAGGTCGTGGTATTGGTCCTGCATACGAAGACAAGGTGGCTCGTCGTGGCCTCCGTGTCGCTGATCTTCTGCACCCTGAGCGTTTTGCCCAGAAGCTGAAAGAAGTGATGGAATACCATAACTTCGCTCTGGAGCATTTCTACAAGGCTGATACCGTTGATTTCCAGAAGACTCTGGATGAAGCACTGGCCATAGGTGAGCAGATCAAGCCAATGATTGAGCGTGTTACCGACAAGGTTCACGAGCATCACGGCAAGGGTGACAACATCCTGTTTGAAGGCGCACAGGGCTCTCTGTTGGATATTGACCACGGAACCTACCCGTTTGTGACTTCTTCCAATACTACTGCGGGTGGCGTTTCTACCGGTAGTGGCTTTGGTCCTCTGTACCTGGACTACGTTCTGGGTATCACCAAGGCTTACACGACTCGTGTCGGTTCTGGTCCTTTCCCGACCGAACTGTTTGACGATGTCGGTATGCACCTGGCTAAGAAAGGTAACGAGTTTGGCGCCACTACTGGCCGTCCTCGTCGTTGCGGTTGGTTTGATGCTATTGCTCTGCGTCAGGCTGTACAGATCAACTCTGTGTCTGGTCTTTGCCTGACCAAGCTGGACGTTCTGGACGGTCTGGAAACCATCAAGATCTGTACGGGTTACAAGAATGCTCAGGGTGAGTCCATCACTACCCCTGTGGATGCTGAAGAGTACGAAGAAATTCAGCCGGTTTACGAAGAAGTAGCTGGCTGGAGTGAATCTACTTTCGGTGCCAAGAACCTGGACGATCTGCCTGAAAATGCCCGTGCCTACATCCGTCGTCTGGAAGAAGTGGTGGGAACACCTATCCACATCGTTTCTACCGGCCCGGATCGTGTAGAAACCATCATTCTGGAACAGCCTTTCGGTTGATTCATGATCCCGCCAGGTTCACTGGCGGGGATTTTCTCTCAATCAGAACTTGTAAGAAACACCGGCCATATAAACCAGTGGATCCAGTTCTGCATCCAGCTTGTAGCGGTTTCCTGCATTATCCTTAAACTTCGCTGTCGTATTGATATCCATATACCATACAGCGGCATTGATGGCCCAGTTCTCGTTCAGGCGATAATCAAAGCCCAGTTGCCACTCAGGCCCAGTGAGCTGTCCAGCTCCAGATCTCTGAAGGTATCACTGGCAGAGCCTTTGAAATCTTCACTGAAGAAAACGGTGTAATTCACACCAAGCCCCAGATAAGGCTGGAACTTTGAGTTCTTTTCCATCAGATAGTATTGCAGGCTGACGGTAGGCGGCAGGTGTTTAACTTCGGCAAAATCCCCCAATCCTGCCAGATTACCTTTGCCTGTCAGCGTGTGCTGGAACGGTGTAGCGGCCAGCAGTTCAACGCCGAATTTATCCGATAGCATATAAGTGAAGGAGAGGCCCAGCTGGGTGTCATTATTGACATCAGCCGTCGCATTCTTGTCCTCAACGCCATTAGTTTTCAGACCTCCGCTGTCTACGTCAGTCTGAACGCTGGCTACTCCGCCTCGGAAAATAAAATCTCCGGCCTCATAAGCCTGAGCAGATGTAGCAGAAACAGCAACAGCTGCAGCAATAGCCAATGAGAGAACGTTTCTGTTCATGATGGTCCCTTATGTGTGGGTGTAGAAGGGTTTTTCTTTATAATTATTAATATATTAATTAGTTGTTGGGGTTGAAATATTGATTTGGATCAATGCATGACCTTGCGTCTCAACGCATATGCGGTAGGAATTTTATTGCAACTGTGGGCATACTAGGCAAAGATGCGCGACAGGAGCCTGCCAGACTTAAGACAATTTCGGCCTGAAATCCAGAAACAGCGGCCAGTTTTTTCGTTGGACTTGCTTGAATAGGTTGGCTATTCGCACAAGTCCAACGAAAAAACTGACTCGCTCTACTGAATTTCATGCTAGAAAGCATAAGTCAGGCAGGCTCCTATGCCCATATAGGGTTACACTGCATATAGAAAATTATTTGATCACCGAGAGGTTTATAGGCCCCATGCCCAAAAAAGGGTGGAAAGAACTGGACTCCCAGGCTGCCGATGAAGCGGCCCGCTACGACAATCCTATTCCCAGTCGTCTGTTTATCATGGAAACCCTGGAAAAGCGGGGAGCACCGGCGAGCCATAAAGTATTGTGTGGTGAGCTGAATGTGACCGTGCCTGAGCAGCAGGAGGCCCTCTTATTCCGCCTGAAAGCTATGATTCGTGACGGTCAATTATTGGAAACCCGCAAGGGAACCTATGGCCTTCTGAGTAAAATGGATCTAGTCAAAGGGCGCATTCAGGGTAATAAGGACGGCTATGGTTTCCTTATTCCTGATGAAGGCGGGGAAGACTATTACCTCTCCTGGCGTGAAATGCGCAAGGCGTTTGACGGTGACCGGGCGGTTGTTCGTGAGACAGGTGTTGACCGAAAAGGGCGTCGGGAAGGGCAGATTGTTGAGGTTATTGAGCGCAATACCACACAACTGGTGGGTCGCTTTTACATGGAGAACGACAATGTCTTTGTCGTGCCTGAAAACTCCAGAATTGACCGCGAAATTCTCATCAAGCCAGGCCCTTTAATGCCCAGCCATGGACAATATGTTCTGGTTGAATTGCTTGAACAGCCGGGCAGACGAGTGCAGCCGTTAGGTTTGATCAAGGAAGTGCTGGGAGAACGTCAGGATGCTGGCATGGAAGTTGATGTGGCGGTTCGTACCCACGATATTCCCCATGAGTGGCCTCCTGAAGTGGAAGAGCAGGTCGCCAAGTTCAAGCCAGAAGTCGCTGAACAGGATAAGAAGAACCGTGTTGATCTGAGAGAAACACCTTTCGTCACTATTGATGGTGAAGATGCCCGCGACTTTGATGATGCCGTCTACTGCGAAACCAAGAAAAGCGGCGGCTGGCGTTTATTTGTAGCGATTGCTGATGTCTCTCATTACGTGAAACCAGGCACTGCGCTGGATAAGGAAGCTTATAACCGGGGGACCTCTGTCTACTTCCCCGGGCATGTGATTCCGATGCTGCCTGAAATCCTGTCTAATGGTCTTTGTTCCTTGAATCCGGATGTAGATCGTCTTGCCATGGTCTGTGAGATGACCATCAGCTCTATAGGTAAGATTTCTGGCTACAAATTCTATGAAGGTCTGATTCGCTCCCATGCCCGCCTGACTTATACCCAGGTCTGGGAGATGTTGTCTCAGCCTCTCAGTGAAGAAGGCAAGGTTCTGCGCAGGGAAAGAAAAGCCCTGGTTCCTGATCTCGAAAACCTTTATGACCTGTTCAAGACACTGAAAAGTATTCGCTCCGAAAGGGGCACGATCGATTTTGAAACCGTTGAAACCCAGATTGTCTTTGGCCGCAATCGCAAGATTGAAAAAATCATTCCAGCCGCTCGAAATGATGCCCACAAGCTCATTGAAGAGTGCATGCTTTGTGCCAATGTCTGTGCTGCTAAATTTCTGGATAAACACAAAATTCCAGGGCTTTACCGGGTCCACGAAGGGCCAACTATGGAGAAGCGGCTCAACCTGAACAGCTTTATTGCCAGCCTTGGATTGTCCCTGCCTGCAGGCAAGCTAAAGCCTGCTCATTTTCAGGCGCTTCTGGAATCGGTAAAAGACCGTCCGGATTACAAGGTGATTCAGACAGTGGTCCTGCGTTCAATGAGTCAGGCTGTCTACACCTCTGACAACCAGGGGCACTTCGGTTTGGCTTTTGAAGAGTATGCGCACTTCACATCGCCGATTCGCCGTTATCCAGATCTGCTGGTACATCGGGCTATTCGCCATATTATTCGTTCCTCTGTTGAAACCCGACATGTAGCTCGTGTGGGTGCCAGGGATATGAATAAAAAGACGATTTACCCCTATGATGGCAATGAAGTGCTGGCCATGGGTGAGCACTGCTCTGCCACTGAGCGCCGGGCGGACGAAGCGACTCGCGACGCTATGGACTGGCTGAAGTGCGAGTATATGCAGCAGCATATCGGGCAGACGTACCCAGGCGTTATTGCCTCGGTCACAGGGTTTGGTTTGTTTGTTGCTCTGGATGATATCTTTGTAGAAGGTCTGGTACACGTCACCAGTCTTCCAGGTGATTATTATCACTATGATCCCGTCCATCATCGTCTGGTGGGTGAGAGAACCGGTAGAAGCTATCGTTTGGGTGATGATATTGAGGTCATCGTTGCCAGCGTCAATCTGGATGATCAGAAAATTGATTTTTCATTATCCACAGAGGGTGCACTGAAACCTGCACGTTCTCGAAAGTCTCGCAAAAGCCCTTCTAAGGGTGGTAAGCAGTTAGCCAATGTAACCAAAAGCCGGGCAGCAAAAAGAGCTTTGCTGGATGCTGCAAAGTTTGAAGAGTCAGGCAAGCAGTCAGATAAAAAGAAAAAAACCACCCGTAAGCAGAAGGCGAAAGCCAAAACCAAAACCACTCGAAAGAAGACCGAAAAGACTTCAGAAAAACCTGCAGCCAGTAAGCCAACGGGCAGGCAGCCACGAAAGAGAAAGGCCAAGTGATAGAACGTTAAGTATTTTCTTGCCTACCATGTTTCTGGCTTGAATCAACATCTACTGTGAACTGAGGGCTGTATGTTTCATACAGCCCATTTTGTATCAGTAGTAAAGAATCCACGTTCTTAGAACGTGGTTTTGCTTTTAGCCCCCTCAAAGGGGGCTGAGACCGCCAGCCCTCATAGAAGGCTGGTGAGAGTTGACCCTAAATTGAAAGGCTATTTTCTAAACTCTATCTCCTGCTGGAGACGCTCTTTCTTCTCTTGATACTTCACATATTTACGTATCATTTCTGCATCCACTCCGACGGTATCTACACAGTAACCCTTGACCCAAAAATGGTTTCCCCAATAAGGCTTTTTCTTCAAATACGGAAATCTTGTGAATAGCCTCAGGGCCGAGCGTCCTTTTACCGTTCCCATTAGTTTCGAAATCGAAACCTTGGGAGGCACTTTAACCAGCAAATGTACATGATCTCCTTGAATATTCAGCTCTACAATCTTGCATTCAAGCTGACTACAAAACACTTGGATACTGTTATGTAGATCAGCTTTCACTGCACCGGTTAGAACTCGAAATCTGTACTTTGGCACCCAAATAATATGATATTGGCAATGCCAGATGACATGCGTTAGTTTTTCAAATCTACTCATGTTACTTCCTATCTCTAGTAGTCGTGGGGACAACTCAGAGATAAGGAGTAGCATGGGTAGTTCATGGCAGGCAGAGCCAACCATTCATGACCACGTCCATAGGACGTGGGTTTTCACGATGCACTAAATATTAATGCTCTGGGGAATCTGGCTTGGCAGCAGATAGGGATAAACCAGCGCTCTTCTTTTGTTCTGCTCATTGATCATGGATTCAATATTTTTCAGTCTTTCCCTGAATTTTTCCAGCGGACCGCTAGCTTCTATGACTCGCGGATCCTGAAAAATCGGGGCATAGGGGTCTTTGTTGTCGTATTGACATCCTCCCCGCCCTAAAGGACGGGGATTCCTACAGCTAGACGGTCATGCCCGACCGCAAGAATGTTTCTTGCTGCGTTTACGTCACGCAGATGTTCAGCTCCGCACTCTGAACAGACCCA
>NZ_JBPCXO010000121.1:0-3805 GCF_051008435.1 Endozoicomonas sp. | reverse complement strand
CTGTCGAGTCTATGCGTTAACTGCAGTGCGTATCTTGCAGCAACACCGTGGATTGGATCTCGAGCGACTGGCTGAACAGCGGCCAGAGCCGGAAGTCCAGATTGAACAAGAGCAAGCGGAAGCAGCGCACAATCCCCGTCCCAGAAGAATGACACGCAGTGCCTACCTCAACGGATAACCGTCCTGAGTGATAAAAATGATTACTGATGCTGAATACCAGGCGCTGAAGCGGGCTGTATTGCTGCGCGAAACTCGCACGGTTGAGTTTGAAGGCCGTAAGGTGGAATACGCCAGCTTCTCTGAAATGGAAAGGCGACTGCAGGCCATTGAACGGGAATTGATCAAACAGCAAAAGCGGCCCCGACAGTACGGTATCTATTCGTCAAAGGGCATTTAATCTCCCCAGCCGAAAAGGATACAGAACCAAATGACAGCAAACGAAAAAGCTATGAAGGCTGCACAGACAAAAGCCAGTATGGGGTCTGTTAACCATAATGTGGAGCCCACCCAAAGCAAGTAGCATGCTCCTGAAAATGCAACGAGAGCTGGTAACCACATAAACCATAAGCGAAGTGAAAGACAGAATTTTTGCCTCATGGTCAGCGGCTCATCAAGGAAGGGGGGTTGTTCAGCGTGATCGAAAAACTCATCGCCCAGCTCAGGGATATCAGTGGTGTCAATGTCATCATCTGACATTGCTTCCAGACTTTTCCAGTTGGTGGCTGTTTTCTTTTTCATAGTGGTCCACATTAGCACAGCTTTCAGGAATAACTGAATGGGCTTGAAGCATCGAATCGCAGGCTGGCTACTGCCTGAGCTAAAAAACCTGGCCTACACCTCGGCAGGCCAAGGGCGGCGAAGTCAGAGCTGGCTGGCTCCTTCCAGTGGTCCCAACCACGCACTAAACGGCAACCTCGGCACTCTGATCAACCGCTCCCGAGCGGCGATCCGCAATGATCCCTGGGCCGCGTCCGGGCTGGAAAAACTGGTGGCCAACATTGTCGGCACCGGTATCAAACCCAAGTCTGAAGCAAAAGATGATGAATTCCGAAAGCAGTTACAAACCCTGTTTCTGACCTGGACCGATGAGTCCGATGCCGATGGTCAACTGGATTTTTACGGCCAGCAGTCATTGGCGGCGCGATCCATGCTGGAAGCCGGTGAGTGCTTTGTGCGCTTTCGACCTCGTAAGCTAGGTGACGGTTTGAACGTCCCCCTTCAGCTGCAACTGCTGGAGGCAGAGTTTGTGCCCTCGGATTACAACGACGATCTTAAAAAGGGCCGTAAGATCAGAGCCGGTATCGAGTTCAATGCCATTGGGCAGCGGGTGGCTTACTGGATGCATAAGCAACACCCTTCGGATTACACAACCTTGGATACTGCAGGTCTGCGTCGTGTGCCTGCGAAACAGGTGATGCATCTTTATGAACCCTTGCGGCCCGGTCAATTACGAGGCCAGCCACTGTTGTCTCAGGTGTTGTTAAGGATGTTCCATCTGGACAAGTTTGACGATGCCACGCTGCTTCGACAGGAAATCGCTAACCTGTTCACCGGTTTTATTACCAAGCCTTCACCGGAGCAGGAAAAGGTTGATCCACTGACCGGCAGACCCATTGTCTATGACCTTCAGGGTGTGCCCATGGTGGCGATGGAGCCGGGTACCATGCAAGAGCTGTCACCCGGCGAAGAGATTACGTTCAATACCCCTCCGGGAGCCGCCAGTAACTACCCTGACTTCATTCGACAGCAACTCATGGCGGTGGCGGCAGGGATGGGGCTGCCCTATGACGTTTTGTCCGGTGATATGAAAGGCGTCAGTGATCGAGCACTTCGCGTTGTCCTGAATGAGTTCCGTCGTCGTATTCAACAGATCCAGCACAACCAGATGGTCTTTCAGCTCTGTCGACCGGTTTGGAAGCGCTGGTTGGAGATGGCGGTACTCAGTGGTGCGGTTTCAGCGCCTGAGCTTCATCGAAATCCATCACAGTACAACCGGGTGAAGTGGATACCCCACGGTTGGGCCTACATCCATCCGGTGCAGGATGTTCAATCCCAGAATCTGGCGGTGCGCAGTGGGTTCAAATCCCGGTCGGAAGTGGTCTCTGAGCAAGGTTACGACAGCGAACAGATCGATGACGAAATCGCTGCCGACAATCGCCGGGCGGATGAGCTGGAGCTGCAATACGACAGTGATGCCCGGATTTCGACACAAGAAAACCCTGTCACGGAAGAGGATAAAACATCGGATGAACAAGAAGCCGCTCAACAAAAATAGAGCCTGGTACGAACTAAAGGGAATTAGGAGTGTCGCGGGAGGACAGGAGTCCGGAGCGACCACGCTCAAAAACCAGTCCGGCCAGCCGAGCTGCTGATTTATGATGTCATTGGTGGCTGGGCTGGCGTCTCAGCCCGGCAACTGGTCTGCACCCTCAAAGATATTGATGTCGATGAGATTACCGTTCGTATCAACAGCCCGGGCAGCTCTGTCTTTGATGGGGTGGCCATCTACAATGCCCTGCGTTACCACAAGGCCCATATCCACGTCCGGATTGAAGGGGTGGCCGCCAGTATCGCCAGTGTCATTGCCATGGCAGGCGACACCGTTCATATGGCTGAAAATGCCCTGTTGATGATTCATAACCCCTTCGGTTGGGTGGGCGGTGATGCTGGGGAATTACGCAAAATGGCGGATATGCTGGATAAAACCACGGAGGTGATTGCCCAGACTTATTGCAGTCGGTGTGAACTGGACCTAGAAGCCATGTTCAAGCTGATGAATGACGAAACCTGGTTTACGGCAACGGAAGCAGAAGGCCATGGTCTGATTGATGAGGTCGATAGCCCGGTAAAAATGGCGGCCAGCTTTGATCTCTCCAGCTTTATGCATCCGCCACACCAGCCTGATCCTGAACCCAACGAGGAGAAGGGTGTACAGGCCCTGGCGGTGATGACACTGTGCAATCAGGCCGGTTACCCGGAAATGGCGGAACAGTTTGTCCGACAGCAGCAAGGCATCGAGGATGTAAAAGCCCGGCTGGCGGAGTGTGAAGCCATCAAGTTCCTCTGTACTGCAGCGCACTCACCGGATCGTGCCAGTCAGTATATCCAATCTGGTAAGTCCAAAGAGCAGGTACGTACGGAACTGTTTGATCTGTTGGTGCAGGACGATGACGGGAGTGATAACAGTCTGACCCCTAACCAGCAAGAACAGACGCTCAAACCTCTGATTAATACTCAGGCCGTCTACCGTAAGCGCAACGGTCAGGCTGTCACTTAACCCCGCACTTAACCCGACAATCCAACCCTCTCAAAGGAACTGAAATCATGCCTGTGATGACAGAGCCGGTGCACGCTGGCGAATTTATCGTGTCCGAAGGAAACAACAGCATTAGCCGTGAGCTGGTTGAGCTGGCTGCCGACTTGACACTACTGCCGGGTACGATCCTCGGTAAGAATACATCCACGGATGTGTTTGGGCCACTTGATCCAGCGGCAGCTCTTAATGGAGAGAGTGGCCTGCAAATGGCCGCTGGTGTGCTTTGGGATCATGTGACTACGGATGCTACAGGTGGGGAGGGAGTCATCATTGCCCGTCTGGCGGAAGTGCATCAGGACTTACTGGTTTGGCCGGAGGGCATCACCGACGAACAAAAGACCACCGCCGTCAGTGAGCTGGCGTCACTGGATATCATTCTCAGAACAGGAGAGCAGGGATGAGCTTACTGGATATTTTTAACAACGACGCCTTCAGTCTCACCAGCCTGACCGCCACACTCAATGAACTGCCTTATAAACCAGGACGTAT
>NZ_JBPCXO010000120.1:0-2985 GCF_051008435.1 Endozoicomonas sp. | reverse complement strand
CGATTAAATAGGTCAACTATTCTCACGAATCCATCGAAGCTGTCTAGAACGCTCAAGACTGTCGACTCGTTCTACTGACTCTTCAATAGAGAGTATGCTCGAAAGCATAAGTCCGACAGGCTCCTGGGGCGGGTTGAGCCCGGTGAGACAGGAAGCATCTAATGCTGATTTAATCGCAGAACAATAGTCCTGATCTTTTCTCTTCATTGAGGGCTTCCTGGTTTTGATGATCATTCGGGAAGCCGCCAATAGCGTTGATTAGGTTTAGATCAACCCATGAGGCCATGAATAAGCTCGCTTCGTTGGCCAGGGTTTTTATTTCTTGTCGATAGGAAATGAGCGGCCATCGGGATGGTAAACCTGAGGGTCGGACCAGTGTGCATGACGGATTTTCCAGACACCGTCCCGTTTCTCAACATACAGTGTGGTTCTGACCTGGGGGATTTGTTTCCACTCGCTGCTGCCCTGGTGCTGATATTCAACCGCCCATTCAGACAGGATGACGCCTGCTTCACCACGGGTGAAGGTTCGATTATTATGAGTGGTGATACGGGTTTTGGCTTCCTTGAAGTCACGCATCAGAGCCTCTTTGACTTCACTCAAATTGGTGGCGTGCTCATCTTTCGCGGTTCCCCAGACATCAATACCGTCATCCTGAACGTAGAACTGGGCGACGGCTTTTACATCCCCCTGATCATAGGCTTTTACAAAGTCTTTCATCATCACCTCAAGGTCTTTGTTGTCATCGGCAGGTGTGATGGTTGAAGTCAGGGATAGAAGCAGCAGGGAGAACAAAAAGGGCAGTCGCAAAAACTTCATGGCTGAGCACTCCGGAAATCAGTCAGTCGGGACATAACCTAAGGTAGACCCAATTGACTGATAGGGCACTGACTCAGAGTTCGCTTTCGTCGGATATTTCCTGAGGGGGTAGGGCTTGCGGTGTTGTCTCTTCAGCTTCGAGGGAGTCTTCCTGTGGTACTGAAGCTTCAGTTTCCTGTTCAGGCAACGGCAGTTCTTCGACTTTTTTCTTGCGAATCAGATCGTCAAAGTTATCGGGCAGATCCGCTTCCAGCTCATCCAGCTCGGCAAACAGCTCTTCTGCGGATTGTTCTTCCACTTCAATGACTTCCTGAACCTCTTCATTCTGAGCGGGTAATTTGCTTTGCTCATTGGCTTCGGCCAGCTCTCTGGCGGCTTCTTCCAGATTGCGAATTTCTGAAAGAGGAGGCAGTTCGTTAAGGTTTTCCAGATTAAAATAATCCAGAAACTGACGCGTAGTGGCAAACATGGCCGGACGGCCCGGTACATCCCGGTGGCCCACGACCCGAACCCACTCCCGATCCTGAAGGGTTCGTATAATGTTGCTGCTCACGGCAACCCCCCGGATTTCTTCAATTTCCCCCCGGGTGATGGGCTGTCGGTAGGCAATCAGTGCCAGCGTTTCCAGCAGAGCCCGGGTGTAGCGCTGTGGCTTCTCTTCCCAAAGCCTTCCGACCCAGGGAGCCAATTCCTGCCTGACCTGGAAACGGTAGCCTGAAGCCACTTTCTTGAGTTCAAAGCCCCTGTCTTCACAGGCTTCAGAGATGGCTACCAATGCTTCACGGATCTGGTTGCCGTCTGGGCATTCTTCCCCCGAATAGAGATCTTCCGGGAACAGGGCCGCCAGTTTTTCTACGGTCAGGGGTTTCTGACTGGCCAGCAGGGCTCCTTCCAGGATTTTTTGCAGCTGTTCTGCTTCCATTAGTCAATCCGGGCCTTAACGTGAATGGGTCCAAAAGGTTCGTTCTGTATCAGTTCGATCAGGGATTCTTTGATCAGTTCCATAACCGCCATAAAGGTGACCACGACTCCAAGCTTGCCTTCTTCCAGCCGGAACAGAGCAACAAACGGAGTAAAGCGTTCAGAGGTCAGCATCGACAATACTTCACTCATACGTTCACGGGTCGACAGGGCTTCCTGTTCCACCTGGTGACTGACATACATTTCTGACCGGCGGAGGATTTCTCCCATGGCCAGCATGATCTCCTTGAGATCGACTTCTGGATGAGGGCGTTCCTGTTCCAGATCGGGTGGAGAGGCGCTGGCTTCATGCAGGTCCCGGGTCATTCTGGGCAACTGGTCGATGTCTTCGGCTGCTTTTTTGAAGCGCTCATACTCCTGGAGACGACGAATCAGCTCGGCCCGGGGATCTTCTTCCTCATCTTCGTCTTCTGAGACTCTGGGCAGCAGCATGCGCGACTTGATTTCGGCCAGGGTGGCGGCCATGACCAGGTATTCAGCTGCCAGCTCGAATTGTCCGGACTCCATAAGGTCGACGTATTTCATATATTGCTCAGTGATCACCGCGACCTGAATATTGAGAATATCCATGTTGTTGCGCTTGATCAGATAGAGCAGCAGGTCGAGTGGACCTTCAAAAGCTTCCAGGAATATCTGTAAAGCATCCGGCGGAATATAAAGGTCGTCAGGCAGCTTGGCCATGGGCTGCCCCATGACCAGTATCTGGTGTTCAATGATATCAGGCTCTGAGCCTGATTGAGTTTCCGGTACTTGCTCTTCAGGGAGCGTCTCTGCTCCGGACTCAGCCACGGTTTCCGTGGAGGTCATTGATGCTTCACCCTTTTGTCATTCCTCTAAAGAGGCTGTCTGGAAAGTAATGGGTCGGTTAAAAATCCAGAAAGAACGGCCATATTTTCCGATCAATTCGATTAAATAGGTCAACTATTCGCACGAATTGATGGAAAAATCTGACTCGTTCTACTGAATTTTTACCTCGACTCCTACTTCCCAGGCAGTCTCTGACTGAAAAAAAGCAGTTTGACCGGTGAGCGGTGAAACTGCTTTTTGTTGCGATCAGACTCTAGGAGCCTGTCGGACTTACCACTGACCTACTGCGAAAAAGCCGGATTTGGCCATTTTTTATGATTCTTTTCGTTGAATAGCTCGCTATTCGCCTCAAATAATCATAAAAACTGTCTCAAACCG